>JBGSIM010000050.1:0-9654 GCA_041742535.1 Cyclobacteriaceae bacterium | reverse complement strand
ATCAACCATACTTTTTTCATAACGTTAATTTTTAACTTCCTCAATCAATTTTTCCAATTCACCTTCATGCAATTCCTGCTGCACAAGTTTGCGCTTTCCTGTTTTGGTATTTATCACCAACGTAGCAGGCAAAGCTCCTTCCCAGTTTTTATCAATCTTATCAATCCAACTGTTTGGATCACTTTCAGCCAAGATTACCACCTTGGATTGAAGTTTCTTTCGAGCCATAAACCGATGCACCTTTTCGGGATTGGGATCTAAATCATAATCCATACTCACCAACGTAACGTCTACATTTTTATTCTCAGCATTCAGTTTTTCGAACAGAGGCATTTCCTTTACGCACGGTGCACACCAGGTAGCCCAAAAGTTAATGACCTGTATATGCTCGGTAGGTGAGTTGATCACTTCCTGCAGGTCTTTGAGCTTAATCTGCTCAGCTTTTTGTGCAAAAAGGAGCGTTGACCCTAGTCCTACTGAAAGAACGATAACAGAAAGTAGTCTTTTCATAATTTTCGAAACGAAGTTAGATCAATTAGGTTCTTTGTGTTTGTAAAAATAGCCATGTAAGTTGAATGAAAGAAAATAAGTAATAGGGTAGAATTCAAGCAGTTAGAATTAACCAAAAATCGAGCAAAATAGTATTCCACAAAATTCAATAGTTATACACATTACCATACTGTTATGCCTTATAACTCAGAATATCAGTTAGTTACGTCCATTGTCGTTAATCAGTTCTTTGTGGACAACTATTAGGCAGTTAAGAATGAACCTTTTTTCTTAGTGCTTTCTAATGATCAGATTTTCAACCAAATAGCAACACAAAAAAGAACTCTTCCATGTTAGCTAAACATAAAATTGTACATCTATGCCTATGAAATTCAAGCAGATTAAAGAAACCTGTATCTATTTTAATGACCTGATTTTGGCCAAGTCTTTCTATCACCACATGCTGGATTTGCCTATTATTAGTGAAGTGGAAGGCAAGCATATTTTTTTCCGGGCTGGCACTAGCGTTCTCTTGTGCTTTAACCCAGATGATTCCCGATTGAAGACAAGTCCCCCGCCTCATTTCTCGGAAGGCAAATACCATTTTGCTCTAGAAGTAGCTCCTGAAGTGTATCAACAGTACAAAGAAGAAATCCTGAACAAAGGAATTAAAATCACTGACACACTGGTGTGGAAGAATGGGCAGGAATCTTTTTACTTCAATGATCCTATTGGTAATGTTGTCGAAATAATCCCGGAAGGAGTTTGGAATTAATTTTTATGAAGGGAGAAATCAACAGCAACTGCAGGTTGCTTGCGATTAGTAATTATTGGAACCTGCTGATACACGTTGAACCAGGCGAGATAGTCTGAGTAAAGAATGCAATCCGGCAGCAGAACATCGTCTTTCAAAATTTTAATAACCTTATCGGGACTGAGACTGATGAGGATTTCTTTTTGATCGGTAGGCAACATAGAGATGCGAATAAATTCAATGCCTTTATAAAATTCAGATTTAGCCTGCATGAGTTAGATCGTATGATATGTATGTCCGTTGGACAAAATTGGTAACTCTGGGTTTAATTTGCCTAAGAATTAGATTAAGTTTAAAAGAAATTAATTCGTAACACTAAAGTATCCATAATGATTTCAAATCAACGATCAAAGTTTTCGCTGCCAGCAACAGGAACGTACTTAAACTGTGCTTACATGAGCCCGCTTCTTAAAAAAGTTGAGAAGCAAGGCATGGCTGGAATTTTAAAGAAGCGAAATCCGGCAGGCGTTTCTGTAGACGACTTTTTTTCGGATACGGAATTGGTGCGAAAAGAATTTTCAACGTTGATCAACTGCGAATCAAATAGAGTTGTGTTGATCCCTTCCGTGTCGTATGGAATGGCCAATGTAATGAAGAACATAAAAGTTACCCAGTTTGATAATATCGTTGTAACGGGTGAACAATTTCCGAGCAACTATTATCCATGGCACCGCTTGCATCATGATACCGGAGTGAAATTAAAAATCGTATCACCTCCGGATACACTTAAGAATCGCGGCAAGCAATGGAACGAACTCATTCTGGAAGCAATTGATAAAAACACGAAACTTGTTGCGTTGGGTAACGTGCATTGGGCGGACGGAACTAAGTTTGATTTAGTAGCAATACGAATGAGAACGCGTGAAGTAGGTGCTTTGCTTGTGATTGATGGAACACAATCGGTGGGGGCTTTGCCTTTTAATGTTGAACAGATTCAACCCGATGCATTGATCTGTGGAGGGTATAAGTGGTTAATGGGTCCTTATTCATTAGGTCTTGCTTACTACGGAGAATATTTTGATAGCGGAAAGCCAGTAGAAGAAAACTGGATCAATCGTTTACACAGCGAAGATTTTGCTTCGCTCGTGAATTATGAAAGCGACTATCAACCCGGAGCGCTTCGCTATGAAATGGGTGAGCACAGCAATTTTATTTTAGTTCCTATGTTGCTTGAGGCATTGAAGCAAATCAATCAATGGAAGCCTAAAGCCATTCAACAGTATACAGCCGCCATTACGAAAAAACCAATTCAACTTTTAAAGACGGCAGGTTTTTGGGTGGAGGATGAAAAGTATCGAGGTCATCATTTGTTTGGTGTTCGTTTGCCGGAAAATAAATCCATTGACCAAGTGAAGGCCAGCATCAGAAAAAATAAAATTTCAGTTTCCTTCCGGGGAAATGCCATTCGTATTTCGCCCAATGTATATAATAATGAAGCTGACTTGATGAAGTTAGTGAAAGCGGTGACGGGCAAACCATGACACAAAGTAAGAGTGGAGATTACTTTATAAGTGGTGTTGTCATTGCCTTGTTGGGCGCCATCTGTTTTTCAACGAAAGCCATTTTGGTAAAACTTGCTTATCGCGATACAGAAGTGGACACCATTTCATTGCTGGCGTTACGCATGATTTTTTCGTTACCATTTTTTATTGCCTATGCGTTTACATCTTCTAGTAAACAAACCAATGTGCGCTTTACCAGAAAACAATGGGTGAGTGTTGCTATCATTGGGTGCCTCGGCTATTATGTTAGCAGCTTGCTCGACTTTTTAGGATTGCAGTATGTATCGGCCAGTATTGAGCGCTTGATTTTGTTTGTTTACCCCACGCTTGTATTGTTAATGTCGGCAGTAATTTTTAAGGAGAAGATAAAACCTATTCAATGGCTGGCGCTTATTGTTACCTATGTGGGATTGTTAATTGCTTTCTTTGGCGAAGTAGATTTCAATTCACAGCAAAGTGACAACTTCATATTCGGTTCTATTTTAATTTTCATTTGTGCGTTTACGTTTGCTGCTTATATTGTTGGGAGTGGAAGATTAATTCCGTTGTTGGGTGCCGCTAAGTTTAATAGCTACGCCATGTGCTTTGCCTCCATTGGTGTGCTGACTCATTTTTTTATAACCAGTGATGTTTCCCTATTTCATTTTTCGGGCACCGTGTATTTCTATAGTTTTTTAATGGCGATTATCTCAACCGTTGTTCCTTCTTATCTGGTTGTAGAAGGAATAAAACGAATTGGGTCTGATAATGCAGCTATTGTGGGGAGCATTGGCCCGGTATCAACTATTATTATGGCGTACATATTTTTAGATGAGCACATTTATTTTTTACAATTAGTAGGTACTGCAATGATTTTGTTGGGGGTGTTGTTGATAAGTCGCCAGAAACGCAAACAGGAATTAGGTTACCCCTCTGGGGTAAAATAAAATCTTTGAATAACATTCTACAAACAGATTGCCCCGCAGGGGCAAAGCGTATGATAACCGAATTAGATTTTTTCGACTCTAGATATCTGAGGGATTGTTTTACGCCAGAGGCGTAACCTATTTGTAGATGGGTATAGAATTTAAATATTGCCTCGGAGGGGCAACCTAAGCTTCATGAAGTGGATATTAGGTTATCCCTCCTGGGTAAAATAATTCTTGATCACAATCTACAAAGAGCTTGCCCTTTCCCCTTGGTTCGCGTTTCCCACGAACCAATTTGACGAATTGTCTTTTGTTCGACTCCGAAGGAGTCGAATGTTTATAGCATTTATAATATATCTATAAAGATCCGACCCCGTTGGGGTCGAACGTGATCTCAAAACATCTGTGCTTCCACATTGCTTTATGCCAGAGGCGTAACACATCTGTAGCGGGTTATGCAATTTAGAATTGCCCCAGAGGGGCAACCTAGCTACATGAAAATGAATACATAGGGTTTACCCCTCCGGGGTAAAATGAAATCCCTGCACAATCTACAAAGAGGTTGCCCCTCCGGGGCATTTTAAGTACAGTCACATTTCTTTAATGGTCTGTGTCTCACAGACCAGACCTTCGATCTGTGAGGACACAGGTCAAGGGCTAGCTATTGCTATTCAAATCAACTAAAGATTTTTTGTAATTTCCTGTTATGATCAAACGCTTTGCAACCCTTGTATTCATTTTAAGTACTTATGCATTATATGCACTAAGCCCTAAACTCTCCTCCATGGTTTGTGTCTCCACAAACCATACTACTGGCACTTTCTTTCCCTCCATGGCTTGTGTCCTCACAAGCCATCCAACTTGCTTTCGGTCTGTGGGGCCACAGACCAAGGGAAGTGTGTTGGAGGAAAGCCCCGAACTGATTTTTGTTTTTCTGAACAAGCGAACAGATAAAGCAGAGTTACCCGAAGCAGAAGTAAAAAAAATTATGGATGGTCACCTCGCAAACATTCAGCGATTGGCCAAAGAAGGAAAGTTAATTTCTGCCGGGCCATTCGATGGTGGTGGAGGTATTTTCATTTTTAAATCAAAGTCAGCAGCAGAAGTAAAGGAGTGGTTGAAAACCGACCCCGGTATTCAAGCCGAGCGATGGCGTGTGGAAGTGTTGCCTTACTTTCCACGAGTTGGTTCGGCTTGTGCGGTGGGCGAGAAGTATGAAATGGTGACGTACCAGTTTATTCGCTACCTCCCCAACATTGCCAAGTTTAATATTCAAAATGCACCTGAGATTTTTAAAAAGCATGACGACTACCTGAAGGGAATTATTAAAACCGGAAATGCTGTGGCCGAAGGAACGTTTGGCGATATGGAAGGCGGCATCTTAGTAATAAAAGGCGAGCTGGATCATACGGTGATAGAGCTTGACCCCGCTGTGCGCGAAGGGTTATTGGAACTTGAGTTTCAAAAACTTTGGATTGCCAAAGGTGGATTTTGTGAGAAGTGAAAATTCATGGTTACCTGACTTAAAAATGAGATATTGGAATATGTGTAATTCTTATATTCAGGTGTTATGCTCAATGTCGCGCTGACAATAAAGGTGGGATGAAAATGGAAGATTAGTCCTAAAAAGAAAATTTGTTTAACACAAATTTGCAAACAATACTAACTAGCGTAGGTCTATAAATAGAACGAACATGGATATTTCAATTGACACAAAGACTAGGACATGTGAGGTAATGATGGACATGTTAATTAAGGATTACACAGAAGAAGATGGTTCATTATTAAGTTTTAAAAAATTAATTGAAGAAGTATTTCTGAAGTTTTCAAACAAAATCACCAATGAAGATATTGTTGCGACAATTGACTTTATCCATGAAAACATTCCTGGAACCAATTTTTTAATATTCTCGATATTGGTAAATGTTGGATCGACTCCTAATGTTCCTTATATAAAAGGAGAACTAGAACCTGAAAGCATGAATCAAATAAAGAGCTTATTTTCGAAGTTTAATGAATTAGCATCTGACACGCAGAATAAATTTTTCGTAAAAAACATTTCTAAGCAGCAAATGACTTTCTTTACAGTCGCACTAATGAAAAATCTTTTCCAGAGACCAAAAAAAGGACAACTACTAGTTGAGAAATCACCAAGCGAAAATGAATCGGTTTTCGTCTTCCAAGCGGAGTATTACAATGTTTTACGTACGTCAATCGAAAATGCCTACATGGCAGGTTCATTTGCAAAAAGTAATAGCGAAATTGACTGGACGGATTTAAGAAACGCAATTAACTCGGCTATCGGAACAAATAAATTTGACATTTCAGAACTAATAGAGTACCCTCTTTCAGAATAGCCTCAATGACAAATGTTATTCATGAACAAATGTGCAAAAAGAAACGGGTGCGCTGAGGCCTTCTCAGGAAGGCACCAAGTAATTCGCAATTTCTCAGTTTGTCAAAATTACCCTCTTTGGTGCCAACCTTCTGCGCTTACATCATCTTATATAAGATGAAAAGCAGTGTTAGAAAAAGAACAATGGTATATTTAACCAGTTCAACTATCGCCCTAACAAAGCGTACGGAAATTTTAATTTTCATTGCTTTTTAAACAATTGTAATTTCAAATCCGCACCCGTTTCTGCAAATTTAATAATAATTCAAAATGCAATGTATGTGAGTAAGTGGACTGACGAGTTATTTAATAATCCCGACACAGAATATTTTTACAACGAATGAATTAAAACAATAACAATTGATAGGAGCACTGGCTAGCAGAAAGCTATAAGCAATTGCAAAAAAGAATTAACTATGAATTTTCCTGACTCATTTAAAATAACCTGTGGCAATTGCTTAAGTGAATTAGAGTATTTTGATTGGGTCTCGTCACACTCTTTAGGAGCGCACGACTTAGATACAAGGCCATCCGATGATGCCCGAAATGCAATGAAAAGCATGTATGTAAAAAAGTGTTCTAATTGCAAATACTGTTACCGCGATATTGGAAACATATCTGAAATTGGACGAGCTACAATTAAAAGTAATGAATATTTAAATCAGGCTGATAACTTGGACTACCCAGAGAGTGCAAATAATTTTTTTTGCAAATCAATGATTTTAGAAGCTGAGGGAAGTATAATTAATGCCGCATGGGCTATGCTTCACGCAGCCTGGTGTTGTGATGATGACGAAAAGCACATCCAGGCTAGGATTTGCCGTATAAAAGCAATTGAGCTGTTTCAAATAGCAAACAGCGTTGGACTGAAGATTTGTGAAAATGATGGTGAGTTCGTTTGCATGTTGGTTGACCTTTACAGGAAGAGTGAAAATTTTGGAATAGCAAGAAAACTAGCAGAACAACGCTTTAAAACTGAAAAAAATGATTTGTGCAGAAAAATCCTTTTCTTTCAACTAAGCCTTATCGACAATCAGGATTTGTCAACATACACAACAAGCTCTGCCATTAGATATTTTACGACTAACTATCAATAAATTTTCATAAGACAATTAAAATGTTATTGTGGATTAATTGGAAGTGGTTTCATTGACTTGGATATCAATGCCAAAAGACATTGATATCATCTTACTTTTACCGCTTAATGTTTTACCGGATTTTGATGTATTGCCGAAAAAGTCAAGGAATATAAAAAACCGGAACTTTCTACCCAAGAGGCTATTGAATAGGCAAAGAAGCATCTTAATTTCTAATATTATTTAAATCTTGGTTTCTCAAAATTTCTATGTATTCCTTTACATCTTTAATTGATATTCCGTCAATATCAATTATTGTAACTCTCGTTAACGGATCTTTATTTAAAAAATCAACCATTAGAAATGCAGAGCCATTTGCTCTTGATTTATAGTTTAGTTCATTTATATCATCTAGCTCTTCTAGGATCTTCATTAGAGCAAAGTCAATATCAAGAAGTGAAAAATATCCAGCTTCGGGAGTAATAGAGACCTCACCGTTTATCTTTAAGATGTTCAATTTAAATTGATTTTTGACTTCATCATTGTCATTCAGTTGTATCTTAAAGACCAACCAATTACCAGAAGTCCCACACTTTTCACATTGAATTCCATTAAAATTATTCATCTCTTTTATTAATTGATCTCTTGACATATAATCAATCGAATTGTCAGAACGTAACATTGAAATTCCAGACCGTCTTGATTTACAAGTTCGACATCCTAAATCATATTTAATTTGATTTAAAGTCATTTTGTAATGTTTATTTATTGAATTCTTATTTATTCTCGCTTATCTTATTCTCCTTAAATTTAGGAACAGCATCATAGATAAACAAAAAGTTAAGAACAACAGAATTGTTAAAAGATACCTAGAGAAATACGATTTCTTAAATATTTCTTGTTTGTATCATCGTTTGTGGCAAAACTTTGTAAAAACGAAAAGATGAAAACATTGCAACTTTTTCCAATTGACTCTGGTGGCTATTGTCCTGAAACTGGAATTTATTACTCAAATTATCATGTCAAAGATGGTGTTGCTATCTGGGAATCTGCTCAGAAATTTTACCAATACGAAGTACTGCCTGAGTTAAATGCTAAACTTACAAAATGGACTTACTTTATAGAGCTAAGTTAAAAGACTTAGGAATGTTTGTTACGAAAATTTGATTAATATGAATAACGAGACAATTACAAGAACAAAAAACCTCCCAAAAGAATTTGCATTAGCAACACAGCGCAAGGATATTAAAAGCATAAGGTCTCTGCTCAATAGTAAAGGCTCTTTCCAAATTCAAGATGAGAAACTTGAAACCATCGAAGTTAATAAGAAAGAATTTTTGAAGTGGTACGGAGCAAAGCTTGAGAGTACTACAATTACTAACATTGCATACGACCAATGCTTGCTTTGTGCGATTGGCAATACGGTTATTTTATTTAACAATGGAAAATTTCTAAGGATCATTAAAGAAGATTCAGATCTTTCGGAGCAATCTAAAGTTGGACTTATGCTCGAAATAAAAGATGAGAAAATATCTCACATAAAATTTTGTTTTACTTTTTTAAAGACTGAAAATAAAGCGGTTTTTGAGTGTATTGGGAGAAAAGTTGGTAAATATATAGAACAAGGATTTTCCACCTTAGATGCAATCAAAATGGCCAGAATTGATGAAGGCATTTAAGTCTAAATTGCATAACCTATGACTAAGAGTTTCCTTTTTGCTTTTTGTTGTTTGCTAATCGTGACATTGACCAATGCTCAATCTGATTCGTTGGGTTATGGATTGTATGCTCAGTCCATTGATTACAATATGGTAAAGGTTGAAGGCGGTAGATTTAAAATGGGTTGCAGTATGGATGTTAAATGTGTGGGTGATGAATTTCCTGTGCATGAAGTTACTGTGTCAACTTTTTATATCAGCAGGTTTGAAGTAAAGCAAGAGGAGTTTTTTACGAATATCCTATTATGGGGTTACGAAATACCCGATGACTTCTGTCATACTTGCCCTGTGAGAGCGGGGATTAATGAAGCATTGAAATATATTTCTGAGCTTAATAGGGTAACCGGTAAGAAGTATCGCTTGCCCACCGAAGCAGAATGGGAGTTTGCAGCACGAGGGGGCAATAATACTAACAATTATAAATTCAGCGGCAGCAACAATTTGGATGAAGTGGCTTGGCATTTTCAAGAAGGACTTTATAATTCTCATCCCGTTGGATTACTAAAGCCAAATGAACTTGGTCTTTATGATATGACGGGAAACGTTTGGGAGTATTGCAGTGATTTGTATAAGTTCGACTATTACAAGAACAGCCCTGCGATCGATCCAAAGGGACCAAATAAAGAAGAACTTCCGGCCAATAAATTAAAAGTTAATGTTGCTCGTGGCGGAAGCTGTATGGATGATGAATTTTCCAGCAGAGTATTCAGCAGGGGTTTCAACGGTGGATCTATGCGAGATTATATTGGAAT
>JBGSIM010000049.1:0-76775 GCA_041742535.1 Cyclobacteriaceae bacterium | reverse complement strand
GGAATGTTATGGCGTATTCCTTTCTTCGCATTCTTAATAAAGAAGGGAACATTTTCAAAAGTAAAAGGAGCAATACTGTCCGTAGGATTTCCATTTGCATCGGTTCCAATTCGGCCAAGATTATTGGTGATTTGGTTAGTTCCATTCATGGAATAGCGAGTACTTAAGTTCTGTAGGAACATACTCTCAGCATTTTTGAAGGGGTAAAGGTTATTTACATTAAGGCTAACATCAGGCATTGGTAAGTCTACTTGTTTGGTGCTTAAGTTTTGACTGTGCCGTAGGTTAACACCCATACTAATAGGTGTGCCTGGAAATGATTTGCTGTAGTTTATGTTTGAACTTAAATTTTGTGTTGTGTTATCGATGCGTGAAGATTGAGTGTTTGAATTTACGCCAAGGAAATTATTTGAATTGTAGGTAGAACTGGCAACGTTTACGGATGCACCAAACCTGCTGCTTCCGCGACTTTGCGGGCTGTGTGACCACGTGAGGCGAAAATCTTTTGATTTGGTTGGGGCTTCAATCTTATCGTAATTGATGTTGTTGGTGAATGAAAAATTGAATGCACCCGTGTACTTATATCGTGTATTGTAATTTGTATTTAAATAAAGGGCACTTCCCCCCTTTGAATAAATATCTCCTGTAATAGCCACTTTGAAATACTCATTTATATCAAAAAAGTAGCCGCCATTGCGCAAGAAAAATCCTCTCCTGCGCTCTTCTCCATATGAGGGCACTAATATTCCGGAGGCACTTTTACGTGGGGCAGGAAAAATTCCAAAGGGAAATCCAAGGATAGTTGGTACGTCATTAAACTCCATGTAAAAGGGTCCTGATACCATTTTGTCGCCAGGGATTGCCTTAACTTTTGTGGAAATTATACGGTAGTGTGGATGCGCGAGATTACACGTGGTATAGGCATTATGAATGGTAAACAATTCGTTATTTTCATTTTTGTAGACGACCTCACCATGTAGAAATCCATCACCTTGTGTGGTAACAACTTCTGAGATTTTTGCTCTTTTTGTTTTGAAATTATAGACCATATCCTTGGTCTCATATTTCTCAGCACCATTGATAAAAATAGGATACCCTACTTGTCTGCCGCTGGTATCGGTTCGACTATGAGCCGTAATGGTGGAGGCTTCATAATCAATTACAATTTCTTCAGCTTGTAACTCAATGAGTCCGTATTTCACATGAGCATCACCATAAAGCTTTATGATTTTTCGTTCCAGGTTTGAGTTGATAGAATCGCGAGCCGAATAGGTGATGGTGGTTTCTATCGGACTCTTAGGTTGGTTCTTTACCGAATCTGATTTTACTGTTACGGTATCGTTTTTGTTTGTAACAAGGTCGGGGGGGCGCAAGGTATCTTGCTTCACAGGTAGGCTACCCGGTGGTGTGCGGACTGGTTTTTCCACCTGTGCAATGCCCAAATAGGAGATAGAAATAAAAAAAAATGCGAAAATGAAACGTAACACAACACCAATGGGCTCTGATTCTACTTTCAGGGGTTTAGCTTTTAGTGAAAAATTCACAACTTTACACAAAGTTATTGCAAATACATTAGCCATAAGTAAGCCAGTGAAGAATATCAGAGCAAAGCTCATCCCAAAAGCAATAACCTTGCTAAATTTTACTTCTGGCCAAAATACTCAAATATGAGGAGAAGAGAATTTATCCAGAAGTCATCAGCCTTGGTTACTCTACCTCTTTTTTCATTTCAAAAGAACTTTAAAGTTCGCACCGTTGTAATCGATGCTGGCCATGGAGGTAAAGATCCAGGTACAATTGGGAAAAAGCGCACCAAGGAAAAGGATGTAGTGCTGAAAATTGCTTTGAAGGTTGGTAAGTATATCGAAGAGAACTGTGAAGGCGTAAAGGTGCTATATACGCGCAAAACTGATAAATACATTGAATTTCAGGATCGGGCTGATTTGGCAAATAAAAATCAGGCCGACCTGTTTATTAGTATTCATGCCAATGCTATTGTAGGAGCTAATGCGTACGGAACCGAAACATATGTAATGGGTTTACATAAGGATAAGAGTAACTTTGATGTGGCAAAGCGCGAAAATTCGGTTATTCTGATGGATGAAAATTACAAAGAAAAGTATGAAGGGTTTGATCCAAGCAGCCCCGAATCCTATATCCTCTTTTCATTAAATCAGAGTGCTTATCAGGAGAACAGCTTGAGATTTGCCCAATTGGTAGAAAATCAGTTCAAAACAAAGGTGGGCCGGTCGAGCCGAGGTGTAAAACAAGCTGGCTTTTTGGTTTTGTGGATGACGACAACTCCCAGTGTTTTAGTTGAAACAGGCTTTTTGTCCAATGATAGAGAAGAAGTATTTCTTGCTAGCGAAAATGGTCAGGATTTAATAGCCTCTGGCATTTATCGTGCATTTAAAGAATATAAAGCCGAAATTGAATCCATAAATTAATGATCTGTGAAGAATAAAGAATTTAAAGTAGGCCTGTTTGTGGCCGTTACATTGGTGTTGCTCTATTTTGGATTCAACTTTTTGAAGGGAGTAGATTTCTTCTCATCCACCAATAAGTACTACGTTATTTATGATAACATTGATGAACTGGCGGTTTCCAATCCTGTGTTAGTAAATGGTTTTGCTGTTGGCCGTGTTAGCCGCATCAATATCATGCAGAAAAAACAAAACAAGGTGTTGGTTGAGCTGATGATCGATTCCGATATTCAGTTGGGTGACTCTACTCAGGCAATATTAAATAGTGATTTCTTAGGTGGAAAGTCAATCCTACTTTCAATTGGCACGGTTACCGAGCCCCTTGAGGCGAAAGACACATTGATTGCTGTAGTTGCAAAAGGCATGCTTGATCTTCTTTCAGAAACTGCAACGCCTGTGGCGGACAATGTAGGTACAACACTTAGGAAAGTGAATATCATTTTGGATAACCTGACTAAGAACTCTCAGAAATTGGATACCATTTTCTTAAGGCTTGAGGCTACTCCAATTTTACTAAACAGAACTCTTGTTACAGCTAATGGAACAGTGCAAGAACTCAATACAAGTTTCAAATCGGTGGCCGATAATCTTAATGGCACGCTTGCCGAACTTAAACCAACTATGGTTAATCTTAAGGTGTTTTCTGATTCGCTTAAGCATATGCAATTAAACCAAACAGTTGCCGAAGCCAGACAGGCTATGGAGAAGCTCAATGCTTTAATGGATAAGGTAGGAAGCGACAATAGCACACTCCATAAATTGATGACGGAAGATTCGTTGTATGTAAACTTGAATTCATTACTTATGAATCTGGATACTCTTGCTAAACATTTTGATGATAACCCGAATCACTTTCTGGCACCTTTAGGTAAGAGCAAGAAAAAGATTGACCGCGATCGCGAGAAGGAAGCGGCAAAACAAAAGAATTGATTTTTCACTAAACGTATGAGTAATGGATCTGGAATTCAATAAAAATGAGGACCAGCTTAGGCAATTGTGCTCTCAGCTGAAATCAAAAGAAAAGAAAACCAGATTAGGGGGTGGTGAAAAGAAAATAGAAGATCAGCACAAAAAAGGAAAACTTACGGCTCGTGAGCGCATTGCTTATTTAATCGATAAGAAATCTGAATTTTTAGAAGTAGGATTGTTTGCGGGTGAAGGTATGTATACCGACCAAGGAGGTTGTCCTTCCGGTGGAGTGATTGTTGGGATTGGATTTGTGAACGCTCGTCAATGCGTGATTGTAGCTAATGATGCTACTGTAAAAGCGGGTGCGTGGTTTCCGATCACCGCAAAGAAAAATCTACGTGCTCAGGAAATTGCGATGGAGAATCGCTTACCTATAATTTATCTGGTTGATAGTGCCGGTGTTTTTCTTCCTATGCAGGATGAAATTTTTCCCGACAAGGAACACTTTGGCAGGCAGTTTAGAAACAATGCCAAGATGAGTAGCATGGGAATTGTTCAGATTGCGGCCATCATGGGAAGTTGTGTTGCAGGCGGAGCTTACTTACCGATCATGTCGGATGAAGCCATGATTGTAGATAAAACAGGATCCATATTTTTAGCAGGATCGTATTTGGTGAAGGCTGCTATTGGTGAGGATATCGATAACGAAACATTGGGCGGAGCAACTACCCATTGTGAAATTTCTGGTGTAACCGATAATAAGTTTCCAAACGATCAGGCATGCTTAGATCACATTCGAAAATTGTTCGATAAAATTGGAACTCCTGAGCTGGCCGGGTTTAGTCGTGTAAAACCATCGCTACCTAAAGAAAATCCACAGGAGATTATTGGGTTAATGCCGTTGGATCGGGCCAAGCCTTATGATATGCTTGAAATTATTAAGCGTATTGTTGACGATTCTCAATTTGATGAATATAAAGAGTTGTATGGTAAAACATTGCTATGCGGATTTGCGCGGGTGGATGGTTGGGCTGTAGGCATCATTGCCAATCAACGGAAAATAGTAAAGACAAAGAAGGGCGAGATGCGAATGGGGGGTGTTATCTATTCCGATTCGGCTGATAAGGCAGCTCGTTTTATCATGAATTGTAATCAACGTAAAATTCCGCTTGTGTTCTTACAAGATGTAAGTGGGTTTATGGTAGGCAGCAAAGCCGAGCATGGTGGTATTATTAAGGACGGAGCCAAGATGGTTAATGCCATGGCGAATTCGACAGTGCCTAAGTTTACTTTTTTGCTTGGCAATTCATACGGTGCAGGTAATTATGCTATGTGCGGCAAGGCATATGATCCACGGCTAATCTATGCGTGGCCTACGGCTCAACTTGCCGTGATGAGTGGAAGTTCTGCAGCAAAAACATTGCTTCAGATTCGCGTTAGCACATTAAAGGGGCAAGGAAAAACAATCACAAAAGAAGAGGAGGATCAACTGCTTAAGGAAATAACCGAGCGGTATGAAGAACAACTTAGTCCGTACTATGCAGCTGCACGTTTATGGGTGGATGGAGTGATTAACCCACTCGACACCAGGCAAGTAATTTCCATGGGAATTGCCGCTGCAAATCATGCCCCTATAGAAAAATTTAATGTTGGAGTATTTCAAACGTAGTCGAACTTTTAAAAAAGACTGTGCAATGAATTGAAATTTTTTATATTCTTGCATTGATGTCAGAGAATGAATTAAAGGCGTTGGTTTCCCTGCTGGATGATGAGGACAGACAAATTGCCACTCACGTTCAGGAAAAAATTCTATCCTTAGGAACCGAAGCAATTCCCTTTTTAGAAAAAGAATGGGAAAGCAATCTAAATCCGTCTGTCCAAGGGCGCATTGAGGAATTGATTCACACCCTACAATACGATCTGGTAAAAGAGCGATTGAAAAAATGGCATGCGAGCGAAGATAAAGATTTGCTTACAGGTATGTGGATTTTAGCCACCTACCAATATCCTGATATTGATTTAGAAAAGCTTAAGCAAGATTTAGAACAAATCTATTACGATGCGTGGCTAGAGTTCAGACCCGATTTATATGCATTCGATCAGGTTAAAGTTATTAACAGTGTAATTTTCAGTAAGCTGAAGTTTGGTGCCAATACAAAGAATTTTCATTCACCGGGGAATTCTATGATTAACATTGTGCTGGAAACGCGCAGGGGAAATCCGATTACATTATGTGTAATCTATTTACTAGTGGCGCAAAAACTTAAGTTACCTGTTCAGGGTGTTAATTTGCCGAACTTATTTATCCTTACCTATAAAGACGACAATCATCAATTCTACATTAATGCGTTTAATCGCGGGTTAATTTTTTCCAAACAGGATATAGAAAATTACATTCACGAACTTCATATGGTGCCGCAGCCATCTTTCTTTGAGCCTTGCAGCAATATTGATATTGTAAGAAGAGCCTTGCGCAACCTCATTATGTCGTTCGAGAAAATGGGGGAGCATGCCAAAGCCGAAGAAGTGAAGTTGTTGCTGATCGAAATTTCCGATGGCGGAGATTTAGGAGTTTAGCGCAGTTGCAATAAAGTCTCCTTGTCAATTTCATGACCACCCTTAAACTGAACAAGCCTTGGCTCTAAGTTGAGTTTCTTATTCAAGTCTTTCATTTCACCTAACCGTTCATCTGTAAGAAATGGATCTTGATCTCCATACACTTCAATCACTTCTTTATTCTTGAATAAGGTAGTTCCTTTATCAAAATCCATATCATTTGGAAAGAGGCCTGCCCAAAGAATAAGTCGATGGAAGTTTACCTTGCCATCTAATGCCCAGCGAGAAACCGTGGCACCACCTTGCGAGAATCCTAGCAGAGTAACTTCTCCTACGAAATTTGTTGGTATTTCTTTTGAATAAATACCATTCAGGTAAGTAAGATAATTTTCAATATCCATTAACCTGTTCTCGCGAGTCATCCAGGTAGCGCCAACTTTGTTATTGCCCGACTGACTTCGTTTTGTAACGTCTTCTAAATAGAATCGAGAAAGTCCTTCTGGAGAAATAATACAAGTTTCGGGGTTTTCAAGAATGGAAAATTTCTTAATAAAGTATTGAGCCAATTGACCATACCCATGAATCACGAACCAGACTTTTTTGGTGTGAGACGTAATATCACCCAGCTTATAATACCTCGCTTTAAAATTAAAATCTGTTTCCTGAATTGTCATACCAATTGGTTAAAACAAAAACGGCTATCGGTAAACCAATAGCCGTTGAATTATTAATGATAATACTATCGCTTAAATCCTAATGCACTTCCGGCACAATGGCTAGAAGGTTCATCGAATGTATACTGAATGTAATAAATGCCGGTGGCGTTGCACGGATAGGCAATAGCAGAAATGAATTGTCCATTGATTTTACTGCTAGCAACCTTGTTACGTTCCTTATCAAAAATGCTAACTACTACACCATCCGCAGTCGTTCCATTAGGACATAAGTTGATCATGTACTGGGTACCCTTTGTAAACACATAGCTATACTCAACTTTATCTTTAGCTTCACCATTAACCTTATAACTTTTCAAAAAGTTAAAGCCACTGGTAAGTTTTGGAATGCATGCATTGGCTAAATTATCAGAATCGCAAGCTTGGTCAACAACAAGCTCATTTGAATTCGCAGTAACAGAGAGAATGGATAATAATAAAAATGCTATCTTTTTCATAGTTTGAATTAGAAACTTTATTAACTGATAACTTTAGTTCTGATTTGGTCGATGATATTTTTTATCTCTTCAATGTTTTCTTTTGTGATATCAATGGTGGTAGTGCTATTGTCTTTAATAACCGCTACACCATCTATAATTTCCATAGTAGATTCTTTGTAGGTGTAGTTTATGTTAATCTTATCGTAAGCTTTTTTCAAAGCGTCAAGATCAGCTGATAGTCCGGCCATGTTTTCATCTCCTTGATAAAAGGTGAAAAGAAGCATGATCTGTTCAAGAATAATTTTCTGCTCACCAATCGTTTCTATGAGTTCTGCATTATCGGGATTTTTCGCAGCCGTCTGACAAGTTATTTGCATGGCCTCTAACCAACCTCCGGTAAGAAGGAGTACGCTCAGGTTATCTCTACTTTGAGATTGTAGATAATGGTTGATCTGATTGAAATTCATAGTGGTAATTAACAACAGCGAATCTAAATTCTTGCTGTTAGTTGCTAATCTACCGATGGTTGCAATATCAAAGAACTGCCCAATATTCAATTCATCGGCCAACGACTTGATAGACGAGATGTACTTAATCCCATCCTGATTTCTACCAAAAATATTAGTATAACCCAAGTCGGTACCATACACGCCAAGGTTAAGCGCTTTTTTATAATTGCTATTATACTTGGGAAGATTATTGGAGGAATTAAGAATAGTTTCGTTGTATTTGGAACCTGATTCTTTGAGCAGCATCGATATTTCTATCGGGCTGGGTATCTGTTCAAGAATGGAATTGATTACTTCTTCATCAACTCCAGGCCCTGCAGTGTTTGTAGAATCTAAGCTCTCAAGGAAGGCTTGCTCATCGGGCTTTTTCCCTGACGAGCAACTACCTAATAAGAAAACAACAATACCAATTGTGATTAATCTCATAGTTCTGGGGATTGATTACAAAAATAAGAATTATGGCTTCGTTAGCAAACAGCCTGTCGGGTCCTATTTCTTTACCGGAAGGTTGACTTTCTCAAAGATATCAACAAATCGTCTTAGCAATTCAAAATAGAGTGTCAGGTACAATAAAAGAGTCATGATCCAGATTACTATTAAATTGAAGGAAAAGGTGGTCATTGTTATTCCTAGGAAATTCTTTTCAGGGAAGAAGAAGGCTGTTCTATAGTCGAAGGTGTTTTTTGGCTTTGGTGATTGGAAAACAGGATTGATGTTTTGAACCAATTGCCCGTTGTATTCCATAATTCGTTCTTTGGTTGAAATATTCCGAACAAGGTCGGAGAGGCTCTCATTAAAGAATTCATTTTTCTCACGTTGAATATCAAATCCTTGTTGTTCATAGAAAGACATTTTCTTTTCAATTAACGCAGCATTTATATTGTACTCTTGTTGATAATGCTTTTTATAGATATCAAAATAGGATTCAAGCTGTTTTCCAATTTCTTTTGAATAGCCGGCACCAACAAATACATCTTTTAAATTAAGTTGTGCGATGCCCTCTTTAAAAGGTTCATTTATTAATTCGATGTATAAAATATGGTTGTTAATAGAAATTAATTTTTGGATAGAATCATTTTTACTTTGGAGGTTATCGATAAGGAACTGATTTCGGTTTTTTAATTCATCAGCCAGGTAAGCTGATTTAAAATCAGCACGCGACTCTTCACGTTCATAATCGTAATAACCTTTTTGATATTCGTTGTTTCTAAATTGATGAACAGCCATTGCCTCATACGCCCATCGTGAAGTCATCATATCGGCTACCACAGGCACTTTTCCTTTTGTGCTTAATACATCATTAAGCTTATCGAAATCAAAGATGACTCCGCTTAATATCATTTGAGGAATTAAAAGCAAAGGAATCAAAATATAAACTGTCACTGCGGAATTAAATGCAGCCGAAATATTAAGACCCAGCACATTGGCAAAGCAAGAGGTTGTAAATAGAATTAACCAAAAAGACCAAGTCATTCCTTGAATTTCAAGAATCCAATTACCAATGGCTATGAAAGTAAAGGTTTGGATGGCTGATAAAAGAAATAGAATCGCCAATTTAGAAAACAGATAACTACTCCAACTTAAGTTTAAGAAGGATTCTCGTTTTAAAATTTTACGATCCCGGATAATTTCCTCAGCGCTCACGGTGAGCCCCATAAAAAGGGCAACGATGATTGCCATCAGCATAAAGGCTGGCAAGTTTTCATTGTAACGGAAAATATATTCTTTACCGTCTGGTGCACTTTTATATTTAATAATGAAGGCAAGAAGAATGGCCAACAAGGGAGCTTCTAATAAGTTGATCAGCAAATACTGTCTGTTGCTGATTTTGGAGAGAAAATTTCGTGTTGTAAAAATGATGGTTTGTTTCAGTCGCGAAGGAAGTTGCAGCGTTTTTGGTGGCTCTTCTCGGGTGTCTTCAACAGCCGATGGTTTGAATTGACTCTTAAACATTTCGTGCCATTGCATAGGTGTAACCTTGCGCTTATTGGTTGGCTGGCCATATTCATCCACCACGCGGGCTTCGATAATGTTAAAAATTTGTTCAGGGTTTACATTGCCACACACTTCGCACTGGCCCCGGTTGCTATCAACCTGATTGGTAGCTTTTTTAAAGTAGGTGATGGCTCGCACTGGATTTCCATAAAAGGTTGGATATCCACCGGTATCCATAATGACCATTTTATCAAACATCTTATAGATGTCGGAAGAGGGTTGATGAATGACAACAAAAATTAATTTTCCTTTCAGCGAAAGCTCTTTCAAAAGGTCAACTACATTTTCTGAATCTCGCGAAGATAGGCCAGAAGTGGGTTCATCTAAGAAAAGAATAGCAGGTTCACGAATCAGTTCTAGAGCAATGTTTAGTCGCTTGCGCTGACCGCCACTTATTTGTTTATCTAGGATGCTACCGACTTTTAAATCTTTCCGGTGGTCAAGACCTAAATCTCGCAGTACCTTCATTACCCGTTCCTGAATTTCAGATTCAGGTACTTTCGCAAAACAAAGTTTGGCGTTATAATAAAGATTTTGATATACGGTAAGTTCTTCAATCAGTAGATCATCTTGGGCTACATAGCCTATTACACCTTCCACTTTATTTTTATCCGTATGAATATCAAACCCATTAATTTTAATCGAACCTTTTCCGGGCTTTTCAAGACCTGCAAGAATATTTAACAAGGTTGTTTTGCCCGCACCACTGGCACCCATTATACCAATCAGTTTTCCTGGACCCTCATTAATTTTAACATCTCGAAGGCCAACTACGCCATTACGAAAAGTAAACTCTTCAATAGTTGCTTTGAAGGAGAGTTTTATAGTTTGTATTTCTTCATTGAAGTCGGCAATTAAATCGCTGTAGTACAAAGCGCCACCGTCTGGAGTCTTTATAATGCTTCCTTGCGAAAACAAATACACACGGCCGGGTTTCATAATAAAGCCGTTTAAATTGTTCGCATCCTTCCCTAAGTATTTAACAAAATACATTTCAACACTACTTACATGCAGGAACACTAAATGTCCGTCTACATGAGCATGTAAATGTTTTTGTAAAGGAGCTGACTTTTCGTTACCCGCATCCGCAATGAGAATGTCAGCGAAATCGAGTGAGCTTACTTTTTCTGAAACAACAAAACTTTCAATCAAACGATACTCCTCCTGAAGAATATTGAATACTGTTGATACAGCATTTACAATTTCCATGCGTTGGTTGGTAAACTGTTTATCAGAACTTACCAATTCAACGATTTTTATAAGTACAACTACTTTTTGTTTTTGAGTGAGCGTCTTATTGATTTTTTTGCAAATGGCCAGGGTTCGTATAGAATCCTTTACAGAGGTGGGTTGGTTGCTTCGGTCGTCTACGTGTTTTCCGGTTTGCTCGTGATACCCTGAAATGGAATCATAAAGATTTAGATATTCTTCTACAGCAGATTTTTCAAGTTCTTGTTGAAAGAAGTTAAGAGCAAAGCCTCGTTCGTTATCAGATACACCACCATCTTGTTTCGAAATAATAGCAAAAAGCTGAGTTAATGCTTTGAGAATCTCTTCACTCATGGTTAGCCAGTTGGATAATTACGTTAATAGGAACTAAATTTAGTAAGGTTGAAACTCAAATGGAACAGAAACTAATTCAGCCAATTCCTGACCTGATTCCTCCATGTCTTCGTCATCCTCTAAAAATTGCCAGATTATTTTGGAGGCCGGCACTGTTTCTAAAATCTTGAGTAGGTCGAGCATTTCACGTGAAGTAGCGATATTAAAATATTCGAATTTCACAGTGAGTACCGTATTTGCGTTTGGTTCCTTACTATAGTTTTTAAGCCAATCCTTTATAGGAGAAAAAAAAGGTGTGGGATTATCGAGTAGCGATTTCCCTTCAATAAGGAACGTTTCATTTTTTTTATTAAACTCCACGGATGGAGTAAGTTCATCGGCAGCAAGTAGTAGTGGAGACACAGGCTTATGGTCAATTTTATGTAAAGGAAAGGTAAATAAACGTTAAATCAATTGAGCACAAAAAATCATTCTTTAAGACTTTCTTTATTAAAGGCGTACGGTAGCAACGAACTGGCCGAAGCGCATTTGATCCATTGATTATCGGTGTGATGCATGATTACTTCAAAGGGTTTATTCTGCCGCTCCTCAAACTCAGCCATTACTTGCCTGCAAGCACCGCATGAAGCGGCCGCTGAAAGTTCTTTGTGATTTTTCTTGTGGGCTACAATGGCAATTTTCATAATTCGCTTACCACTATGTTGTGCAGCGGCAACATACAAGGCAACACGTTCGGCACACATACACAGTGGGTAGGATGCGTTTTCCTGGTTCGATCCGGTTACTAACGTTCCATCTTCCAAAATTAGAGCTGCTCCTACATGGAATTTTGAATAGGGGGCATACGCATGGTGTGCAGCTTCTTTCGCTTTGTGAATCAAATATTTTGATTCGGTATCAAGCTCATCTAAAGACTTAAAAGTTTCGAATCCCTTCATCTAAGTGAATGTTTCTTGGATAGAAAGATAATAAACCGTTGGCTTGTTCGGAAATATTAACTCTAATTCCTTTAATTTATCCTTATATAATTTAGTATGATGAAAAAACATATCCTGGTATTGGGTGCTGGTAGATCTTCTTCAGCTTTAATAAGCTATTTGTTGAAAGAATCAGCACAAAACAATTGGACTGTTACTGTAGGAGATATCTCAAAAAAAATGGCAGCCGAACGCATTACAGAAGCTTCAGGTTGTGCTATTGAATTTAATATGGAAGATCAGGAGAGTAGTTGTAAGGCGATTGCTTCCGCAGATGTGGTGATATCTTTATTGCCGGCACACCTCCATATTAAAGCTGCAAAAATTTGTTTGGCTGAGAAAAAGCATTTTCTCACTGCCAGTTATGTGAGTGATGAAATGAAAGTGCTGAATGCTGAAGCAAAATCTAAGTCACTTCTTTTTCTGAATGAATGTGGACTCGATCCTGGTATCGATCACATGAGCGGGATGCAAGTGATTGACCGAATTAAGAGTGAAGGTGGTAGTATAACTTCCTTTGAATCATTTACAGGTGGATTAATTGCTCCTGAAACTGATCCTGAAAATCCTTGGCGCTATAAATTCACGTGGAACCCACGCAACGTAGTAATGGCCGGTCAGAGCACTGCAAAGTTTTTAGAACACGGTCAATACAAATTCATTCCGTATCAACAGCTTTTTTTAAGAACAACAGAAATCAGTGTTGCTGGATATGGAGAGTTTGAAGGTTATGGCAATCGCGACTCACTAAAGTATAGGGAAACCTACGGACTGCAAGGTATTGAGACCATGTTGCGCGGAACCCTACGCAACAAAGGTTTTTGTTCTGCCTGGAATATTTTAGTGCAAATGGGATGTTGTGAAGATACTTATCAAATGGAGCAAGTGGGTTCAATGACTCATCGCGATTTTATTAATTCATTTTTGCGTTATCATGCTACCGAGTCGATTGAGGAAAAAATATGTGCTGTGTATAAGATTTCTCCCAAGGGCGAAGAAATAAAGAAATTTACATGGAGTGAGTTTTTTACAGATGAACTTGTTGGCTTAGAAAGCGGAACCCCGGCTCAGATTTTAGAACACATCTTAAATAAGAAATGGAAATTAAAATCGGCAGATAAGGATTTGGTCGTAATGTGGCATCGATTTTTATATACCCAAAATGGAATTCAAAAAGAAGTACAGGCGCACTTGACAGCAATTGGTGAGAACGAGATCAATACCGCTATGGCAAAAACAGTGGGCTTGCCATTGGGGATTGCCGCAAAACTTTTGTTACAGAAGAAAATAGAAAGCAAGGGTGTTGTTATACCGGTAAAAGGAGAATTTTATAATCCGATATTATTAGAATTGAAAAGTTTAGGGGTTGGACTTGTTGAACGAGAGATAGTAAAATGAAACCTTTGAAGCACTTCAAGGTAAAAAGATTGTTTATTCCATTGCTGACCATGGATTTTACGATAAGAAAGCACTGACATAACTAAAGGATAAACCTGAATTTACTTTGCTCTTGCTGAAAACCTGAACACTAACTGCTCCTCCCTTATTAGCAGGTGTCTTTCTTACAAGCACTTCTTAAAACTACTCTCAAAGCCCACTATTATAATATAAAGCCCATTTTTTTAAGCTGAATTCAAAGTTTTCGGCCTGTTGTGCAGAAAAAGAAGGAACTCAAAAAAAAATTTGCCATTTATACAAACAAATGTTAGGCTATTACGTTTTGATAGTAATACTATTAAAATAGTTAGTAACACAATTATGATAGTCAAAATCTCTTTTTGTTTCATTTTTGCCTTGCTTATAAGCCTTCAAACTACTCCCTTATGGGTGGGTATTTCAGCAACCGAGAATTTGGAACGGACTGAAAAGGTTCCTGAAAAGGAAGTTGAGGTAATCGTAATAAATCAGTCTCTAAGACTTAAAAGAACGAGTACAATTGTTTGCTCAGTTGGTGGCTCATTTCGAATATTCTTGACATCCAATCTTCAGAAGAAGTTCAACATCATTTCTTCTAATTATCCACCCCCCTGTTTCAATCTTTTTAGAGTACTACGTACTTGAGATTTGATCAAGGCTACCTAAGAAACATTTTCTTATTGACACCATGCGAAATGAGTTTGTTTTATACAGACTAAAATTTTGCCAGGCATTAAATAATCATGAAGTATTCACTTGATTTTACTACTAAATAATATTTGTATGACGACTAAAAATAAATTGACAAGCATAACAAGATTCAACTATAAGGGCTTTTTGTTCTTTTGTTTGTTTACAATACTAAATCCATTGCTTTTTGCTCAAAGTGCAAAGAATTTTAAAAGTATCGAAGAGGCAATGGCTCAACCCGATAGTGTACAATGGTTAACACTTCGCAATTTAGATCTCCAAAAATTTCCTGTAGAGATTCTGGGTTTTAGAAACCTCCGTTATTTGGACTTGAGTGGTAATAACATTTCCAAGTTGCCGGATAATATAGGCAACCTAAAGAACCTGTTTTATTTCGATATGTCAGGTAATGCAATTCAACTACTCCCGGAAAGCTTGTCGGAAATAAAGACACTTCACAATTTATATTTAAACTATAATAATGTGCTTAGTCTCGATAAAGATTTTCAAATCCTAAGTCAGCTGCCTATGCTTAGAGTTCTCTATTTGAAAGGAGATGATATCGTTAAGTTACCGGCTTCAATTAGTAACTTAAAAAGCCTGGAATATCTTGAGCTATCTAACAATCAGATAGAAGTTTTACCGACCGAATTTGGTGAGTTAAAAAACCTTCAAATTCTTTATATCAATCACGATACTCAATTTGATCTTCTTAAGAATATCGCCATACTTAGCAAACTTCCAAAATTAACAGAATTGCATTTGGAGGGCGACCAGTTTAAAACGCTACCTGACGAAATAAAGGAGTTAAAAAGTCTCGAGTCATTACATCTGCGAGACAATAACCTGACTGAATTGCCAGCCAGTTTAAAATACCTAAAAAAACTAAAGTATGTAGATGTAACAAATAATCGACTGCCAAATATCTTGTTAGATCAATACAGGGATGATTTTCCATCCACAGTAAAAATTACATTTTAACTATCGCCATATGAAAACTTCCATGTTTGAATATATAAAAGTTATTCTGCAGAAAGTAAGCTTCAATAGGAAGCTCTTCTTAAAGGAATATCGCAAGTCATACCAATGGCTGGGTCATCACGAACGAGAAAAGTTGAAGAAATGGATTAGAAGTCAAAGACAGCGTAGTAATAAGTTTAATTTAAACAATAGCAATATGAAGCCTGTATATATTTTTTTAGTAATAGCAGTATCTCTTTTTACCACTAGTTGTGCAGTGGTTAGGCAGGGCGAAGTAGGGATGAAGCAACGGTTTGGCAAATTGAATCCTCAAATTATAGAACCTGGTGCAGTTGGATTTAATCCATTTAGCACACGGGTTATTAAAATACCGATTCGCACAATGAATGTAGAAATAACAGCAAGTTTACCCTCAAAAGAAGGATTAAATGTTGGTGCTGTTATCTCCATTCTGTATCGTGTGGAGGCTGCCAAGGCTCCCAGTATAATTGAGAATATTGGTTTAAACTATGAGGATGTAATTATTAGTAGTGTTTTCAGGTCGGCTTCAGCCGATGTTTGTTCCCGTTTCTTTGCTAAGGATATGCACTCTACGCAGCGCGCTACTATCGAAAAGGAAATTACCGAGCAGATGGCAAGAATTCTTGCAGCCAGGGGCTTTGAGGTACAAGCTGTTCTTTTGAAGAGTATTCAATTGCCTTCAGGATTGGCCAGAGCTGTTGAGGAAAAATTAGAAGCAGAACAAGACGCTCAGCGTATGGCATTTTTACTGGATCGCGAAAAACAAGAGGCAACCCGCAAGGCGATTGAAGCTGAAGGGATCCGTGACGCTCAAAAAATAATCTCGCAAGGGCTTAGTCCGGTAATCATTCAATGGCAAAGTATTGAAGCCTTTAGAGAGCTGGCAAAGTCGCCAAATGCAAAAATGATTATTACTGATGGCAATGCACCCATGTTAATCAATCCATCTAAGGACAACTAAACTAAAATGTTCGTATGAGTGAAAACTCATACGAACTTAAACACAAAACTATGAAGACTAGACAGATGTTTATGATCCTACTTTTTGCAAGTATTGGCTCTCCAATAAATGCACAAACTGATTTAGGAAAGTACACAACACTTCGAGAAGCGTTGAGGCATTCGGAGACATGCCAATGGTTAGATTTAAGTAAACAAGAAATTAAATTTCTTCCTGATTCTTTATTTCTACTTACCAAGCTAAAATATCTTGACTTAGGCAGAAACCAAATACAGCAATTACCAGAACGCATAGGCGACTTGAAAGAGTTAAGATATTTGGTACTATCTCACAACCAGATTAAACATTTACCAAAGCAAATAACACAACTTAAGCAGTTACAGTCACTTTATCTTGATTACAATCCTTCATTAGATGTTTCTGAAGCTATTCAATTATTAAATGAACTTCCTAATTTAAATATGCTAAGCTTGGCCGGAGACCACATTAGTACCCTTCCGCCAAGTATTGGTAAATTAAAAGCCCTTCACAGTTTAGAGCTTTCTGATAATGAATTTACAGAATTGCCTGAAACGATGATGCAAATGAAGAACCTCAAGGTACTCTATATAAACAATGACCCTTACTTTAATTTACAGCAGAGTCTAAGTGTGCTAAGCAAGATTAGCGGATTAAATGAGTTACATGTTGAAAATGATGGATTGAGTGAAATACCTCAAGGCATTAGTCAGTTAAAGTCGATTGAGTATTTGTTTTTGATTGGGAATAGCATTCGGGAAATCCCGAGTGAAGTTGGAAAAATGAAAAAGTTGAAGTTACTGGACATCAGTGAAAATCCGCTCCCACCGCCACTCTATAACGAAACATTATCACCACAGATCAACATTAGGTTTAAGCGAAATGATAATTGATGTTAATGAGTATTTAAAGACTCTTGTGCAGAGCGTAAGGGATTAGATGTCAATTCAATGTTAACAATATTTTCTATGAGATGGATTGTTTTTGAAGAGAACCCAAAACCAGATCAGTACATTCCTGTAGTTGCTGTTGAAGAAGGACGAGTTTTGGTGGCATTGCGCAATCCTTATTCGGCATATAAAACTAAAGAAGAGGCAATAGCGAGGGCACAACAGTTACGTGATCAGTACAATGTTAAAAGTATAAGAATTTTTTATAGCGAGGGAAATTCAGCTATACTTTAAAATATAAAAAGTATGTAATAAACACTGCAGCAAATGAATGAATCAGCAATACTCTGGATAGTTTTTAACCTATTTGTTTTAGCCATGTTGGCTCTCGATTTAGGTGTGTTTCACAAAAAGTCACATGAGGTTTCAGTACGAGAAGCACTTTCATGGACTTGCGTTTGGATTACGTTGGCTATGTTGTTCAATTTATTTATCTACTACTATTTCGATAAAGATAAGGCACTTGAGTTTTTCACAGGTTACTTGATTGAAAAATCACTTAGTGTAGATAACATCTTTGTAATTATTCTCATCTTTTCTTATTTCAAAGTACCCTCTGCATATCAGCATAAAGTTTTGTTCTGGGGAATTTTAGGCGCGCTCGTCATGAGGGTCATTTTTATTCTTACTGGTGTAGAGCTTATTCATCGATTTCATTGGCTTATTTATATTTTTGGAGGCTTTCTGGTGTTTACAGGCGTTCGTATGCTAACAGCGGGCGATTTGAAAATAGATCCTGAAAAAAATCCTGTCGTTAAGTTAGCTCGCAAAATTTTTCCAGTTACAGAAGCCTATGAACAGGACAGTTTTTTTGTAAAGCGGGCAGGAAAGCACTGGGCTACTCCGTTATTTTTGGTAGTTATTTTAATTGAAACAACGGATTTAATTTTTGCGGTAGATTCCATTCCTGCTATCCTGGCCATCTCGGATGATTCATTCATTGTTTACACATCAAACGTATTTGCGATCTTAGGTTTGCGATCACTCTACTTTGCATTGGCGGGAATAGAAAAATACTTTAAGTATTTAAAATATGGTTTATCTGTCATTCTTGTTTTCGTTGGAATAAAAATGTGCGTTGTAGATTTCATTAAAATCCCAATAGAGGTTTCTCTTATTATAATTGGTTTTACATTGACTATTGCAATGATTAGTTCTCGAATATTTGGAAATCAAAAAGTATAAATGAAAAGTTGCTCTTGATATTTGAATTCTAAAAATATTGAGTTGGGATCAAAGGTATTAGTAATATTAACCTCGCAGTATCACAGAAACTGGCAATGAAATGAAATAAATACTTGTAATTAGTAAAGAGTCAGAAATCAAAAAGCAGATGGTGGTTTGAAGAAGGTAGGAAAGCGGCACTAAAAACATCCCCAATGTAAACTTAAGCGACCCTATAAATTGAGGATCGGACACTTTATTTTTTAAGATCCAACTTAAAATTCCAAAGGGGATCAGATGATTAATAAATTGATATACAAACAACGGATTTAACCATTTGTTGGAACTTGTCTTTTTTGTAACAGGAAGTTCTTTAATGTGATCATTAGTTACTAAAGCTTGATCTGCTTTCAGTTGTTCAACTAAGTCAGATTTTATTTGACGATGCGCATTAAAATCAACAATCTTAGTTTCGTACTGTTCGGGTGGGATGTGTAGAATCAGGGATTTAAGTTCGTTTTCTGTGCGCTTAATAAGTGCATCGATATTTTGCTGATTGGTGTTTGCTGAATTGCAGACTTCACTCAACAAAATAGGATTCCCGAAGTTTGCCAACACCCGTGAACGGAACTTTGTATGTGAATCATATTGAATACCAACAGGTACTATCTTCACGCCAAGGTTCCAATTATTTTCTTCTTCAGCGGCAATTCCTATTCGTGCAAAGCCTTTTTGTAAGGGTCTTAAAAACCAACGATCATTATGATTACCCTCGCCAAATATTAAAATACATTTACCCTTTGACAGCAGGTTCACACACATGTCAATAGTCTCGTCATTTTTTCGCAATGTGCTAAACCCATCTCGAAAGCGATACACTGGGATCATTTGCAGAATAGTTAGCATTTTTTTTACGAGAGGCTTATTAAACACATTGGCACGCGTTATAAACCAGGGACTACGTGTTGTGCTGCATGCCATTACAATGGCATCGAGAAAAGCATTTTGATGTGTCGCTACAAAAATAACCGGCCCTTTTGGTATAGGCGTATTTTCATTTACCTGCCATTGCTTGAAGTAGAACCACAAGGCAAATCCAGCGTAACTTTTTAATGAATGATAAATTATTTTTTGAATCACTACTAATCAAGATAAAACAGGCACTCGTCTTCGAACAATGTAAGCAAAAACAAAACCTGAAATTAAATGCCATACTCCCCACCATGCTGCAACTACGGCCATTGTTGTATGGCCATCAAAGAAATTGAAAATCAAAATCAATGCAAGTCCAGAATTTTGAATTCCGGTTTCAATAGCGACTGTACGATTTACGGCTTCATCGTTTTTTAAAATTTTGCTAAAATAAAAAGCGAGTATTAATACGAGTCCGTTATGAACTAGTACTACCCAGAAAACATCGCCTAAATACGCAGCAAAACCAGCTTGATTGTTTAGCACAGCACCAATGATAAACCCCGTTAACATCAGCATAGAAATTAAACGGATAGGGCTTGATATTTTCTTGCTAACAGCTGGAAAAAATTTATTTACGGCCATCCCTGCAACGAGCGGTATGAGCAATATGCAAACCATGTTGATCATGAGTGATAAAAAATCAACCTCAAATGATTTTACCTCAAGTGATAAGGAAGGCAAAAGTGATGACCAAAAAAGAAAGCTGATAGGTGTAACTATGAATGCGGAGAGCGATGACCACGCAGTTAATGTTACGGAAAGAGCAACATTGCCGCGCGCCATTTGTGAATAGAAGTTTGAGACATTGCCTCCTGGGCAGCAAGCGACTAGCAACATACCCATAGCCATTCCTGTACTAATTGGCAGAACTGATATTAAAAGAATAGTTATTATTGGTAATACTAAGAACTGAGATACTAACCCTGTGATAAGTGCTTTCTTTTGGTTTAGTAGTTGAGTAAAATGAACCCACTGAATTTCCAAAGCCACGCCAAACATGATAACAGCCAGACAGATATTTAGTATCGTAAGACTAGATGGAGAAAACTGAATGGAAACTTCGGTAGGCAAGAGGTAGTTATTTATCTAAAAAAAATAAATATACGGGATTTGACGAAATCTTAGCTACTCCTGATTCCTTTGATTTTTTTCGTACCAGGTATCGGTACTCAAATAATCATCTTGTGCAGCTGACACTGCCAGTTGGTCGCATCGCTCGTTTTCCGGATGGCCAGCATGGCCTTTGATCCATACAAACTTGGGTTTGTATTTTTGGTGAAGTGGAATGTAGCGTTGCCATAAATCTTCATTTGCTTTTTTTGCAAAATTCTTTTTTTGCCAACCCCAAATCCATCCTTTTTCTACAGAATCAACAACATATTTAGAGTCGGAGTAAATGGTTACCGGAATACCCAGTTTCTTGATGGCTTCTAATCCGACAATCACCGCCATCAATTCCATACGGTTGTTGGTGGTTAAGCGAAATCCTTCTGACAATTCTTTTACATGATTGCTAAATTTTAGAATGGTTCCGTAGCCACCGGGGCCGGGATTTCCTTGTGCAGCACCATCCGTATAGATTTTGATCATCTAAAATTTACGTTGTCTTTAAAAATTTTAACAGCAATGGCTAGCAGGATCACGCCAAATACTCTGCGTAGCACTGCAAATACTGATTTGCCTAATTTACGTTCCAGCCACGATGAGGAACGTAACACCAGGTAAACGAACAACAAGTTTAATAAAATGCCCACTAAAATATTTACCTGGCTATATACAGCACGCAACGATAGAATAGTGGTAAGAGTACCTGCTCCGGCTATTAAAGGAAAGGCTAACGGCACTATAGAACCAGAGCCCTTGGAATCCGGATCTTCATGGATTAAGGTCATACCTAAGATCATTTCCATGGCAACAATAAAAATTACGATTGCCCCGGCCACTGCAAAAGAAGCTACATCTAATCCGAAAAGTTGTAAAATGGATTGCCCTAAAAAAAGAAACCCAACCATCAGCAGCGCTGAAATGATGGTGGCCTTTTCGGCATGAATGCGACCTTCCCGTTTTTTTATGGTAATGATAAAGGGAATGGCGCCAATGATATCAATCACTGAAAAGAGAATAAGGGAGACAGAAAAAATTTCTTTGAAATCCAATGTAAAGTCCATAGTACGAAACTGAGGGGCAAAGGTAATATAAATTCAACTTCTCAGTGGATAGAATACGCACCATAATTTAATCACACCCACGACTGGTTGTGATTAAATATTAACAATAAAAAATTTCAGAATGAAATCTGGTATTGAAGAACTACCTGGCTTCTTCTTCCACTGTTTAGCAATTCGGTACCTTGTTGATCGTAAACTGGTCTGCTTTGATAGTCGAGCGTAATTTTGCTGCCATGTCCTTTTATCAACCAATTCACGCCTACATCAAACACATTCATTTGCTTATCTAACCTATGATATTTTGCACTCTGCATGGAGACATAAGGCATAAGTGTTCCATTGCCTTCGCCCAATAAATCCTTCTTCATTAAATATCCAACCTGTGCATAAAAAACATTCCCACTCCCAAACATTGGAAACGCGTTGCCTTGACTTCCTGCTGGATAACCAACTTGAACTGAACTTGCAGGATTCATGATGCCATTATAGCGTAGATAGCCCGGGCCATACTCATAATCAAAATAACCAAGGTATGCATTGAGTGCAGTTCCTGTTTCGGTATTAACAGGAGCATCATAAAATGCAGCAACTGACCACAATGTCAGGTTGTGAAAATTTTTCGTTACTCCTCCATCGGGTGAAGTTTCAGTTGCATTCTTTTGTGTAATAAATCCTGCTTCGAGATTGAAGATTTTTTTCTTACCTAAATATGTGCCTGTCATATAAGGTGTGGTATGTGATTCTTTGTCAAAGAAATTCCACATAAAAAATCCCTGATACTGTTTGTGATGACCTTCTTGAGCAAAAGCAGCATTATTCGAAAGAGCTGGAATGGCAGCACCGTTAGTTCCTACTGGGAAGGGATCACTTAAGATTACTCGGTAGTCAAATTTTCCAAGTTGTCCACGCGCATATATGCTAAGCTTGCGCGAGAATTGATCAATTTGATCTACTGTTGCTTGTCCGAACACTGGTACATCCATGGTAGCAATGGTGCCAATACTTGGTTGGCTAAAACGCGAAAGTCCGTTGGCAATTGTTAACCCCCCACCCAAAATTAATTTCTCACTTCCGTTACTCACTCTATATTCTCCAAGCGCATCATGAAAGAAGGCTTGAATTTTTCGATTGCCTTGATTTTGAGACAGATAATTAAAATTGTTTTGTCCGAACTGAAAATAAACAAACACCCTCTCAGAAAGTTGACCATACAACTGAAAGCGTGTTCTGCGCAGACCAATATCAAAAGTTTGGCTTGCAGGCTGGCCAAGCACTAGGGTGCCTGGATTACTCTCGTTATATCGCAGCCAGACTTGATTTAAGAAAGTGGCCTTTAAGTAATGGCTCCCATCCTCGTTAAGATTTAATTTTAGCTCGGTAATTTCTTTGGGCTTCTCTTGCGCGAATGAAAAAAGCGATACACATAGAAGTGCCAGTGAAATAATAATTTTGTTCATGTTATTTAGTTTACGAGGTAAAAGTAATAGGTAAGAAGATCATCTCTTACCACGTTTACTTAAACGGCTTGAACTTCTTGGTGAATATTAGCGGTTATTTTGGTTTGATTGTTTTTGTTCAAATCTTTTCTCCAAAAACAATTTTAACGTTTTGATTTCTTTTTGATTGATAGCAGGAAAATTGGCGATGCGAAATGTAGTTGGGTTAAGTGCGCCATATCCTTCACCTAAAAGGAGACCTGCCTTTTTTGCGCTCAATTTTATTTTCTTAATGGTTGCTTCTTTTGCCTTCACAGTAATGACTGTATCGGATAAGAGATCTTTGTTATCCGTATATAAATCTAAAGACGGTATGCGATTAATTATCTTAAAGTATTCAAAGGCTTGTTGCTTTATTCTTTTATCAATCACGCGTATGGTTGGAGCAGCTTTCATCACGCGGTACAGTAAATAAATTCCGAGTACGTTGGGTGTATGCGTTGTTTGAAATTTTTTTATCATTCGCACTTGATTGATCAAACTATTATAATGAGTTGTATCGCCAACTTGCTCTGCTCGTTTAATCGCTCGGGGCGAGCAAATCAGTAACGCCAACCCTGCAGGAAGTCCTAAACATTTTTGAACGGAAGCAAACCAAACATCTGCGGAAGCGAAGTCGAGTTTAATGCCACCCAATGAAGAAGTAGCATCAACAGCAATCAAATGATTTGGATTCTTTTTTTTAATGCCCAGAATGATGGAATTACTGACCTGAGTTCCATTGCTGGTTTCATTTTGCGTAATACAAATCGTATCGCCCTGATCGTATGATAATTCTTTAGGGTTGAGAAGATGATTAACCCCGAAGACATCATTTAAAGAATTTGGTTTAATGGCTTTTGTGTAATCAAACCATTTACTTCCAAAGGCTCCGTTATAAAGATGAATGCTTTGATCCTTAATAAGCGACTGCGCAATAATCTCCCAACACTCAGTGGCCGATGAGGTGAACAGGATTGTATACGATTCAGGGATCGATAATTTCTTTCTTAGTTCCTGAATAGTGTCCTTCATTAAGACCATGCATTCTGCACTCCGATGGTTCATACTGAGCATACCTGCCTTGGCAGCATCGCGTACATAATCGGGTATTGAATCGTAGGTGCGGGAAGGGCCTGGATAAAACGAGATCATTATTTTTTGAGCTTGGTTCAAAATTAAGCAAATATGAAATAGGTTGAATTTTGACAGTTTTAACCATTTTGATTATATAATTGCTTGTATAGCAAATTCGATTTATTATTTTCGATATACGCAGGCTTGACTGCGCTCCCAAAAAACAATTTTCTTAACCCTAAAAACCCGAATTATGGATTTTAATCAGACCTCTGTATTAGTGGAATCGAGTCTTGCAGCCCTTAAAGTTGATCCCGTAGCCTGCCGTGGTCAGAAGCCAGGTCAATGGTCAATTACTTATAAGGGTGTATCTGTTTGGATTGACGTATTTAATTTTACCAATAATCCTGATCGTTGGTATTTTCAAGTGATGAGCCCCTTGGTGATCGTGCCTGATAAAAATCAAGAAGCTTTTTATCAGAGTTTACTTGAGATCAATGGACTTCTTTTTGGTTCGTGGATTTGCAAGAAAGGAGATTGGACGTACGTAATGTTTTTGCGTGAAGCCGCTGACCTCGATCAAAACGAAGTGAATGCGACCTTAGATCGGGTAGCAATTTATTGCGCTGAATACCAAGGGAAAGTAAAATTCAAATTTGAAGGAAGTTGGTTGCCAAAGACGGGACCTACTAATACAGGTGGTGGAACCGATGGACCCGGAAAGTCTTAAACAAAATTTAAAGTATTTATAAAAGAGACGACATTGATCAATGTCGTCTCTTTGTTTTTAGATAAAACTATTTCTTCTTTTTCTGAATTAAGTATCCAAGTGCCATTGCATAGCCCTCCATTCCAAATCCAGTAATTAATCCTGCACATTTAGAAGTAATTAAACTCACGTGCCTGAATTCTTCACGGGCATATACATTTGAAATATGTACTTCAACAACGGGAGTTGTGATCGCAGCGATAGCATCGTGAATAGCAATTGATGTGTGCGTGTACGCTCCTGCATTTAAAATTATACCATCCGTCTCAAAACCAACTTCATGAAGCTTGTCGATGAGTTCACCTTCAACGTTGGATTGATAATACGATAGGGTTATATCAGGAAATCTGGATTTAAGACTTTCAAGAAATTCTGCAAAGGGTTGAATGCCGTAGGTTTCGGGCTCACGCTTACCAAGCAAATTAAGGTTGGGGCCGTTGATGATCTGTATCTTCATGCTTCGAAGTTAAAATAATTTGCACATTTGCGTAAGTGAAAAACTGGGAAAGTCATATTAAACACTTTGGAAGCTACTTAAAGCTAGAGCGATCACTTTCCGAAAACTCCATTCAGGCGTATGTGCGTGATGTGGAAAAACTTGCTCAGTTTATTGAATTAAAATATTCGGGTATTAGTCCGCTGGCTATCTCTTCAAAACATTTGCAGGCGTTTGTTCAGTTTATTAGTGAGCTAGGGATGAGTGCCTTTAGTCAGGCGCGGATTCTTTCAGGTGTAAAATCATTTTATAAATATCTGCTTTTCGAGGAGATCATTGAGAAAGATCCTACCTCATTATTGGAAGGTCCGAAATTAGGCAGGAAGTTGCCGGATACATTAGACTATGAAGAGATTGTAAAACTGTTTGATGCCATTGACCTCTCTAAACCTGAAGGAGGGCGCAATCGCGCGATGTTAGAAATTCTTTATTCCTCAGGACTTCGGGTTTCTGAATTGGTGGATTTGAAAGTGGGCAATGTTTATTTTGATGTGGGCTTTTTGCGCGTGATTGGAAAAGGAAATAAAGAACGACTGGTACCTGTTGGCAAAGATGCACTCAAGTTTCTGAAAATTTATCTGGAAGAAATTCGTGTTCACGTGCCCGTTCAAAAAGGGTCGGATAGTAATGTGTTTCTAAATCGGAGAGGAAAAAAATTAACAAGGGTGATGATCTTTATGATCATTAAAGAATTGGCAGCCAAAATCGGCCTTCATAAAACAATTAGTCCACACACATTCAGGCATTCATTTGCTACTCATTTAATTGAAGGAGGTGCTGATTTGCGGGCTGTTCAAGAGATGTTAGGCCATGAATCGATTACTACTACCGAAATTTATACTCATTTGGATCGGGATTACCTACGGCAGGTAATTCAGGATTTTCATCCGAGAAGCTAAGTGATAATCTTTGTGCCTTTGTGGTCTTAATTGTGAAGTATCCATGAAATCTAACAGGTGTCCTACACTTTTTATGCTAAGAAAAATTAAGTGTAGGACTCCTTGCCCTTCTTTTTTATGCCATTGCAGAGAGAATGAAGAGGTCACAAACTAGTTTGCTTTTAGTCAATTCCTCGTGTGGTTTCGTTACCTTTGTTGCATGATCAGAAATTTAATTTTTTTCGTGCTCATTCTTGTCTCCTCGATTGGATTTGGTCAGGAGTTGAAAGTGGAGTTTGATAAAAATCGTGATTTCAGTAAATATAAAACCTTTCGCTTTGGCGAAGGCGAAATCATAACTCCCAAAGATCAACAGCAAACAAACGAGGATGATATTGAAAAATGGATCCGAAGCGCAATAAGCCGTGAACTTGAGATGCGCGGCCTTATCCTCGTTGATTCAATGGCCGACTTAGTAGTTTCCTACGTGGCAGGATCACTTGCGCGCAGTTCAGCCGGTGACGTTGGTCCCATGGGATTAACCCCCGGTTCTATGGATCGCACGTATATTCGTGATTATAGGGAGGGGAGTTTGATCATTGATTTAAATGATAAGAGTAAACTTTTGGTTTGGCGCATCAATGCAACATCTGATATGTCGGCCTCAGGTGGTGAGCGAATGATTGGTCAGATTGTTGAAAAGGGATTTCGGAAATACCCAAAACCCTCCAAGAAAAAAAAGAAGTAATTATTTTTCATGTATCGTTTTTTTCTTCGCCCATTACTGTTCCTTTTTTCTCCGGAATCGATTCATCATACCACCTTTAAAATTCTAAAATTCATCGGCTATGTGCCCGGTGTGTTGACGTTAACGCGTGCATTGTTAGTTCTTAAAAATCAAAAACTTGAGCGAAAAATTTTAGGACTCACGTTTCCTAATCCTGTGGGGCTTGCTGCTGGCTTTGATAAAGACGCGTTACTGATTGATGAGCTCGCAGCTTTTGGTTTTGGGTTTATTGAAATAGGAACCCTTACTCCTAAACCACAATCCGGAAATGAAAAGCCACGACTCTTTCGCTTGCCAACGGATCAAGCGATCATTAACAGAATGGGTTTCAACAACCAGGGGGCCGATGGTGCGGTGAAGCGGTTACAAAGCAGAAAATCAAAAGTAATAGTGGGTGGCAATATTGGTAAGAACAAAGTAACACCAAATGAAACAGCGTTTGAAGATTACACCTATTGCTTCGAAGCCCTTTATCCTTACGTAGATTATTTTGTTGTGAATGTGAGTTCGCCTAACACTCCTAACTTACGAGAGCTTCAAGAAAAAGAGCCACTCAAAAAAATCTTGAATTCGGTTAGGGAGTTAAATGAACAGAAAGAAAAGCCAAAACCAATCTTGTTAAAAATTGCTCCTGACTTGAGCGAATCTCAATTACATGATGTAGTTGAGATTTTGTTGGAGACCAAAACCGATGGCGTTATAGCAACTAACACAACCATTTCCCGTGAGGGGTTAACGACATCCGTTGAAACTATTTCTTCCATTGGTAATGGAGGATTGAGTGGTAAACCATTAACCAAACGCGCGACTGAAGTAATCTCATTTTTACGGGCAAAACTCGGTAAGGATTTTCCAATCATAGGAGTAGGGGGAATCATGACTCCGGAAGATGCCATTGAAAAACTAAAAGCAGGAGCAGATCTTGTTCAGATCTACACCGGCTTTATATATGAGGGGCCAGGTTTTGTAAAGGAGATTAATAAAGTTCTTGTTAAGCTTAAAAACTAAATATTGAGCTGTTAGAATGAAACGGCAGTGCATTAAAGCGGAATCCCAATGTTATTTCGTGAGTAACGAAGTTTGTGCCTACCGATGAAGCCGTAGGCATTTCAAAGACATATCCGATCCGAAAAGAATCTTTAATGATAGCCTGACCAAAAATTCCATACGTGGTGAAATCACGCGCGAGTATACCCGCTTGATAGTTTTCATGAATTATAAGAGCAGCATTTAAGTCTATAGAAGCCGGAGAGCCAGATAATGCTTTCAATAATACCGAAGGCCTGAGCCTTATTCTTTCAGAAAGAATAAACATATAAGAACCCATGGCATATAAATGCCTGCTATATTGAGATGCCTGAATATCATCTGCTTGTAACGTTGCCTCCAGCATTCGAGGAACAGAAACGCTGAGCATAAACCGATCGCTGCTTAAGATTAAGCCTGCTCCAAGATTTGGTGCAGTCTTGCTGATGGTGCCTTGAAAAAATGGATCAGTTTTGTCTTGTGGATTTATCTTGTCATTATTGGTCTGATAATTTGAAATGCCACCTTGCAACCCAAAAGAAAGTGTGTGGCGATCGTCCAACGTTAGCCGATAAGAATATGTAGCAAAAATCTCGTTGGTGCTGCTGGCACCGAGTTGATCTGATAATATAATCAGGCCGGTACCCATTTTATTATTGGCCAATGAAATGTGCCCGTTCGCATTGATTGTTTTCGGACTTCCTTCAAAGCCGGTCCACTGATACCGATAACTCAAGGCCAGATTAAGATTGTTGGTTATACCACCATAGGCCGGATTGATAACAAATGGGTTGTTGATGTATTGTGCATAGAGCGGGTCTTGTTGTGCGCGAGCAGCGCAGTAGACAAACACAGAAAGGGATAGAAGAGCAAATATATGTTTCATGTTTTTAATCGCTTATCGTTGAAGACTAATGAACCCTGTTCTGATTTTTTGATCGGTAGCAAACTCAAGTTTATAGTAATACGTGCCTGAGGGTAATTCTTTACCGCTTGATGTTAAACCGGTAAACACACGCTGGATGTTATCATAGTTTTCAGTTTCCCACACCAGATCACCCCAGCGATTAAAAATCCGAACTTTATTATTTTTTGTTTCCGGTAAGATGTTTATGTATTGAATGTAGAATGAATCATTCTTGCCATCGTTGTTGGGTGAGATCGCATTGAACACTTCAATTGCTCCACCTAGTTCAATACTCACCACTTGTTCTGTGCACAGACCGGTAAGGTCGCAAACGCGCAAGGTAATTGCATCTGTTCCTGGAAAAGGTATGCCTACATAATTGACCGAGAGAGTACATCCGATAATAGCAAACGGAGCTCCGCTGTTGAGTGTGCCGATGGCCTGCAGACTACTTAAATCAAGATCATCTTCAGGATCAGAAATTAAATCGCAGAGGTCAATAGTAACCGTGCCTTCTAAAAAGGCTGTTGCGATAGCTGGAGTTATAGCCGGGGGTGTGCAGTTTTTAAGAATAATACTTATAGATGTTTTTGCGCTCTCACACGTTCCATCGTAAAGTGCCACGTGAAAAGATTTTGTAGACATAAGGTTAGCAACTGTGTAGGTACTGTTGACTTGACCGGCAAGTAACGTTACTCCATCATACCAGCGGTATTGTCCGGCCGTACCACCTGTTGCGGTAAGGGTAACATCTGATCCGGGGCAAATCTCACTTATGGGTTGAACACCAGGTGCTGCTGGCAATGGAATAACCGTTGCGATTACTTCGGTGCGGGGGCTTTCGCAAGGACCATCTGTTATGGTAACCCAATACGAAGTGTTACTGGTTAATGTTGGAGTTGTAAACGAATCGTTAACCTCACCGGGCAGGGCAGTACCCCCGGTAGAAACCGGGTACCAGAGGTATAGCCCGGGCGAACCCCCGGAAGCTCCAAGTAAAATACTGGTACCACTACAACCGCTATTGTGTATTGCAACGGGTGCCGATGGGGGTGAGCAAACCACAAAATTTGTTGAACTATTAATGGTATTACATCCAATTGTTACTTCAATGATACCTGTTGTTGCGCCAGCAGGCACATCTACTGTAATAGTTGTAGCGGTTGATGCCGTGATGGTTGCGGGTACTCCATTGAATTCAACAGAGTTAGTAAAGGGTGTGATAAAGTTTGTGCCGGTGATGGTTACGGAAGATCCAATTGGGCCGAATGATGGAGTGAAGGAAGTAATGGTAGGCGGTAAGATTGAGCCCATAGGGTTTTGAAAAATTGAAACCGCATTACTATTGTGATTTGCCACAAGGATTTCTGATTTTCCGTCCCCGTCAATGTCTGCTATGCTTACTCCTGCCGGTGCAGCACCGGTAGTTAAATCAACTTTTGCAGCTAAAGAGCTTGTTGAGATCGTGCCTGTTAAGCCTGTATTTTTAAAAATGGAAATATAGTTGCTGGAGAAGTTCGCTACCGCTATATCTAAGTTGCCGTCACCATCAAGATCGGCTATTTCAGGATCAATTGGCCCGGGCCCAACTGTAAAATCAACTTTGGCAGCAAAGGACCCAGCCGAGATTGTTCCCGTGGAGACATTTTGCAGAAGAGAAATTGAACCTCCAACATTATTTGCCACAATGATATCGGATTTGGTGTCACCATCCAGATCAGCGATCGCTATTCCAAATGGCCCTGCGCCTGTAGCAAAATCTATCTTTGCCGCAAATGATGCTGAGTTAATAACACCAATCGTAGTCGTATTTCTAAATACAGAAATTGAGTTGCTCATACTGTTGGTTGCAACGATTTCAGGCTTTCCATCCCCATCAAAATCGCTCAAAGCAATCCGATAAGGTTGAACACCGGTTGCGAAGTCAACCTTTGCTGAAAACGATCCGGCATTAAAACCTCCGGTTGAGCTTGTATTCTTGTAAACAGAAATGGAATTGCTAAATCGATTGGTTATAGCAATTTCAGGCTTCCCGTCACCATCCAGATCGCCAATGGCAGAATGAAGAGGATCTACTCCAGCGGCATAGCTAACGCTGTTGTCGAAAGAGAGACTACCGACCGTACTTGTATTGCGATATACAGAGACCGATGCGATTTGCGCATTGGTTACAACTAGATCTATTTTACCATCCCCATCCAGATCTGCGGGTATCACACTGAATGGATCACCTCCGGGGAGGATGGCTTTGCTAATTGGAGCAGATAATGTTCCTGCGTTGATCGACCCTATTGTACTTGTATTCAGATAAACGAGTAATGTCTTTGTGGTTCTATTCGCGACAGCAACATCAACTTTACCATCTCCGTCAAAATCAGCTACAGCCACTGGAAACGGATTTGTTCCAGCAACAAAATCCACTTTGGGAGCGAATGAACACGCATCAATAGTTCCACCTCCAGCAAAAGTCACAACAAACGGTTTGTTTGAATGAGCTGTTAACCCCGCCACCTGAACCGTGATGGGTTGATACGTTGCCCCTGTTGGAACAGTAACCGTAAGTTGTGTTGAAGTAGCTGCCGTAACCGTTGCGCGTGTTGCTCCGAAGTAAACGATGTTGTTGGCGGGGGTTGTATCAAAGTTGGTTCCGGTGATGGTTACAGTTGTGCCGATGGGACCGGAGGTGGGTGTGAATGAAGTAATAGAGGGTATGATGACTCCAACTGAAAAGTTACCTATACTCGTTATCGTATTACACCCAATCGTAACTTCAATCGGCCCTGTTGTTGCTCCTGCCGGAACAGTAACTGTTAAACTCGTAGCCGTTGATGCGGTGATGGTGGCAGGCACTCCGTTAAATTCAACGGTGTTGCTAAATGGTGTGCTAAAGTTTGTTCCAGTGATGGTGACGGAAGTTCCGATAAGACCGGAAGATGGAGTGAAGGAAGTAATGGTGGGAGATAAGATAGTGCCAACCACGTTCTCAAAAACGGCAACATCATATAAATGAGTGACAAGGTCATTCCGTCCATCACCGTTAATGTCAGCAACGCCAACTGCATGTGTATAGGTTGTAGAAAAATCAATTTTACTCGCAAATGAAACGTTGCCGGGGGTACTGTTATTCTTCATAACAGAAATACTGGAGCTTCCGCCATATGTGAGATCGATCTTGCCATCGCCATCAAGATCACTAAGGGCAGGTGAAGGTGATATGTCAGAAATAGCAATATCAATCTGAGAGGCAAATGAGAGCGTGCCAGGTGAACCGGTATTCCTGAAAATGGATGCAACGTCATGAGTGTAATTGACCACTGCCAGATCAAGCTTACCATCGGTATCGATATCTCCAATAAAACTAAAGGTTGACCCCTGTCCAGCAGGAGGTGAACCTGCAGCGGTTGTTAAAACCACTTGTGATGCAAATGAAATAATGCCAAGCGAGCTGGTGTTTCTTAAAACCGAAACTGCGTTGGCGTTGGCATCAGGAACTGCCACATCTGGCTTGTTATCACCATCGAGGTCGCCAATAGAAAATCGATAGGGATTTGAACCCGTGGCAAAAGTTACAGCACTGGCAAAGGAAGATGCATCAATAACTCCTACTGTACTTGTATTTCTAAGCACCCTTAGCCCAACTGAGAAAGAAGTGATTAAAATTTCAGGCTTTCCATCACCATCTATATCATGGATGTGACAATCAGTCAAAAAAGAGCCAACACTTACATCCACCTTCGCAGCGAAAGCGATAGTGCCTGATGTACTGATATTCCTAAAAACTGAAACAACATTTCCCGAGTAACTTCCTACAGCCAAATCAGGTTTTCCATCACCATCAATATCCCCAACTGCCACACTGTTGGGTTGGGTCGCAGTAGTAAAATCAACCTTAGGAGCGAACGACCCTGAATTGATGATACCCGAACTAATGTTCCGATAGACAGAAATTCTGCTGTTGTCAAAATCTGGAACGATAAGATCAATTTTTCCGTCTCCATCTGCATCACTTAGCGCTGCCCGATGTTGATCACCAGGGCTGAGCGTGCCCATTAAAACTTTTGGTGCAAACGAACAAGCGTCAATACTTCCACTTCCGGCAAATGTTACTACAAAGGGATTGCTTGAATAAGCCGTTAACCCAGCCACTTGAACAGTGATGGGTTGATATGTTGCTCCTGTTGGAACCGTAACCGTTAGTTGTGTTGATGTTGCTGCTGTAACTGTGGCGCGTGTTGCTCCAAAGTAAACTATGTTATCCGCAGGTGTTGTGCTGAAGTTTGTTCCGGTGATAGTTACTGTTGTGCCGATGGGGCCGGAGGTGGGTGTGAAGGAGGTGATTGTAGGTGGAAATGGAGTTGAGTTTGTAAGGATATGAACTATGGAACTACCTCTGTCCATTGCAGCGATGTCAATTTTCCCATCATTGTTAAAATCAGCTAATTCAAATTGAGTAAAGTCTTGAAAGGTGGCCGGGGGGCTGGCCGCCACTAAAGTGCTCGCTCCAAAATTTCCTGCGCCATCACCTAGAAAGACTCCAACAAATGTTCGACTTGACCCCGTAGAAGCACGGTGGGTTTCGATAATATCATTATTCCCATCGTTATTGATATCATCGATTTTCACATCAAGTATCTGACCGATGTTATTCGCAGGCACGACCGCTGCAAATGGAGTAGTTTGAAAGCTGCCGTCTCCAAGTCCTGCATATACGCGTATGTTACAGCAATTCTTACTAATTAAATCTGGTATATTGTCGCCATTCAGGTCTCCTGCTATAGCATAGGTATCGCCCGTTGTGATACCTGTAAATAGTGCAAGCAAACCATTGCCATCGCCAAGGCTTGAGTACCAAACCCCTCCACTGTTGTGATGGATAATGTCTGAATTTCCATCCTGGTTTAAATCAAGTATTGACATATTGATGCCCGTTGTTCCTGCGGGCAAAGCGTTTGTTGTAAAGTTTCCAGCTCCATCCCCTAGCAACACGCTTCCAAAGCTTCCATACGTGCTAAGAATATCATCATGGTTGTCATTATTGAAATCACCCACTATGATTGATTGACAGACAGGTGCTGAGGGAAACACTATGGGATTGAAGGTTCCTGTACTTGTTCCGTAAAATATTCCTGCACCTACACCAAAAGCAAAAGCATTATTAGGAGAAACTACAATGTCTATGTTGCCATCCTCATTAAAGTCTCCGAGGTCCATGTTTACTGCACCATCTGAAACCGGAAGTATCTGATATGATTGCTGAGGTGCAAAAAGCCCATTCCCTGTATTTAATAGTACTCGCAAAGGTCCGCCAATATCAACCATAGCAAGGTCTTGCCAACCATCGTTATTGAAATCAGCAGCCTTTATAAATGTACCATTAACACTTCCTGGAAAACCACCGGAAGAAGTCACCGGAAATGTAGCTTGAGTAAAACTGATTTGGGCCATGGCCTGTTGCCCTGCGCAAATCAAAACCAAAAATGAAATTATTTTGTAAATGGTATTCATACATGCTAACGTTGAGAGGGAGAAAATATCTACTTCATATTGTTTTTTGCCGGGCTGTATTTGCTACATCAAAAGTGGTTTTTCTACTTCTTAATCATTACCCCATCTGTTGCATTCTCTACTTCATTTGTTGCAGATAGTATTTCGGATTTTTAAGCATGGCAATGCCACTGCAGGTTTACTGCTTTCTAAAATTTAAATACTACTCAGAGAATTTTATCTTGAATTAAACTGCCGTAAGCTGCTTTACAAACACTTCATGATTCCAGTTCACACTCAGGTTAGTGATTTTACCTTCTTTGTTGAAACGGAAAATAAAAATATGGTCGCTGTCAAACTCATTGCCCTTGCTCGGGATTTCAGCGAATGCTTTTTCCTGTTTCCCAAAAATGGTAACAATGCAGCTAACGGAATTATCAGCTTCGTTGAAGGTTTGCGACTTCACGGTGTTATCAAGATTCGGGAAGGAATCCATAAGGGCGGCCCAAATAGCTTTGCCTGTTTCATGAATCTTTCCCTTGCCGGCATCGCCTAGCGGTTCAAAGGCTATCTGGCTATCGGCACTGCAAAGGCCAAGCATCCTGTCGAGGTCAAAATCCTGGTAGGCAGAAAAAAATTCTATGCAGGTTCCTTTTTTGCTGAGGATGTCTATACTCTCGGGTTGTTGGGTGGTATTTGTTTTCATATTAAAGAAGTTAATAATTAATAATAATTTTATTTAGGATAGTTTGCATGTTGCTTGACTTTTTTTATTTGCCGCAAGTGACGATCTACATGACCGAAAGCGTAAATATAAAGCTGGTGAATACTTCCATATGAATTGAAGTATATCCGTAAGTCTTCTTTTGTCGTTTTTACATATTCTATTGACTCATTTCTCATTTTTAAGAGCCATGCCTGATTGTTCTTTAGATCATTTAAACCCATGGGTATCGTGTAGGAATATGGCTTAGTATACTCAAGAGAATAGTGGGGTTTATGCTGCATGATGAAATTCACAAAGGTGCTATCATGCCTCACTGTTTTTACACGTAAAGGTTGCGTACCTGCTTCGAGGCTATTTGCAATCTCATGGTCGAAGAGCATTTCCCAATACCCAATGTGCTCAACAATTTGGTTGATAGACCAACGATCACTTGACTCTTTAAAATTGTATTGTACTGGTGTGAGTCCTTGTGTTTCCTTTATCAGTTCATCACGTGAACGAGTAAGATTTTCCAATAGATATTTTCGGTCCACCTCGGTCCAGAGTTTGTTTTCCTGAGCTTTGATTGTGAAGCATAGAAATATCAATAGCCCGAGTCCAATTTGTTTTTTCATAACGTTCTTTAGTGACATATGAAATCTAGACTTATTTAGGAAATTGAACTTGTAAAAATGCGAACGATCTTTTAACGCTTCACAAATCGGATCAATTCCTGATGTTTAGTTAAGTAATCTGTAGGATTCATCTGATTGAATTCCATGAATTCTTTGACCAGGTGCGATTGGTCGTGCAAACCGTATTTAAATACCAACTCCTGCCAATCAAACTTTTCGCTGTAGGCTACTATTTTGGAAAGGTTAGTAAATCTTTTAATACGAGCATAAAACTTCGGTGAGACCCCAACTTTTTCGAGAAATTTCTTTTCCAGATATCGTTTGCTGATTTTCAATTGCTCAGCTACGTTTTGCACCGAGATGCAACCTTGATGCTGGTCAATCAATTCCACGGCCTCATCGATTACAGAAAGTTGAGATTTTGCTATGGATAAATGAGCTAGTATAAATTCCTCCAGAATTTTGAAGCGACTTTCAGTAGTGGTTTCGGTTTTGATCTTTTTCCAAAGAGATTCTGCATCATCGGGTAGTAAAAGTTCCAGCGCCATCCGGTTGTTTACTAGCTGTGACATACGGATGCTAAAAAAATTATGAAGAGCACTCGCTCTAAGCACAATTCCAATCATTCCGATAGCGCCTTTTAACACGAGGTGATAATTTGACGTAAACTGCCCACTTACAAAAGCTTTAGGCACAGCCATACGTAGGCTATTATTTTGGTAGGCCTCATACGGATCGGCATAGTTAAATACCATAGCATTGAAACTGTTAGGAGGACTTTGCACATCCACGCTTTCTTTTGTCTCTCCTTCCCATACAAAATAGCATTCTATAAAAGGCTTTAGCTGAGTAGCCGGAACAACTTTTCTGTAGTCCATCGGTGCAAAGGAGGTTAATTAATAAATTTAATTATTTACCAGAGTTAATCAGATACCCTTTAAGTTTTTTTATTTTCAAACGATTGTTTGTAGTGCTGCTCCTTATCCTTGCGAGTTCAGGTCTCTCAAGGCAACAACTGAAAAGTTGCAGGATTACGTTTTCAGAATTTTAATAGTTAATCATACAGATTGATTAACCTGCATCACCCGGTTTGCATAATCACTCACCGAATTTAACTTTACCTGAAACGCTTTGAGTGTTTCCTTCATGTTAATTTCCTGGCCACTGGCATAGAGCAACATTAAACTTGCAAAGGATTTACTTAAGTCATCAGGGGCAGCATTCTTCTGACCTTGCAAAGCTTCCACTGGTACGTGTTGAAGTTCAAATCTTCTGCCACTGGTCTTTTCAAACAAAGCAACTACTTCCAATGGACTCAATGCCTCTGGTCCTCCGATTTCAATGGCTTTGTTTTTTGCTGCAGGGTTGTCAATAGCAGCCACTGTGAACTGCGCCACATCGGTGATGGCTATCCAACTGATTTTATTTTTACCTTCTCCATAGATAGTAGCCTTTGCATTGGAGAAGTCAAAACCCACGGCAGGACTAAGCCACGCTTCCATAAAGAAAGAAGGCTTAATAATCGAATAACTCATGCCACTGGCTTTCAGTTTTTTCTCCGCTCTTTCTTTAGCTGACTGCAATGGAAAACCATCAGGAGTAAAGCTGAAGGAAACAAAAATGAATTGTTTGACGCCAGCAGCGGTTGCTTCATCAATCAGGTTGGATTGTCCTTCATTATCGACCGTTTGAATAGAATCTCCATCCTGCCTTGAGAACGTTGATGATGCTGTTGAGATAACCGTGTTGATTCCATTTAATGCTTTTTTAACGGAAGCTTTGTCTTTCAGATCACCTTCAACCAGTTGAACGCCCCATTGCTTCAAAGCTTTCTTTTTGTCTTCGCCCGAGGTTTTGCGAACTAGTCCGATTACATTTTTGTGAGCTGCGGTCAATTGACGGCAAACTTCCATTCCTAAAAATCCTGTGGCACCTATCACCAGTATTTTCGATTCGCTTGTTATGTTTTTCATATGCTTTTTTTAAATGATTTAAAAGTCTATTGATGGGATGGCACACCCCTTACTCCCAATTGCTCAACCAACTTGAGCAGATCAGAAATGAGCCAACTATGTGTAATCTTATTATGGTGGACTTCGTACCCAACTACATACGGCACTTCCACTTCTTTATGAGTTGCTGATATACCTAGGAATTCGCCCTCATGCCTTCCCTTTAATCGCGCTCGAACCATCACGCGATCACCTTCCGCCATGATCTCATCGACCAGGACTAAATATCCTGGAAATACACTATCCATAAACAGAATGTTATCCACCAGACCTGGATCACCATTGAATTTTTCAAGCAACTCGCGAGTTTTTAAACTGCCGCTGGTAGCATTGATGTACTCCATGATGAATTCTTTATTTTTTTTGAGTTGACTCATTTATTTACATGCTCTTGTGAGTTGGCTGATATATCTTTCCCCTTCAATTGTTCCATCAATGTCAAATAGTCTGGTATTAACCAACTGTGCATTATTTTTCGATTCTGAATTTCATAACCAACCACAAAAGAAAAATTAACTTTCCGATGTGTTGCGGGTATGCCCAAGAACTCTGCTTCGTGTGTTGCTTTTAAGCGCGCGCGCACAATTACCCGGTCACCCTCGGCCAGCATCTCATCAATGTGATATTCGTAGTGGTGAAACACATTATCAAAAAACATGATCGTATCCACCAACCCCGGATCGCCATTGTATTTCTCAAGTAACTCGCGCGTTTTGCCTACACCGCTTATGGCATTAATGTATTCCAGGATGAATTCTTTATTTTTCTTCTCCTGATTCATACTTAAGCTTGTTGATTTATGACCCCCAGTTGTTCCATGAGCATCATCTGGTCGGCCAGCAGCCAGTGACTTTGAATTTTTTCGTTTTCTATTTCATAGCCAATAACAAACGGAAAAAAGACTTCTTTATTCGTTGGTGGGATGCCATTCAATTCGCCTTTGTGTTTGCCTTTCATCCGGGATCTTACAATAATTCGATTGCCCTCCCCGGTTAATTCATCGATGAAGATTTCGTACCTCGGGAACACAGAATCAAAAAAGAGAATGTGTTCAGTGAGGCTGTTATCGTTTATGTATTTTTCGCAAAGTTCACGGCTCTTGATCTCACCGCTTATAGCATTGAAGTAGCGGATAACAAACTCTTTGTTCTTTTTGGTCTGATTCATTGTGCTTACTGTTTGAAGTGCGTTTATAAGTCAAATGTATTCTATCTCCCTGGTCAGTCAGTATCGCAGATGTTGCATTTAATCCGTCATTTGTTACTGGACATCAGAAATCCATTACAATTGAAAAAGGAGATTGATTACAATCAGCACTTTACAATCCGCCTTTCAATTGATCTACAATGGCAAGATTATCTGCCACAAGCCAACTATGCACAATTTTATAATTCCTTATTTCATAACCCACTGCAAAGGTGTATGTAACTTCTTTGTGGGTAGGTGCAATGCCCAGCCATTCGCCCTTATGTATTCCCTTAAATTTAGCCAGCACTACTACGCGATCGCCTTCGGCAATAATCTCCTGTATGGCTACTTCATAGCGCGGAAAGATATTCTCTTTGAATAAAATGTTTCCAATCAGGCCGGCATCACTGTTATAAATTTCCAAAAGCTCTCTGGTTTTCACCTGCCCGCTCATGCAGGTAATGTATTCTATAATGAACTGCTTATTTTTTTTCTGCTGATCCATTTGTACTGAACAGTTTTTTATGACAGAAAAGTGAAGGTTTAACACCGTATTGTTTTGTGAATACTTTTGTGAAGTGTGAGGCGGTTTCAAATCCGGTTCGATAAGCCACCTCACTAATCCGCAAATCGGTAGTTTCAAAAAGTTCTTTGGCCTTTTGCAATTTAAGCGTGCGGATATAGCTGCCGGGCGATTGCCGGATGATGGGTTTCAGTCTGCGAAAGAGCTGGGTGCGGCTTAGGTTCATGGCCTCGCTCAGGTAATTGGCATCGAATTGATTGTTCTGCAGGTTTGCCATGATCAGCTCGTTCACTTTTTTCAGAAAGGCTACCTCGCGGGGGTTACTGCGCAACAAGTTTTCTACCAGATTGTCTGATTTGTTGAAATGCGACCGTAGCCGCTTGCGGATTTCTGCATAGTAGTCGGGAATGAAGTTAGCACCATTAATTCGCTCCACATTAATTGAATCGGAAGGTGGCTCGTTGAACAGATCAATTTCTATTTCAAACAAAGTTGAATTCTCCGAACCGGAACTTGCTTTAAGTGGCAACTTGCAACCATTTACAATTTCTAGATTTAATATCAGGTTAATTCCGGTGTTTCTGATTTGAATTGCGCATTGGGTATCTCTGTTTTTTTCGATCGAGACAAAGATTTTCTCCTGCTCGGGTATAAATTCTATAACCTTGCTAATAACATGCGTAATGTCACTTGCCAAAGCCGGAGCCTGAAAAATGGCTATTACGGGATTATTAGCCGGTGTAAAGATAAGGGCTATGTCTTCTGCTTTGGCAATAGGTTTCAATGCCTGTACAAGGGCTTTCAGAAAATGGTTTAGATCGGTACGTACGGAGCGATTCACTGTTAGTGAAAATACGCAGGATAGATGAAATAAAATGGCGAGGTGCAATGTTAATTTTTTTCAAACATGTGTTTGCACGGTTTCACAGTCTTGATCCTCACCTAATTTACAAATGGGTAGTGCTAAAAAGGCACTACCCAAGAATTTCTCTCTTACTCCTTTATCCCCGCCAAATCTAAAATAAACGCATACTCCTGTGATGCTTCTTTATAAACTTTAAACCTGCCAGTCGTTCCACCATGTCCGGTTTCCAAATTAGTTCGTAATAGCAAAGTATTATCATCTGTTTTTAATTCACGAAGCTTGGCCACCCACTTGGCAGGTTCCCAATATTGAACTTGCGAATCGTGAAAACCAGTAGTCACTAACATGTTTGGATAGTTCTGGGGTTTCACTTGGTCATACGGTGAGTAATCCAACATATACATATACGATTCAGGATCTTTTGGATTACCCCACTCATCAAATTCACCCGTTGTTAACGGGATTGATTCATCTTCCATTGTGGTAACAACATCCACAAAGGGAACGGCTGCTATCACACCTTTATATAAATCAGGTCGCATATTTACTACTGCACCCATTAACAAACCACCGGCACTGCCACCTGAAGCAAATAGTTTCTCTGGGTTGGTAAATTTTTCTTCGATCAAAAATTCTGAGCAATCAATAAAATCGGTAAACGTATTTTTCTTCTTAAACATTTTTCCGTCCTCATACCATTGACGACCCATTTCCTGTCCACCACGAATGTGGGCTATGGCATATACAAAACCTCTGTTCAATAAACTTAACCGGGTAGAGGAGAATGTAGGATTCATGCTGGCGCCATAAGAGCCGTAGCCATAAATCATGGTTGGGTTGTTGCCGTCTTTCTTCATTCCTTTTTTGTAAACGATAGACATCGGGATTTGTGTGCCATCTGTTGCTGTAGCCCAAAGTCTTTCCGTTTGATACTCTTCAGAATTATAACCACCCACAACTTCTTGTTGTTTCAGGAGTTTACGCTCACGGGTTTTCATATTGTAATCGTACGTAGAACTAGGCGTTGTCATAGAAGTATATCCATAGCGAAGTAGTTCAGTATCAAAATCGATGTTTGTAGATGGATAAATAGTGTAGGCAGGTTCTCCAAAATTTAAATAATGATGGGCTCCATTTCTCTGATCAATAACACGCATAAGCGTATTTGCATTGGCACGTTCACTAAGCACCATGTAGTCTTTAAAGATTTCAATGCCTTGAAGTAGCGTATCTTTGCGATGCGCAATTTTATCTTTCCAATTTGCTTTTGCTGTTTTGGTATCCGGTGTTTCCATCAAACGAAAGTTTAATGCATCCCAATTGGTAACAACGTAAAACTTATCCTTGTAATGATCGATAGAGTATTCTAATCCACGCTCGCGAGGAGTAAACTCTTTAAATTTTCCATCCGGAGTATTAGCATCCAACACCTGATAGTAGTTGGTAAGTGTGCTACCTGCCCAGATTACTAAAAACTTTTTTGATTTGGTTTTATAGATGCCTGTATAAAATGTTTCATCGGGTTCTTCCGAAACAATAGGATCATTCTTATAAGAGGAGCCAACTTTGTGTTTAATGATCCAACGCGAACGGAGCGTTACCGAATCTTTCTTCGTATAGAAATAAGTCTTGTTATCATTGGCCCAGGTTACCTCGCCCTCCGTATTTGGTACGGGTTCTTCCACAAGTTTGCCAGTTTTAAGATCCTTCACATAAACGGTATATCTTCTACGACTCACTGAGTCTTCCGCGTAAGCGAGTAGGTTGTTGTCTTCACTAACACTTAATCCACGAATTGAATAATAGTCATGGCCTTTTGCCATATCATTTACATTCAGAAGAATTTCTTCAGCACTTTCCATCGATCCTTTCTTGCGACAATATATTGGATACTCCTGACCTTCTTCATATCGTGTGTAGTACCAATAGCCATTGTCTTTGTAAGGCACCGACTCATCAGTTTGTTTGATTCGCCCAATCATCTCATCATACAATTTTTTTTGAAGCGCTTCGGTGTGTTTCATTTTAGCAGATAGATAATCATTCTCTGCGTTTAAATAATTGATTACTTTTTGAGTTTGCTCATCTTTTTGATCAGCATTCTTCTGCTCGTCAGAAAGCTTCATCCAATAGTAATTGTCAATGCGGTTGCCGCTGAGCTCGGTAGCTTTTATTTCCGCAACCGGAGATTGTATCTCTTCTGTCGTTTCTTTCTTTTCTGTATTACAAGCGGTAAGCAGGCAAATAGAAAGAAGCCAGAGTAGGGAAGTTTTTTTCATAGATATTTTTTAAAAGGAGGATAAAGATAAAGAGTATCAAGGATATGGCTGTAGGTGTCGAGGCTTTATTTATATGGAGATCAGCGTTTATTTAGTATCTGCACATTTTTTGGAACTTATTTGGTCTGGCCTATGGTTTTCATTCTTTCAAAGTATAATCGTTTTATACTTTTGCAGCACTTTATGAATAACAAGAACCGGTACTATTTTTTCATCATTCTGATTTTAGGATCGCTGGCAACCATCAGCCCCTTTTCAATCGATATGTATTTACCCGGCTTTCCAGCCATTGCAATCGATTTGCATACTACTATTGATAAGGTTCAGTTATCACTTACTGCATACTTAATTGGCATTGCGTTGGGTCAGCTATTGTATGGACCGTTGCTTGATCGCTTTGGCAGGAAAATACCTTTGTATATAGGTCTTATCATTTATATCCTGGCTTCTATTGGGTGCGCCTTTACAGAATCAGTTAATTCGCTTATCGCGATGCGTTTTCTACAAGCGATAGGTGGATGTGCAGGTATTGTGGCTGCTCAGGCATTAGTGCGTGATATTTTTCCGGTTAATAAAACCGCTCAGGCACTCTCGTTGATTATATTAGTGATTGCCGTTTCGCCTATGATTGCTCCCACATTGGGTGCATACACCACGGCAGTATTCGGATGGCATTCCATATTTATTATTCTGGCGCTTATTACGTTGGGAATTCTCATTGCCGTTTATTTTTTCTTACCCGAAGGAAAAGCTCCCGATCCAAGCATGTCGTTAAAGCCGGCTGCTGTGCTTAAGAATTTTTATTCTGTGTTTAAGAATCCGCAGTTTTTCATTTACACGTTAGCGGGTGGCCTTGCTACCTCAGCACCATTTGCATACATCGCTGGTTCGTCAGATGTCTTCATGAATATTTATGGGGTAAACGAAAAAGAGTATGGGTGGATCTTTGCGTTTCTTGCGTTTGCCATGATTGGATCTACTCAACTAAATCATATTCTGTTAAAGAAATTTAAGAGCGAAGAGATTATTAAGGTCGCACTCTTTTATCAAACGGTTATAGGTATGTTGACGGTTCTTGGAATTTATTACAACTGGTTTGGCCTATTAAGTCTTATCGGTATGTTATTTATTTTTTTAACGGGGCAAGGTTTAATTGGCCCCAACACAGCAGCGCTTTCATTAGCTCCGTTTAGTAAACAAGCAGGAAGTGCTTCCGCTTTAATGGGAAGTTGGAGACTAGGAGCGGGCGGAATTATTTCTGCGATTGTTAGTGTGTTGCACAATGGCACAGCCATACCCATGGTGGCAGTTATGTTTGGGTGCGCCATTATTAGTTTGATTATTTTACTAACGGGCAATAAGGTAGTTACTCACCGCGAAAAGAAATTGGTGTTAGAGCAGAAAGCAGTGCTAGGCTAATGCTTTATTGCCAAGTATCCTGTTCTGCTTTCAAGTTTTTCAAAAGCAATCTTATAGAAGTACGTACCCGAAGGCAATTCATCCCCATTGTCGCTTAAGCCTTTAAAGACTGCAGTTGTGTTATTGTAGTTTTCTTTTTCAAAGACTTTGCTTCCCCAACGATTATAAATGGAGACTTTATTTTTTTGCATCCCCGGGATTACATCAATGTATTTAATATATAAAATTTCATTTCTTTTATCATTGTTGGGTGAGATGGCATTGTAAACAATAATGTCTCCCGCTACTTCAATAGTAAAGGTCTGTTCTGAACAAAGCCCACCAACATCACAAGCGCGAATTGTAATTGATTCAGTTCCTGTGAAAACTTTACCAGCATAGTCAATGGTAAGTATTCCATTACCCACTGAGGCTGATGCCCCACTAGAGGGTGGTGTGACAATAGAAATTGAGCTGACATCCAAAACACCTGGAGCAACAATTAATGGAACGAGATTTAATGTAATTTTTCCCTCAACAATAGTTGTAAGAGGTACAGAATCTATTGTAGGTGGTATGGTGTTGCACCCGGTTGTTAAAATAGTTGCCACTACTACTGTGCGGCCACTTTCACATGTTCCATTATTAATGCTAACATAATATGTTGTTGTGCTGGTAAGTGCGGGAGTTGTATAAGTACTATTCGTTTCCCCGGTAATAGCAGTCCCTCCGGTGGGTGCAGTGTACCATCGGTATTGTCCTGCAGTGCCACCTGCTGCATTAAGTGTAATTGAAATGGGTGGACAGCCAGAGTTTCCTGTTGTTGTAGGCGAGGCAGGGTTTGTATTAATGGTTGCAACGACTGAAGTTCTTGTGCCTTCACATGTTCCATTGTTGATGCTTACATAGTACGTTGTGGTGGTTGTTATTACAGGAGTTGTATAAGAACTGTTAATTTGTCCGGCAATCGCAGTTCCACCTGTTGGAACGGTGTACCATCTGTATTGTCCGTCAGCACCACCGCTTACATTAACAGTAACCGTTGATGTGTCGCATGCAGCGTTTCCTGTTGTTGTGGGAGCATCAGGTGGTGTATTGATTGTTGCCACAACAGGAGTTCTTGTGCTTTCGCAGGTGCCATTATTAATGCTCACATGGTAGGTGGTAGTTCCGGTTAGAATTGGAGTTGTAAAGGCACCATTAGTTTGTCCGGTAATGGCAGTTCCTCCCGCAGCAACAGTATACCAGCGATATTGGCCGGCTGTACCGCCTGCAGCGTTCAATATTACAGTGCCACTTCCGCAGAGACTGCTTCCCGTTGCAGTTGGTGCAGCGGGAATCGTATTGATCGTAGCAGTAACAATGGTTCGATTACTTTCACAAATTCCATTGTTGATTGCTACATAATAGTTTGTTGTTCCGGTAAGTATAGGAGTTGTGTAGGCAGCATTCGTTTGTCCTGCAATGGCAGTTCCTCCGGTAGCAACAGTGTACCATCGATATTGACCGGCTGCACCACCTGTTGCATTTAATGTTACAGTACCGTTTCCACAGCGATTATTCCCTGTTGTTGTAGGGGCAGCAGGTGGTGTATTAATGGCGGCAATAACAGGAGTTCGTGTGCTCTCGCAGGTTCCATTATTGATGCTTACATAGTAGGTTGTTGAGAGTGTAATGGTGGGGGTAGTGTAAGAACTATTAGTTTGTCCGGCAATGGCAGTTCCTCCAGTTGGAGCAATATACCAGCGATATTGCCCTGCGCTTCCACCGGCTGCATTGAGTGTAATAGCTGAACTTCCACAAGCAAAATTACCAGTTGTAGTTGGTGCTGTTGGTAAAGCATTAACAATAACCATTGCAGTATTGGTGAATACATCAGCGACAGCTGTTCCAGAAATTCTACATCTGTAATTACCTGCGCCAAAATTACCTGTAGTATTAATTGAAAGGGCAACAGTGGTTGCTCCACCGTATCCTCCACCGTTGGTTACATTAGTCCATACTGATGGACTTGTTTCACGTTGCCATTGATAGATAATAGCTGGGTTGTTGGTAGCTGCTGTTGTCAAAGAAACAGTTGGGCCAGTACATGTTGCAGCGGAGTTTGGTTGCGTTGCTATTAGGATGGGTGGACGAAAGGATACATTATCGAGACGAGTGTTAATATTCGCATCTCTAAATAAGCCACGAATTTCCAAGCCGGTTAGGTTTGTGAGAACACTTTGCATAAGTGCCTCACTCGCTACCGTTCCTATGGGGCTATTAGATGTCTTCCAAAAGCCTGATGCGTTATTTAAGGGTACAGAAAAGGTTGCCCAGGCTGTGGTAGGAGCATTTGAAACCGTTGGAAAATAATATAAGGTATCGACCAAACTATTTCCAATGCTTACTTCAGCATATTGGTTTGCTATACCCGCTGTAGAGCTTAGTTGAATATCATATTGTAGGGTACCATTATAATACGCACTTCGGTTGCCACGATAGGCAACCGGTGCTACAAAGTAAAACGGAACATAGATGGTAGTTGCCCCGAGATTAAAAAAAAACGGTGAACCAGCAATACGACCCCCAGGATTTCCTCCCGTTGTTAAATAAGTAACTCCTCCTGTTGCATTTGGTGCAGTCCAACTTTCAGCGGTCGTGTTAAATGTGCTTGTTATTTGTGCAGTAAGATTGATGCTTGCAAACATCAATACAACAACCAGTAAATACCTCCATAAAAATGATCCCATCACCTAGCTCTTCAAGTCAGTAAAGTTAATGACTTTTCACTTACCCTGCTGATTTCATTTTCATGTTGAAAGAGTTAAGAAACCCAAATCAATTAACGTTTTAGCACCAAATACCCGGTAATAGATTCATCTCCATTGTCGAATTCGATCTTATAAAAATAGGTTCCTGATGGAAGTTCATTGCCGTTATTGTTAAGACCTTTAAAGGTATTCGCTTTGTTGTAATTCTTTACTTCAAATACTTTAGTTCCCCATCGGTTATAAATTGAAACGGTATTATCTTTTTTGCTTTCAATTAAGTCAATCGATTCGATAATGAAAGCCTCATTCTTTCCGTCACCGTTTGCTGATACGGCATTATAGATTTCAATTTCACCGATTACTTCAATTTCTAAAATCTGTGTTGCACACGCACCAAAGGCATCACATATTTCAAACGTCAGGAAGTCAGTGCCGGTAAAGGCAACACCCGTATAATCAAGTTCAAGAATACCGTTCGAAATAGTTGCCACCGCACCACTGACTGGCTGTTGTAAAATTGTTAACGAAGAAGGTATAATGTTATCATCAGGATCAGAGATCAGATCAAGTAAATTGATTGTTAACTTTCCACCGATGGTTACAGAGAATGGAGTAGCTGTGATAACAGGTGGTTGATTACAGATAGTTGTAACCGTTACAGTTATATCATCAGAGGCTGCGCTGCTACAACCCGATGCATCACTTACAGTTAAAGAGTACGTGCCATCAGTTGTTACAGTTATTTGTTGTGTAGTGGCTCCTGTTGACCAAGTATACGTTGTAAACCCATCCGGTCCTGTAAAAGTTAACGCATTGGCATTGCAAATTGTGATGGCATTTCCGGTGAATGCGATGTTGGAAGTAACTGTTGGCTTTGCCGGAATTGGAGTAGCAGTTGCGGTAACTTTTGTGCGGGGTCCTTCACAACCAGAGGCTGATAAAATACTTACAAAATAATCAGTTGTTTGTGCGAGAGCAGGAGTTATAAAAGTAGCAGTTGTTGCACCAGCAATGGGTGTGCCCCCTGTGGCAACGGTATACCATTGGTAGCTTTCAACGGCAGTTGCACCACTGGCAGTTAATGTAGCACTAGTAAGTTGGCAAGCACTTGCTTCTACCACTGTGGGTGCTGCAGGCAATGGAGATATCAAGATCGAAACTGTTTCTGTAAAACTGCATAGTGAAACCGCATCAATGAAAGTATAGTCTACTAAGTGCTGACCAATCCCCGCAAGGGAAGCATCAAGTACTCCGTTTGTGATACTTGCCCCACTAAAAGTACCACCTGTCGGTTGTGTTAATGGTTTAAGATCAATTACTGAATTATCACAAAAGGCAATAGGATATTGAAACACGAAAGCTGGCTTTTGTGTAATGGTAAGAGTTGTAGCTGTTGATAATAATTGACACCCACCCGAGGCTCCGGAAATGCGGACTTGATAATCGCCTGATTGAGTTGCAAAATGAGAGGAGGTTGTAGCAAGTGGAATGGGTTGAGAATTTCTAAACCATTGTAATTTATAATTGGGTTGCGAGGTTGTGAGTTGTATTGGAGTTCCACAACTTGAAACCAAGCTGCCAACCACTGTAAAGGTTGGTTGAACTGAAGTTGCAATTTGTAGATCAGCTCCATTGTCAGCACTTAAAGAAGTTGGATTTGTAGCTCGCACACGTAAGCGATATCCGATGCCTTCCGCTAAACTTGCAGGTAATGTGGAAGTGATGAATCCAGTAGCATTTGTGGTTGCTTGTATTCCTAATTGAGTAGGGGAAGCGAAACTTCCGGTTATATCTGATAATTCAACAGAAAGTTGATTGCCTGCATTTAGTAATCCAGTAAATACATAAGGAACATCCACTTGTTGAGAAGGACAAAATGTAATTGCATCAAAACCACCAATGGCTAAGCCGCTTGCTGGTAGCGTTGTAAAAAATCCGGTTAAAGGGATAGCTGTGTAGACAGGTTGACCTGTACCGTTATATTCAAAAAAGGCAAGATGATAGGTAGTGGCAGGCAACAGATTAGTTACTGTTACTGTAGTAGCTGCTCCTCTATAAATGTGTTCATGAGAATTAGGTAAGTTATTGGCAGTAGAGGCAACGTTTGAATTGGCACTAGGGTGAGTGCTTAAAACCGTAGGTTGAAACGTTACGGGTTGTGCAGCTTTTAGCACCACCATACGGCCATCACCATTTCCATTTGTCCAACTTAAGTTAACGGAAGTACTACCGAGAGAATTAAATATAAGCGAGCCAGTAGGAATGGTTGGTGGCGCTGCGGTTCTCACCAATTGATTAATGTATTCTGTTACTAAATATCGTTGGTTTCCATTCGCACCATCTAACTCAAAAACAGCAACCCCATATTGAGTGTCAGGTTCAAGGCCTTGCACCGTGAAGGTAGAAGGGAGTGTACCAAAGTTGGTGACATAATTTCCATTTGCTAATTCCGTTCCAACGCCAAATGATCCTGCGGTATATGTGGTCAAATCAATAGGTATTTCATTTACCAAACCTCCCTTGCGAAGAACTACTAAACGCCTTGTGCCATTACCTTCTGTAAAAGATAAATTGAAACGGTCGCCATTAACGGAAGACACGTTTAAATTTTTAGCAGCTATTGAAGGTCTGGGTGCCGTTGTAAATGAAGCTCTCCCTGTTGCGCTCGTTAAAAAAACTTTTCCGCTGAGTCCATTGTATTCAAATGAAGCGAAGTGATAGGTAGTACCAGGTTCTAAATTGGTAAGTAAAAAGTTATCGCCATTACTTTCATAAACTGCAAAATTACCTCCACCATAATTAGTTCCATTGCCAAATATACTATTCCCACTAGGGTTGGATAAATCTGGTGGAGTAACATCTACGGGTGAACCGGCTTTGGCGATAATTAAACGGCCAGTACCGTTGCCTCGTGTCCAGGTAAGTTGCATTTTATTACCTATAATATTATTTGCAAAAAAACTAGAAGTAGCTATTGTGGGTGATGTTAATGTGGAACTGCTTGCCTTAGCTACAATTGTCGGTTCTTGATAAAAAGCGGAGGTACCGGTTCCATTAAATTCAACCACAGCAAAATGATAGGTGGTGTTGGGCAAAAGATTAGTAATCGTGAAAGTATTATTAGTACTTGATCCCACTACAAAATTTCCGCCTCCTAAATCAGAACCGCTGCCAAAACTATTGGCGCTCGTGTATCCTGTGAAATCAATAGGCCATGCATCTACTGGACTTCCGGCTTTAGCCACAATCATTCTTGAAATACCATTGCCCATTGTAAAAGTTAATCTCATTTGATTTCCTTCAATATTTGAAAACGTAAGATTGGATGCAGGTACGGGTGGCTTATCGCCCACATTAACAATTCCCGTAAGGGGATCACTATTACGATAGACGGGTTGTGTAGACCCATTATATTCGATCACGGCAACGTGATATTCACCTGGGGGTATGTTGACAATATTCACAAAGGTGCCTGTTCCCTCATACACTATTTTGGAAGTACCTATCGAAGGACTACTCGAGTAGTTTGCACTAGCAAAATAGTTAGTCAGATTAACGGGCAAGTTCTGCACTGCCTGACCTTCGCGTATTAAAACCAAACGTGCATTACCATTACCATTTACCCAATTGATGGTAAGTGTATTTGAAGTGATATTTGAAAAAGTGACATTAGTGGCCTGGAGCGTAGGGGCAGAAAGAGTACTATTCATTCCTGTTAGCGCTTGGGCACCCGTCATGTAAATACGTTCTGCACCTGTACCATTATATTCAATGATGGCAAAATGATATTCAGTGCCTATAGTTAATCCAAGAATTCCAGTGGAGGTACTTGCTCCAGCGGCTCCGTTGTTTTGAATTACATAGTTGCCATTGCCTAAATGTGCAGCAACTGTTCCAAATGTGTTATTTTCAGGGTAGGTAGTGAAGTCTGAAGGAAATACATCAACGGGCGCTCCTTGTTTTGCAATTACAATTCGGCCAAAGCCATTGCCTGTTGCATAACTTAAATTGAATCGATCTCCTTGAATACTAGAGAAAGTAAGATTAGTGGAGGATACGGTTGGTTTTCCTAACGATGTAAAGGAACCCGTTCCAGGATCAGCTTGTTTGTACACTGGTCCACTTGTTCCATTGAATTCGAATATTGCAAAATGATACGTTGTGTTGGGCTGTAAACTTGTGAGGCCAAACGTAACAGTAGATCCTGAACCTACGAATACAATTTTTGAAGTGCCAAGGGTCGGTGCACTCGCGAAATTGCCACTCCCAAAATAATTGACAAGAGTAACAGGTACATCAGTGACAGGGGCGCCAGCTCTGGCCAAAATTATTCGACCGTTACCATTACCCGCAGTAAACTCAACGGTTGCGCTATTTCCGTTAATATTTGTAAAACTAAAATTACCTGCCGAGGTACTGGGCGGTGATAGTGTTGAAACAGTTCCTGTTAAAACCTGAGCAGCTGTTGTAAGATAGAATGTATTGGTTGCAGCACCATTAAATTCAAAAACAGCGATATGATAGGTTGTTGCCGGAGTGAGTCCGCTAATAGTCAAACCATTGCTTGTTGTTTGACCAACGGCAAATGTGTTGCTTCCTAAATTATCACCATTGCCAAAAACAGAACTCACGTTGTAATCAACTCCATCAACAGGAGTCCATGCTACCGGAAGGTCTTGTCTTGCTACAACTAATCGCTGAGTTCCATCACCAACAGAAAAATTAAATGTGAATTGATTACCCTGCAGGTTCGATGATGAAAAATTTGTACTTCCTACGGCTGGTGCACCTACGGTGGTAAATGATCCGGTAAGTGCATTTGCCAAATCAAACACCGGACTACTTGCTCCATTGCTCTCCACAACCCGGTAAAAATATTGTGTGTTAGGTTGAAGATTTGTAACATTAACAATGTTGCTCGTATTAAAATAAACAACCCGGCCGCTGCCTACTGTTGAACCTGATCCGAAATTGGCATTGGCGAAATAATTTGTGTATTGAGCAGGATCTGTAGTTGCCGAGCCTTGTTGTAAAATAACTAATGAGCGAGTGCCATTGCCGCGTGTCCACGTAAGTGAAGCAGTGTTTCCGGTAGGCGTTGCTATTAAGTTTGTAGAACCTACCGTTGGTGGGAAGAGTGTTACTCCATTTCCCGAGAGTACATCAACAGTATTGTAGACTGTATTAAAATTCGTTCCATTGAATTCAAAAATTCTAAAATAATAAGTTGTACTGTGAACAAGACCGGTGACCGTCACATTCGTGCCCGTACCTTTGTACACTACAAAATTGTTAGGTACAATCTGATCTCCGGTTCCAAATGAAGCATTTGCTACATAGTCAGTATTATTCGCGGGCACGCCTGTTCCACTAAATGTTGGACTCAGGCTAGCCAATACTAACACATTGCTGCCGTTGCCACGGGTCCAGTTTACACGAAGGCTATTTCCCAAATTATTGGTAACTGAAAAATTGCTTGCACCAGTTGTAGGAGCCCCTGCGGTAGTAAATGAACCTGTTAGAGCGGTAGCTAAATTATAAACCGGCCCGCTGGTTCCGTTGGCTTCCACTATCCTATAGAAATATTGAGTGTTGGGCTCAAGGTTCGTAACATTCACTACGTTGCTTGTATTAAAGTAAACAGCACGACCACTTCCAACCGCTGTACCCGATCCAAAATTAGCATTCCCATTATAGTTAACATATTGAGTTGGATCGGTAGTGGCTGATCCTTGTTGTAAAATAACAAGAGAGCGTGTGCCATTGCCACGTGTCCACGTGAGTGAGGCTGAATTTCCTGCTGACGTTGCTATGAAACTTGTAGATCCTGTTGTAGGCGGGGATAGGGTAGGACTATTTCCAGAAAGTACAAGGGCTGTATTATATTGTGTAGACGTTGAAGTTCCATTAAACTCATAAATTCTGAAATAGTATGCGGTACTATTGACAAGACCGTTGACCGTAACACTTGTAGACGTTCCTTTATATACGGCAAAATTATCAGTGCCCACTGTATTACCTGATCCAAATGTTGCGTTCACATTATAGTCAGTTCCATCTGCCGGAACTCCTGTACCATTAAACGTAGGACTCAAACTGGCTATCACTAAGACATTCGTTCCATTGCCCCGTGTCCAGTTCACCTGTAAACTATTTCCCTGAGGATTAGTAGTTGTAAAGCTAGTTGCTCCAATTGAAGGTGTACCTTCTGTAGTAAATGATCCTGTAAGTGCGGTGGCCAAATTGTAAATGGGTCCGGTTGGTCCATTGCCCTCAACTACCCGATAGAAATATTGTGTGTTGGGTTGCAGATTGGTAATATTTACTATGTTGCTGTTACTAAAATAAACCACGCGACCACTGCCTATTGCTGAGCCTGATCCAAACGAAGTACTTGCTGAGTAGTTAGTATATTGAGTGGGGTCTGTAGTGGCAGATCCTTGCTGTAAAATAACCAATGAACGTGTGCCGTTGCCCCGTGTCCAGGTGAGTGAGGCAAAAGAGCCTGCCGGTGTTGCAATCATGTTTGTAGACCCTGTAGTGGGTGGAGACAATGTTGTTCCATTACCCTCGAGTACATTAACTACATTATACTGTGTACTCGCACCCGTACCATTAAACTCATAAATTCTAAAATAATAAGTCGTGGTGTGGACAAAATTAGTAATGGTTACATTGCTTCCACTACTTCTGTAAACTACAAAGTTGCCGGTTCCTATTTCGTTGCCAGAACCAAAAATTGAATTAGCTGTATAATCAATTCCGTTTGCAGGGATACCCGTGCCCCCAAAGGTTGGGCTAGTGCTTGCCACCACCAACGTATTGCTGCCATTGCCCCCTGTCCAACTCACACGCAAACGATCACCATCATTATTAGTAACTGAAAAACCGCCTGCTCCTGCAGTAGGAGCTTGTCCATTAAGATTAAGAGTAGATAGAACGAATACCGATATAATTAAAATAAGAAATCTCATGGTATAATTGTCTAATAAACTCTAGAAATTACTAAACGATCGCTCATGAAAATCAAATACTGAGAGCAGCACCCCCAATGTAATTTCATGTGTTGAAAATTGAGTGCCTACCGATTTGTTTGTTGGGATTTCGAATGCGTATCCCAATCGATATTTTTCTGCCAGCAACGTTTGTAACAGAGCACCATAGGTATTGAAATTGCGGGTAAAAATTCCTACGGTATGCATGGCATTAAAGTTTACATTAAACGCAACGTCAACTGAAGCAGGGGCACCCTTTACACCGCGCAACAAAACTGACGGTTTAAAGCGAATATTTTCGTTTAGGTAATATACGTAAGCTCCCATCAAATAAAAATGTTGATTGTATAAATCAAACTCCTGATCTCCATTTTTAAAGGTTGTAGGCAGTAACCTGGGTACTGAGAACCCGATAAAATATTTTTCACTCTTAAGTGCAACACCAACTCCCATATTAATCCTGGAACCTCTTTCTCCACCGGTAAAAGCGTTATCGCCCTGATCAAGAATATTTAATGATGAGTAATCTGAATTATAACTCTGTACTCCAGCTTGCATTCCAAAACTGAACGTACTCTGTTCGAAATTCAGTTTATAAGCAAAGGTTGCATTAGCCTCCGTAGTACTTGTGTTGCCAATCTTGTCATTGACAACTAAGATGCCAGCACCCACTTTGTTATTGACTAATGAAGTGTGCACACTTGCGTTAAACGTTTGTGGCTGCCCATCCAATCCGGTCCATTGTGTACGATATCCCACCATGGCATTAAGATTATTGTTTAATCCAGAATAGGCCGGATTTATGACTAAAGGATTAAGCATGTACTGACTGTACAACGGATCTTGCTGCGCAATTGCAGAAATGGATGCAAGACTGAAAAGGAGTAGGTATAGATTTTTCATGCGTTAATAATTGTTTTTAGTGGCCACATGGAATCTCTAAAAGAACTGTTAAGTTTTTGAATGAATAGAGAGCTAAGAGATTTCATGCCCAAATCTCATTAAAATCTTATCACGAGGGTATCACATAATGATGTGAGAAGAACTTGCGAATTTAGATTCGAAGTAAGATTTGGATGTAAATTCATGCGTTACCTCTTTAGCACCAGGTATCCTGTTTTTTCTTTTTCCTGAGTGCTTGGGAATACAATCTTATAGAAGTAAGTACCTGATGGAAGTTCATTTCCATTATCATTAAAGCCTTTGAATACATTCGTTGTGTTGTTGTAGTTCTCGACTTCAAAAACTTTGCTGCCCCATCGATTGTAGATAGTGACTTTGTTGTTTTGCGTGTCGGGTAACAAGTGTATGTTCTGAATGAGAAAGACTGGGTTCAGCATATCGCCATTGGCTGACATGGCATTAAAGATTTCGATTTCACCGATAACATTGATCTCAAATTGTTGTGAGGTACATTCACTAAACACATCACATACCTGAATCGTGATAAGATCGGTTCCTGTAAAGGACGTACCTACATAATTAATCTGTAGCACCGTTCCCGTGATGGATGCTGAAGCCCCACTGGTTGGCTGATCTATAATGGCTAAAGAACTAATTTCCAGGTTATCATCAACATCCGAAATTAAATCGATGAGGTCTATGGTAACTAATCCATCTATCACAGTTGATAGTGCGGTAGTATTGATTACAGGCGCGGTGTTGTTGCAGGGTGCTGGAATCACGGTAACGGTAATGTCCTCTGAAGCAGGACTCGAGCAACCATCCGCATTTGTAACGGTAACCGAATATGTACCCGAAGCGGTAACGGATATCTGCTGTGTGGTGGCTCCGTTCGACCAGAGGTAAGAAGAAAACCCGTTGGGTGCCGAGAGTGTAAGGGCAGTCGTGCTGCAAATGGTAACCGCATTACCCACCGGTGCAATGGTGGAGGTAATCACGGGCTGAGCCGGAAGCGAACTGATGATGGCCGTAATGGGAACAGGAACACTTTCACAAAAGGTATCAACCAAAGAAATGTGATAAGTTGTATTAGTCGATAGGGAAGGCGTAACGAATGTTTCATCTTCTTCACCCGCTATCAAGGTAAGTGGAGAGTCCGTGTACCAGCGATAGTCGCCTGGGCTTCCACCCGAAGCAGTGAGCGTAAGCACACCGGCTCCGCAGCTTACACCGTTCACCACATCAGGGGGTGATGGAAGACTGTTGAAGACAAGATTAGTGGAATTGGTAGTAACATCGGCTGCCAAATCACCAGAGATTACACATTGATATTCGCCTGATTCGGCAGAAGAGACATTGTTGATGGTGAGCGTAGCGGAAGTAGCACCAGCAAAAGTGGTGTTGTTAACCAGATCTACATATACACTACCATCAAACTTCTGCCATTGATATGTGATATTGGTAGTGCCCGTTGCTGCCGTAGTAAACGAAGTGGAAGCTCCTTCGCAGGCATAGTTGGGTGAGGTGGGTTGTTGGGTGATGGTGATAAAAACTGTTGGAATTAAATTTTCATACACTACCAACAATCCAGCTGCACGGGTAAGAATGATCTCAGGTTTGCCATCTAAGTTAAGATCACTAGTAAATAAACCGCGTGGCGCTGTAACGGTTGTATTAAAAGGAGCGGCAAAGGATGCGGCTGTTAATGCGCCCGTGGTATGAAGATTTTTGAAAATAGAAAAGCGATTGCCGCTCTCACTTGTAACGAGTACTTCTGGTTTGCCGTCACCATCGATGTCATCAATGTGTGCAACAGTAGAAGCCGATGGCATGGTTAAATCAAAACGACTAAAACTTATTGTTCCGACAGTGCTTGTATTATGAAATACAGAAATCAGCGAAGCATTAGCACCTGTTCCGTAATACATAACCAAATCCATTTTTCCATCCGCATCCAAATCACCTTTGTAAATTCTGCCGGGATTATCACTTACCGTCACGTCTACTCGCGCATCGAATTGTGTTACGTCAATTTTAAGTACCCCAGCGTTTCGAAAGATACTTATGTTGTCTGAGGCAGGATTGGTAGCGACTACATCCATTAATCCATCATTATCAAAATCGGCAGTGGCTACACCACCACCCACACTGGGCTTTGCAAACGGAATGGATTGCGAAAAGGAAGAAAACGTTCCGGTTGTAAAATTAGCTAGATCATAAGTAGTTCTGTTTTCCAGTAGAGTGAGCTGTCCTCCTCCGATACTGGTAAGTGTCATGTCTATTTTTCCATCAGCATTGAAGTCCGCGAAGTCAACATTACTTGCACCAATACCGAGACCAACATTGGGCAAAAATGAAATCTCAATTGACGTACTGTTATTTTTTCGATACAGCCCATTTACGGCTATAACATCAAGGTATCCATCACCATCAAAATCTTCCAGCTTTGGATTCATAAATGATCCGGAAAGTGTATCATCTGCAATTAACGATGCCGAGGTGATTGGCCCTGTGGTATGTATGTTTTTAAACACATACGATCCCGTTCCTTCTGCAAGGATGTCGGGCTTGCCATCGCGATTTAGATCACCGGCATCAATATCATAATTGGCTGCCGTAAGTGTAAATTCAACGGGGGCGGCAAAGTGCGTGTTATCAAAACTTGCGCCCGGTGAAAAAGTAGTTTTAAACGGAAGCCGATAGGTAGAGGTAAGTTGATCTCGTGTTACACTTACCAATCCATACGTAAGCCCTGCCGGAACTTGCACGGTGAGTTGTGTTTTTGTAGCGGTAAGCACAGTTGCATACATGCCTCCAATACGAACATGATTTTCTGATGCTACAGTTGAAAAATAATCTCCTGTAATCGTTAAGGTTGCTCCCACAGGTGCGGCAAGAGGCGATACCGTGTTGATGGAAATTTCCGGGGTGTGCACATTTTTGTTTTCATAAATAGATACGCGCAATGGCGATGAGTTTGTTACACCAACGATCATGTCAGGTTTTTGGTCACCATTTAAATCGGCAACAATAGGTGAGGTAGGATACGTTGAAGTTCCACTTCCCTGATATTGATAGGCTGGCACAAATGCAGTAGCATCAAACACACCGCCATCAAACACATTTTCAAACACACCTACATCCGCATTGTCGGACGCAACAATATCTGGTTTGCCGTCTCCATTTATATCTGCGATGGACATTCCTCCGTACGTCCCCAAATCACCTGTCAAGATAAACTCAGTTGCAAAATCAGTAATCGCCAGCGGTCCTCCTGAGTTTGTGTTTGTTCGCATGTAGACGCTGTTTGTGCCGGTTCTCTTCCAGACGATATCATTCTTTCCGTCAAGATTAAAATCCGCGACACTAAGTCCACTGTTATATTGGCTCGTTACAATTGTTCCGAGGTTGGTAAGGTTAATAGTGCCGGGCGTTGAGTTGTTTTTCAAAATTGAAAACCGGTCACCAAAACCATGACTGACCAATAGTTCGGGTTTGCCATCATTGTCTAAATCGCCTAAGCCAACACCACCACCGGCATCCAATGTGCTGCCTCCAAAATAACTTACGGAAGATCCAAATTCAATGTTACCTGGCGAACTGATGTTTTGAGTAATCCAAAAATCCGCAGCTACACTCCCATTTCTATGCTGTCCAATCAGTTCTGGTCTTCCATCACCATCCACATCAACCACATTGGATAGAACACCTGAGTTAGCCATTGACCAGTTTTCAACGGGTTCAAAAGTGAGATTGCCGGGAGTGCTTATGTTACGAAAGGTTGAAAATGTCGAACCGTTAGCCGCGACAATATCGAGTTTACCATCACCATCGAGATCAATTATAGACAAACCGCCTGAAGCTCCACCACCAGCCAATAGCATTTTAGAACTAAAGGATGCAGCACTGATAACTCCGCCAGCACCCAAATTCCGAAAAATAGAAACGGATGCCGGAGTACTTTCTGTAACAAGAATATCATTCCACCCATCTCCATCAAGATCTGCAACACGAATTCCGTTTACATCATTACCAGCAGTTGTGCCCAGCAGAAAATCCACTTTTGGTTTAAAGGAGGAGGGAATGATTCTTCCTCCGTCTGTAAAAGTAGGATTGAACGGCTTATCTGATTGCTTTGCGACCCCTGTAGTTTTATTGATGACGGTAATGTTGCCATACTGTGCACCAATAGGAATAGTGATGGTTAGTTGGGTGGCACTTGCATTTGTAATGGTTCCAGCGACAGCGCCAAAGTAAACTGCATTGTTTGAAGCAATTGGATCGAAATTATTTCCGTTGACGGTGATAGATGTTCCCGGTTGGCCTGATGTTGGCGAGAAGGAAGTTATAGTGGGAGCAATTTGTAACGTTCTTTGTTCGAGGATAACATTATCAATACCCGAGGTGTAAGAAGCGTTCGTAGCAAACGTTCCGCGTATTTCAATAGATGTTATACTGGAAAGCACTTGACTGATTTGTGCTCGGGTTGCTAAGGCACCAGTGGTTGAGGACAGTCGCCAACCTTGCGTTTCGTCTAATTTAAGTAAGTAAGATGACCAGCCCGGAGCAACTACAGGTTTTACGGGTAAGGAATATACAAGTCTGGTAGAGATACTCTCTATGCGAATATCACCATTTCCATTGGAACTCGTACCGGCTTGCGATTGCTGCATATCGAACCGGATATTCATACCTAATGAGCGCACTACCTGATTGCCTAAGAATTTCGCAGGTGCAAACCAACCTTGCGAAGTGGCAGTTGCGTTGGATGAATAGGTAACAGAAACGTATCCACCAGGGTTGCCATTGGTTGCCTGATGGTTCACCGTTATTGGGGCACCAGCAATAAACGTCCACCCATCGGCATTGGTGTCAAACGTGCTGGTGATTTGGGCTGAAGCAGGAGCGGAAAGAAACAGCAATACTATAGGCCAAAGAAAGTTTTTCATATCTCAAATCTCAGCTACTTGAAGATAGCATAAAATCACATGATCATGTGAGATGGATTTTAGAATTAGCAGAGTGGGATTTAAAGTAGATTTTATCTCTACCGTTTTAAAACCAGATATCCTGTTTTTTCTTTTTCCTGAGTGCTTGGGAATACTATCTTATAGAAATACGTACCAGATGGAAGTTCACCGCCATTATCATTCAATCCTTTGAACACGCGATCATCATTGTTATAGTTCTCTACTTCAAAAACTTTGCTTCCCCATCGGTTGTAGATGGTTACCGTATTTTCAGGTTCCAGCGAATCGATGTTGGCGATTCTGAAGATTTCATTTTTATTATCATTGTTTGGCGATATGGCATTGTAGATTTCAATTTCACCGGAAACTTCAATAGACAGTTCTTGTACTGTACACGCGCTTAGTAAGTCGCAGACTGATATAGAAATACGATCGGTGCCAGCAAATACAACATTATCATAATTAAGTTCCAGTACTGTATTTCCAACAAGTGTGGCGCTTGCGCCTTCATCGGTAATGCTGCTTACCAAACTCAAGGTTGATACATCCAAATTACCATCCGGGTCACTAATCAAAGTCAATAGGTCAATCGTTATGATGCCGTCAATAGGTACTGCAGTAGTTGTCGGTTGAATAATAGGTGGTTCATTAGCAAACGTTTCAACGGTAAAATCACTTGCACTTGTTGCGGTATTCCCTGCTACTGTAACCGTAATTTTTCCGGTTGTTGCACCTGTTGGTACAGTCGTGGTGATAGAAGTAGCCGTGCTTGCCGAAACCACCGCTGTTGTTCCGTTGAATTGAACAGTGTTGTTCGCTGGTGTTGTGCTGAAGTTTGTTCCAGTGATGGTGACGGGGGCGTTAACGAGTCCAGAAGTTGGCGTGAAAGAAGTAATGGTGAGAGATGATGCAGTAGTTACTGTAAAATTGGCCGCACTTGTAGCGGTATTTCCACCAACACTAACAGAGATAGTTCCAGTTGTTGCGCCTATAGGAACACTCGTGATGATTGAGGTAGTGGTGCTTGCTGTAACAACTGCCGTTGTGCCATTGAACTGAATAATGTTGTTAGCAGTTGTGTTGCTGAAGTTTGTGCCGGTAATAGTTACGGTTGTGCCAACAGGTCCAGAGGTCGGAGTAAATGAAGCGATGGTTGGTACGCTTACCCCAATGGCATATCTGAATATTACGCCTGTATCATTTGTTCCCCCTTGGTTGGCCATACCATATAGAAATCCACCCTCAGAAATAACGGAACCATAGGGACGCGATCCTGCGATATAGTTGGCGAAGTTGCACAGCACGGTATGTGCACTCCCGTCTGTATTTATTTTAAATAACGTTCCCTCTGCGCTTCCAATGCCGAATAAGGTCATGCCATACAAAGAGGTACCGTCATAGATAAAGGATCCAAAAGGTCTTTCTCCGTTTACATTTGAATTGAAGTCCAGAAGTTTGGCGAAGCCTGTACCGTCTGTTCTGATTTTGAAAATCGTACCATCATTTGCAGTGCCTCCTACTAAGGCCATTCCGTATAAAAATGTTCCGTCAAAAACCAAGTCACCGGTAGGCCCGCTTCCATTAGCCACACCAGTGAAATTCATAAGTTTGACAAACCCGGTACCATCGGGTCTTATTTTGAATACAGTACCAATATCGAATGTTCCACCGCTTTGAGCCATGCCATATAAATACGTGCCATCGTAAATCAGCGAGCCAAGTGGAAAGCTACCGTTAGCGACCGATGCAAAGTCAAGCAATTTCACGTAGCCAGTTCCATCGGTCATAATTTTAAAAATGGTACCCAAATTGTTTGTACCACCAAAAGCTGTCATTCCATACAGAGAAGTACCATCTAATAGAAGAGAACCTTGAGGCCCTCTACCGTTGGTAACTCCAGCGAAGTCGAGTAGTTTCACAAATCCGGTTCCATCGGGCTTTATTTTAAAGATCACTCCCAAATTATTCGTGCCTCCTGTTTCCGTCATCCCATAGAGAAATGACCCATCAGAAATAAGCGACCCCTCTGGCGAAGCTCCATTCGTACTTCCGGCAAAATCCAATAGCTTAATATATCCAGTGCCATCCGGTTTAATTTTAAAAATCGTTCCTAAGTTGTTGATTCCACCCTCGCTGGTCGTCCCGTATAGAAATGTTCCATCGGAAAAAAGGGAACCCCGAGGACTCTCTCCATTTGTGACTCCCGTAAAGTCAAAGAGTTTATCAATGCAAGGGGGGATCACAAAGTCAGTAGTACTTGTTGCCGTAATGCAGCCTACCGTAACCCTAATCCTTCCTGTGGCAATACCGGCTGGAGCGGTTACGGTTATACTGGTGGCAGTACTGGCAGTTATAGTGGCGATTATGCCATTGAAAAATCTCACGGTGTTATTGGCTGGAGTAGTGCTAAAACCCACCCCGGTTATGGTCACGGTAGTGCCTGATGAACCCGTTATTGGACTGAACGAAGTGATGGTTGGTGTCAGTGCTGAGCTTAGTTTTTGAATATAGGCATCACCATTTCCACCAGAAGTAAGCACTTGGCTACCGCATGTCGGATCGAAATCTGCAAACTGATAGAAGTAAGAAGTAAGATAAACATTACCCGATGCATCGGCATGGATGGCGGTGCCTTCATCATCACTAGGCGAGCCAGTTCGAGTTGCCCAGACAAAATTTCCTGATGCATTCAATTTAAGGATAAAAGTCTCGCCATTGCCTGCGCTTGTCAGATTAAATACTCCTGCCCCCGGATCAAAATCGGTAGTGCCTGTGAAGCTCCCTGTGATATACGAATTTCCTGAGGCATCGGATGATATAAAATTGCATATAGAAGTACCAATATTTTTGGCCCATAAAAAATTCCCCAAACCATCGAGTTTACAAACAAACATATTGCCGCTCGCAGAGGAAAGAGTAAAAGTTCCCACACCTGGATCAAAGTCTTGAGTGCCAAAAAAACTGCTTGACAGATAAATATTCCCCGCGGCATCCAGACTGCTACCGGAATTAAAGAGCGCGAGCGATGATATACTTCCTCTGGGCAATTGCTTTGCCAACACTAAGTCGCCAGTTCCATTCAATTTCCAAATAAACAAGCCAGTTTCTATTCCGGGCGCTGTGAGGTTGAGTGTGCCGGTACCTGGGTCAAAGTCAGCTGTTCCAGTCAGCCATCCAGTTGCGACTACGTTGCCAGTTGGATCCACAGAAACTGAAGCTCCGCCCGTTTGTCCGCCAGTTGCAGTTCGAGTCCAAATGGTGTTACCAGCGACATCAAGTTTTATTACTGAGCATTGACTGCTGGGAGAACTACTGGCTGTAACGTAAACAAAACCCGCAGGGTCGTATGCAATGCTATTTCCATAATCCGGGTTAAAATTTCTGGCCCACACAAAGTTTCCGTTGCCATCCAGCTTCAAAACATACAAATCCCGAGTACCAGAAGAAGTAAGATTAAATACAGAAGGCCCTGGGTCAAAGTCAACCGTACTCGTAAAAACACCAGTTACATACACATTGCCATTAGAATCCGTTACAATGCCGCTGCCTTGGCCACCGGGTACACCTGCTGCTGCAATGCCTTTCGCCCAAAGAAAGTTTCCGCTGGCATCTAGCTTCGAAATAAAAACATTGGCATTGATAAGTGAAAACGTACCAGCTCCCGGATCATAATCGGCTGTTGCGGTAGATGCTCCGACACTAAATACATTTCCTGCTGCATCGGTAGTAACGTCCGTAGAGTACTCATCACCCGTTCCTCTCGCAGTCTGCTTTGCCCATTGGAATATTGGAGTCTCCTGCGCAACACTATTTCTACTGCAAAGCAAAAAAATGCCAGCGATAACAAATTGACCTATAGACTTAAAAATTATTTTGCTCATAAACTAGTATTTCATTGCACCTCAAATCTCACTATATAAAATGCGTGGTGAAATCACATGATGATGTGATTCAAATATGATGTTGTAGTACTATTTAAAATAGTAGGCAACTAAACTAATCGCTATTTCGATTTTTTGATTAGTGGGGCCTTTGGTTCGCGACCAATTATATCTGCTAAGACTTTCCATTTACCGTTTTCTTTTCCCAGTAGGATTAAAACTGAATTCACATGTTCTTTCTCAACACCTTTGTCTGTCATGTGTTGCCATTCTTTAAACATCAATACCGCTGTGTTTTCATATTGATACAACACCTCATCGTACAGTGAGTCTGCAAATACCTTAAACTCATTTTTTGTTTGTCGCTTTGTTAATCCCTCCAATCCTATGGGCGCGCCATCAATACCATGATAGAAGTAGGCGGGTGAAACGAGGGCTTTTCGTTTTGCATCGCGCTCAGCGACAGTTTTATTATCATCAAAGGATTCGCCATAAGTTTTTAATAAATGTAACACAGCACTATCGGGTGGATGGGTGCCAGCATACTTTCTATCCTGTGAAAATAATTTCAGGGAACTACCTATTAACAAGATTAGTATGATTAAATTTTTCATGTGCATAGATTTAAGCGTTTATGTTCAATTCGAAATCTTGTCAAACCTATGATGCATTATGAAGAGAATGGGGCTCTAAAATTTTGTCGGAGATAGTTGGACGCTTAAATCGTAGCCAGAAAAAATGATATATAAATTAAATAGAGCACTCGATGAACACCTTTACTTCATCACCCAACACCAGGCTTGATTCACCAAGGTAAAAATCCAATCGATTGATGTTGAACTCTGCTTTGAAATATTGTTTATGACTGCTTGTTGTTACTGAAAAAGGAATTTCAATCTCTTTTTTGACATCTCTGATTTGCAATTCAAAAATTCCTTTGTAGTTACCTTTTTTTGTTGATATGATTTTTTTGGATTGCAAGCTGATGACAGGGAACTTCTCTGCATGAAAGTATTGCCGGCCTTGCAAATGTTTGTCACGCAATTTTATTCCTGTGTCAATAGCAATTGGATTAGCCCGCCCGCTGATTGAGCAGTTAGCTAATTTTTTTGCATCCCAAACAAATTCATACTCCCAATCGCTGATAGTGCCATTTACAGTAATGCCTGCATTCTTGATTTGGAAGCGAATGGGTTCAACTCCTTTTTCAATAGTTGTGCTGAAAACAGAAGTGAAGAGTGTGATGAATAAATAAATCGGCTTCATGAATTACAAGGTTAAGAGGTAAGCAATCAAAGCTTCTTTATCTGCTTTAGTTAAGTCTATACCAAACTCATGACCGGGTACGGCTTTGGTTTTCACATTATGGGGTTTGAAACCAGTGGGCACATAATCATCCTTCAATCTGGCGGGGTCAAATAAATCTTCCAACTTCGCTAAAGAAGCATCATGCAAAAAGGGTCCGCGATACCATAGGCCTAACAAGGAAGGTACTTTATAATAACCAGTACCTCTGCGTGTGTTCATGGTATAGCCTGTGTCGGTACCGACTGAAATATCAAAGATGTTGTATTTGTTGTAATGTGTATCAGGGATCTCAAAACCATCGGCAGGGGTAAGTTTATTATTAGTAAAAAAGGGAGGAGTATGGCAGGTAACACAACCTTGTTGAGCAAAAATGATTTTTCCTTTTTCACTGAGTGCGCTGGGCTTGTTCGGATTCTCTGGAGGTGTAAGTGAATATACGTATTTGGCAATGGCTAACAACTGTGCATCAGAATGCCGGTCATATGTTCCGGGAAAGAAGATGGGCTTACCGTTGTTCAATCTTTCTTTGGTTAGTCCAATCGGGTTATAATCACCATAGAAATTCAAAAAGTCGAGCGACTGGTTCATGGCGATGTAGCGCATCATGTCTTCTATGTTTCTATGCTGACTTAGCCCACCATGATCTAAATATTTTCTGTCTTTCACACCAATCAGGTTGGGTGATTGCGGAGGATACAAGATACTGGTTCCCTGCCTGCCGAAGGCACCTTCCGGAACGGCTTCATAGGCAGCAATAATTTCTTCTTTTCCGCTGGCAAGTAGTTTGCCATGCGGGTCACCAACTGCCCATGGACTACTGAATAAAAAACGCGTGATGCCTTGAACGTCTCGTTCTGAAGCGCCATCGGACGCAAGCGCATATGCAAAAGCTTTATCGCCCGACCAATTTCCTTGTGCACCTTTAATCGCACTGCCATTGGGCATTACCCGGGTATGGCACATGGCACAGGATAAATTTCCCAGATATACTTTTCCTTTACCTGCTACAACCCACTGAACAAAAGGCATAATGCCTTCAGGTGTTATGGGCATTCCGGTGGCAGTATAAAACTCTTTGCTACGCACATGCCTCGTACTAATAACAGCACCTAATGTATCAATTGGATAATCAAATAATAATTCACCGGCCTTAATCCAGTCTGCTTCGGTTTTAAGTTGTGCTGTGTCGAATACAATTTGAGCATCTTGTTCATGCAGCCATTCCCAATAACCTTCTGGCTCATAATCGGGATGATACACCGGATAGGTTTTATAAATGACCCGCTCGGGCAAAGCATAATAGAACTCTTCACTTACAGGTTCAACTGTAAATGCCGGGTTCGCATTAGGTAATTCCCAATCTTGAAGGGCTTGGTTTGTCCAGATGCGCGGAATTTCAGGATAATAGTGCTGCACGGTTTCAATGAAGGAAAAACTAAGCGCAACCATACCAAGTGCCAAAATAATGATGGATTTAGGTGTCGTTTTCATTTTGTTATTTCTTCAGTAATAGATAAGTAGTTACATTAATTTTCTTGTTTTCATGCCGATTTTACTTGTTGCTAGTTGGCTGAAACTCCGCATGCCCTGATTGCCAAAACATAAATTTGAGCGTGCTTATTATTTCGTCCATACCGCTACTTGTATGGCCGGCTTCCCAATTCACCATAAATAATTGTGGTCGCGATCCTTTTTGCATGGCTTGTAAAGTTGCGACATAACGCGCTGGTGCTGTTAGGTCAATGATATAATCTGTTGCCCCATGTACCACCAGCATGGCGGGAAGCATTTTGTTTTCAGGAATATGATACAAAGCACTAAGGCTATGCAAGGATTCAAAACCTTCTTTCGTTGCAATATCGCCTACACTACCGCGCTCTCTTGCATAGGCTGCATCGCGATACATTACCAGGTCGGGCAACCCTGCTTGAAAAATGCCGCCTGCAAATAAATCAGGTCGTTGATTAATACTATTGCCTACTAAAAAACTTCCAGCACTTCCACCCATTACAAATTGCTTATCTGGCGAAGTGTAACTGTTCTTTACAAAATACTCCGCCACATCTACTACATCATTGATAGAGTTCATTTTATGCGGAAACTGTCCATCGTCAATCCATTCAAGGCCCAACTCACCACCACCTCTCACGTGCGCATAGGCATAGATGCCATTGCGGTTTATCCATGGCATCTGGTGAGGGTCATGTCCTACATCCCGAACGGCACCACTGTTGCCATAGGCATCTATCAACAGTGCATTTTTCCCGTTGATGTTTAAGTCTTTTTTGTACACCAGCGAAACCGGAATCTTTTTACCATCGCGTGATGGTACTAAAAGTACCTCGGTTACCACGTCATTACTTATGTTTAAACTGATTTTTGAAAAGGGAAGAGCAGTGATCGTATCCTGATCATGTTTATAAATCATGTACTGTACGGAGCGAACGGCATTGAACTGGGCAAATACTAAGTCATTGTCTCCTCTTAATGTAAGTTCTGCAATGGAGCCTTTATTATTGAGATTGACTTTGGATACCTGCTTTGATTGATAGTCAAATTTATAAATGCCCATGTCGCCTACCTTTCGGTATAAAACATACAGGGCATCTTTTCCAGCAATTACTCCTGAAGAATGAGCTGCATCTACATACGAGAGTACTTCGTCTTGCACGGGCATAAATTCTATCGGCTTGTCACCAGTCGACATATCAATTTGCACTATATTGTATCGTGGACTGTCTTTCGTGGCCGCATATAAAAACTGATCGCGCGCGTCAAATCCATCTCCCAGATTTACGTAGTTGTTGAGTCTCTTCCATGGCGTATTAGCTCCCTTTAAATCTTTATAGTGAGCCGCAAAAGCATAATTATCATCGGCACCATTACGAATACGCGCCAATAAATATTCTGATGATTTAAAACTGTAAATGTATGGGGTTTCAAAATCTTTTAGTTGCACGGAGCTGTTTAATCCAATACCAAAAACGGCTTCGTCTTTAGTAATGGGTTCGCCAAGCTTATGTAACTTGATCTTTCCATTGTAATATTTTGCACTTTCAACGGTTGATGGAGGTGCTTGTGTGTAAAGCAGACCGCTATCATCCGGAAGCCAGGTAATCGATACGCCACGAGAATCGTTGAACATCACGGGAGCGATACTATCGGGCAGAAAAATTCTCTTATCAAGATCGTAAATACGGATGTGCGGATTCGCTTCGCCACGTTGAACCAACATCATAGCCACTAAAGGCTTTTGATGTGCGTACATTTCTTTGCGACTGCGATAGGCTTGACCCTTGATGGAAATGCCTCCACTAAAAAAAATTTCTTCTGCTGCGTCTATGTTATTCCTTCTGCACAAGGAAGGTCCTACTTCCGGTACATCACGATAGTAGTAAAACATATTGTTCACTACATCCAAATCCCAAATTTCATCCTGCATGTTGATGTAGCCCTCCTCAATTTCTGCAGCTAGTTTATCACCATTCGGAATACTGTCTAAAATGCTTTGGGTTAGTTTGCCTTGATTATTCACCCATTCCTTCATTTCCTTTTCATTCGCTTTGCGCGACATCCAGAAATAGGGATCGGAGATTTTCCTTTCAAAAATGGTTGTGTCGAATGGTTCAGTTCGAGTGACAGGGTAATTGAACTCCTGTTTGGTAGAGCATGCCACCAAACAAGTACAAAGAATAATGAGAGATACTTTCATTCGGTTAAGGTAGTGTTGATTTCAGTTAAATATTATCACATGATGATGTGAGGCAATTAATTCTCTGACTTGCTTAACCAAATAATTACGACTAAACCCAATTTACCTGCTGTTATGGCTACTTTTCTTTCTGCGCCTCCCTGGCCAACGCATCCAGCGAATTTTCAGAAGTCACTTTTATATAATTCCCTTTTCCATTTTCCGCCATCGTTTGTAGTTGCTGCAGTGGCCGATCCACTTGACTGAAATCAAAAACACTAAGCATTATTTTAGAAGCATTTTTTCTAGCCAGTTTATAAAGTGGTTCGGTGATTTTAAACTCTCCATCCGTGGCCATAATTATTTTGTTGTTACCGCCTTCTATAAAATTCTTGCTTGCAGTTTTATAAGCCAGTGCCAATCCATCAGCAATGTTGGTATTCCCTTCTGATCGCAGCGTTTGAATGGACTGTATGATTTTGGCAGTATCGCTCGCTGATACGGGAGATAGGTGAAGCGTTGCTTTGCCCGAGTAAATGACAATGCTTACTTCGTCTTCTGCGCGCATAAACCAAACCAGTTGCTGAAAACTTTTCTTCAGCAAGGGTAGTCGCTCTGGTTTGTTCATGGAAGCAGAAACATCCAACAACAAAACAAGATTATTAAAGGCGTAGCCCTCAAATGATATGAATTCGTTAAGTGGTTCTGTAGTGGTTTCCTTTTCTTCGGGTGGCTCTTCTTTTTTTATTTCAGGTTTAGGTATCTCATGGTGGTACTTAGGCGGCTGACGGATGTATGAAAGAAGATATACGGGCCGCATGGGGTCGTTGGTAGCAGATTCATTGCCGCCCAATCCCAACTCGGCAAACTTGTTGTATTGGTTTACAATACTGTTGTGCATATACAGAAAATCGCCATAGGTTTTGTTTTTGTTTTCTATTGTGGAAGGTACGTCTATCACTTTTTCTTCTAGCGTCTTCAAGTAATCAGGAATGTATTCATACGGGTTATACGGGCATAGCCCATTGTTTTTGCCGATGCGCACAATCCCCTTCATGTATTTCAATTGGTTGATAATCAAATCGCGCTGGTCTTCATGGATGGCTGCGACTGATATGGGCGATTGATTTTGTTCGTACACACGTTGATCGATCTGTTTCAATATTTTTCGACTATCGTCCGTTGCTTTTAGCAAAACGGATGAGGTAACCGTCCATGCATTTGTTTTTTGAAGCGGGTAAGAGGCGTATACTTTGCGTATTTCCATAAACAATTTTTCTTTGCGCGCATCCAGTTCGGTGTACAGTGTTTCAATGGTTTTTAGTTCCGTGTCGATGTAGTCGATGGTTTTTTCGCGAAAGGCACCACTACTCATGTATTGACTCAATTCAATTAAATGATCTTGAAGGGAGAGCATAATTTGTTGCATGTCATTCACTCTATTGATGAGCCTTGTTCGATAAAGGGCAGGCAGGTACTTGCTTTCTTTCAATACAAGCCCATGGGTACTGATGGGAATTCTGAATTTATCAAATTTGAGGATGGGATTTTTGTAGGGCATTTTCCCCTCTCTCAAACTGTTCCACGTGCTTCCTTCGCTGCGCAGTTCTTTGTAAAGGTTTTCCATAGAACCGACACACTCATCAATGTAAAGAACAATAGCGTTGAGTTGATTAAAGCCTGCACCAGGCAATGCAACAGGTTGTTTGCTAATAGTCAAGCTATCAAATACTGGTGGCGAATAGTTTAGGTGTGTGAACTGCCATGGCTTGAGTGGTGAATCTAAATCATATTGCCGAAAGGTTATGGGATAATAAGCGAGATAGTGTTGGGCACTAAATTCAGCATAAAAGTGAAGGAGGTCATGGTTAAAGTTTTTGAATAGGCTATTGTAGAATTGGTTGACATACAGCCCATCAAACGTAGCCGCATTGGTGAAATTATCAAGTGCATGTTGCTTGTTTTTCTGCAGTAGTTCCAGGCTTTCCACACACGTTTTGAAATAATTTTGACCCGGTAGTTTGATACTGCTTAGTTTTTTCAACACATCGTCTGTTTCCAAAAATGATTTCAGGATTTCTTCTTGCGCAAAACCCACAAACGTTTCCTCGTTAAAATTTTGTGACAGCTTGCGTATCAGAGCTTCTTCGTGCAAAATGGCTTTCATCAATGCTTGATGGGCCTCGATAGAATTATTGGAAGCGGGCATTGCCACGGCTTCAGTGTAAATTTTGTTGGCTAGTAGGTCGCGGGTGTTGCCCATGGCGATTTGCAATTGCTGCATTTCTCTCACTAAACTAAACCCTTTCTCTAAATCGGTTTTATAATCTTGCAGACGCATGTAGGCAATGATCTCTCCGTTTTTGGCATAGCACTGGTTGTAGAGTTTCCATAGTGCGATGGCGGTTGTTTTATACATCGAGGTTGGACCACCATTGATTTGGGCGTAGGCACTTTCGTCTGGTTGGAGGATGAAATTGTAGGAACTAAAATTGCGGAACGGAAAACTCGAGTGCTTTTTAAATTCCTTTAGGTCGGCATAGAGCACTTGAAGGTACGGAACGGAATTGTTGGTGTTCACCATAAGCTGGTCGCAGAAGTATAGGTAGTCGTACTTGCTTACCTGTGCCTGCGTGGAAAGGGTGTTGATGAAGGTGGTGATGAAGAGGATGGGAAGGATTTTTTTCATGCAGTTTTTTAAGATTGACTTAGCTCAAGAGAATACACCCTTCTACCACTAATCGCTGATACTTTCGTTTAGAGAGTTTTCTCGCTGGCGTGTAAATGCTTCGATTTCACCTTTACTGGTTTTTACAAGTATCATTCCTTGGGCCAACCTGACATGCTGTTTATGATTAGAATATTTTATTATACTCATTTAATAGCACTTACTGTTTTAACTTATCATATAGTGCTTTCGGAATAATCACTTCTTTATAATCTACAAGCTCTGCAGGTTTAGGTTTTCTAATCAGTATCGTGTATACCTCCTCATCGCCTGTCCTTGGTTTTACCTCTTCAGCAAGGGTGGTTTTAAGCGCATCAAAATTCATATCCCAGGTATTTTGATTTGTTTTGCTGTAATCAGCAGCAAGAGGTTCAACGGATTCAATTTTCTTGGAATATCCTGAATACTTTAACTTAACTCCACCATTCTGAACATCCCAAATGGTAATGAATTTATCCTCATCATAGATAGAGCTGGTTTCGATGGTGCATATAATACTATTGTTGCGTGCGATGTACTCTATAACATCAGGTTTAAACATTGCACCATTCTGATAGCTGTATTTGCTGTATACAACGGAGAATTCTTTGTCGAAGTACCACGTGTATTTTTCCATTTCGTCCTGTCCCTCATACTCATCGTAGTAGTCTTCCATCTCTACTTTATAGTAATTTGATGAATCTGAAAGTAATTGGTATAAGGTATTAAACTGCGTGCCTACCAAGGTATTCAGTGCATTGGCAGTGGAGTCTGAAATTACTAGTTCGGGCTCAGGCTCAGGTTTCGTTGCTGTTCCTTCCGAATTTAAAGTTTCAGAAGGAACTGCAACAGTTGTGAGCTGCGTGCTATCGGTTGTCTCCATATTGGAGTTGGGTGGGTTGCAACTGGCGAAGAAGATGAGAATGATGAGCACCGAAAAATACTTTACCTTTTTCATGTTGTGGTTAGTCAGAGTCTAAAGTTGCTAAGAATAGAAATTAAAAAACATCACATATTGATGTGATGTTTTTACACTTGGGGCATAGCATTCAAAAGTGATCTACAGATGCCAGTGATTTTATTTCTGGTCTTCTACCTGCTTTATTACTTGAAGGTTTCGACTGGGACAAGGGGTTTGTACCAACGTATGGGGCATGCCCGGACCGACAAGCATAAATGAACATCGAGTGCCAGGTGTATCGGTCGTTGCAGATTAATGCTTTATAGACATTTGTTGTAGGCAGTTGCTATTTAACTCTTTTGGCGGTTGTTTCAAAAAATTCTTCCTTATAAAAGTATCCGTTTACTTTTCCTTGTACGTCTTTTAGGAATCTCGAATATGCTTTCTGTTCTAAGACGAAAAACTCTGTCTCTGATGTAAACCACATTTGCATTTTGATTTTGTTGACCATGATAAATAACTTATCACCTTCTTTAATAATTGACATTGGATCATTTTCGAATAAATATTCTCCAACATAAGAATTTAGAATATCATCATTAACCTTTATTACAATTTTGTCCGGCTCAAGATAATCTTTCCAATTGTAGGTGAACGCAATGGCATTGACTACCTCTTCTAATATTTCCCTACTATCTGAATTTATCATTAAGACGGCACCATAACCATCTTTAATACTTCCAATAAATTTTGCTTTAAACCCACGGTCTGATCCATCATGTGTAAAATATCTTTCATTGCCTGTCTTACGGTTGAAAACACCTAAAGCAGCCTCTTCACCCGGATAAGGCGTTACATACTTAGAATTAAAAGGCATTACATATCGTGTAGCCATTTCTCGTGCCAGTATCTTATTCGATTTTCCAATTAACGATTGTTGAATTTCAATGACGTATGCGGCCAGTTCACTGGGATTCGACCAGAGTCCCGCAGCTGCCTGTTCAGGATAAATATGATAATTGCCGACCACTGCTTTTCCGTTTGTTAAGTAACCAGTTGCCAACAATTTCTTGTTCGCTGCGGAAGGAGGTTGTTCATAGGAACTTGTTTTCATTCCAAGGGGATCAAAAATTGTTTTTCGCATAAAAGAATGATACGGTTGTTGTGTTGCATCCTGTATGATCAATTGTGAGATAGTAGTTCCGCCTCCTGAATACTTATAGTTTAATGACGGTTCAAATTCAGACCGGATTGCCTTGGTATTAGCTGGGGGTTTCCCATCTAAAATTTCAATCAGTGAAGGAATGGTATCACCGAGGACGTATCCAGGGAAACCGTGGCCGCTTAAGCCAGCAGTATGACTTAAGAGATTAGCAAGGGTTATCTTTTTACCGTTCGACAAGCTGTCGTAGGGAAATTTCCAAGATTTCAAATATTCATTTATGTCCTTGTCTAGATCAAGTTTTCCATCCTGCACAAGGCTTAAGACCGCTAAACCATTTATTGCTTTGCTGATAGATCCGACTTGGAATAAGGTAGCAGTGTTGACTTGCTTTCCAGATAAACTATCAGCCAAGCCGTATCCTTTTGCCCAGTCAATTTTGAAGTCTTTAATAACTACAATGCTGATTCCGTTTACATGATAGTATTTCATTCTCTCAGCGAGTGTCCATTCCGGTTGGCCTTTTATTTTTGTCCATTGGCGAAGATTATTTTCAACGGACTTAATTTGATTTTGTATTTGTTGGTTGTAGCTGTTTAAGGATTGGGCATTGACTCTTTGATTGAGAAAACAGAGTAGAAGCATTAACAACGTAGAACTGCCTACACTTTTTATCATAAAATAATCTTTTAGGTTGAACAATTGCCTACAACATTGTACTATCTGATGGTGCATGATTTTCGTTTGATGTTTCAGATTTACCTCCTGATGAGCAGGAAAGCGTAAAAATGATATATACCAATAGAGTAAATTGGTAAAGCAATTTTTTCATTAATGGTTTCAATTATTTCATCATTGCAGAATTATACCAACTTTTCATGGATAGCCTTACTCACTGCTTCTGTTTGTGAATGCACCTGTAGTTTTTCGTAGATTTTTTTGATGTGTGTGCGCACCGTGTCAATACTGATTTGCATATCGGATGCAATCAGTTTATAACTATTGCCTTTGCTAAGGGTAGCAAGAATTTCAGTTTCGCGGGTAGTAAGTTGGTAAAGATTTGCAACGGTTGGCTTTTGTTGCATAGAGGCCAGTACCATTCGGGCAATGCTCGGGCTCATCGGTGCGCCCCCGTCCAACACTTCATGAATAGAATCAAATAGTTTTGTTGAGATGTGTTTCTTCAATAAGTATCCGGAAGCTCCCGCCCGTAAGGCATCAAACACATGTGTGTTGTCGTCAAACACGGTGAGCATAATAATGGGTACTTGATTATTGGAGTGTCTTATTTCTTTTACCGCTTCAATGCCAGTCATTCCAGGCATGTCGATGTCCATTAAGATAAGACCGGGTTTATGAGTTTCAACTTTTTCTTTAACGGTCAGCACATTTTCAAAAGCTCCTGCAAGTTGCAATCCCTCCTTAAGCGAAATCATTCCACTGATGCTTTCGCGAAGCAATTGATTGTCTTCAAAAAGTAATACAGTTAGAGCCATTGCTATAATATCAGGTACAAAATTCCAATTTACCGCGTTCGATAAAATACCCTAATCATGTGATGGGTATATCAAGGTGTATTTCTGTTCCATTTCCCGGTTTACTTTTTTGAGAAAATTGTCCCCCCATTGCGATAGCACGTTCTTTCATGTTGATCAATCCATTACCGCGCTTTACCACTTCTTCATTAAAACCCTTTCCATTATCATTTATGGAAAGTTGAATTTTATTTTGGGTAACAGAAAGTGAAATGGAGACGTTACTTCCGCCACTATACTTGGCTGCATTGTTTATTGCTTCTTTAAAAATCAAGAAGAGGTTTTTACGTTTTTCAACATCTAGTTTTAATTTAGTAAGATCATTATCTATTTGAAACGTGTGTGTAATTTCTTTAGGTTCTAAGATCTCAAAAGCAAATTCTTTCATTTTTAAAACTACTTGCTCCAGTGTATCATTTTTTGGATTGATGGACCAAACGATATCACTCATGTTTTCCATCATTTGCGAGGAGTGCAAAGCAATCTTGCTAAGGTTTTCTTTAGTATCACCATTCATGGCTAATTGGCTCATGATATTAATACTTGAAAGAGTTGATCCAATATCGTCATGCAAGTCGCGGGCAATGTGATTGCGTACTTTTTCAAGTTCAAGTTCGCGCTTGGCGCGATTCATGATTCGGTAGCGGTTTACTAATAGAATGCTAATGATTACAACAGAAATTAATGCAAAGGCAATAAGTATAACGTTGGTGCGCTCTCGGCTAAGAGCCAGAGCCTGTAGTTCCTGATCTTTTTTGAGGAGTTCAATCTCACGCTGTTTCTTGTCACTTTCATATTGCTCTTCCAAATTTTTCATTTGAATCAAAACTTCCGACCCCTCAACACTATCCTTTAGCGCTTCATGTTTTTGCAAGTAAAAAAATGCTTTGTCGAATTGATTTCGGGATGCATAATAATCACTAAGCCGGGAATACTCCAACGCTTCCCCACTTCTATCACCGGAATTAACTATTGTATTTAAGTTGCTGATTAGAGTTGTCTCAATTCCTTTTTCTTTTTGTTCCTCAAATTTCAGTGCCATTAAGTTGCCACTTATTTTAGCACTCATTGTGCTATCGCCCGACTGTCTTGCTAATTTCAGAGCTTCGGTTGTTTCTGTGTAGGCTTTTTGGTTGTCGCCCATTTGCTTGTAAAGCAGACTGAGCTGGAAATGGCATCGGGCTTCTTCCGAGACTACTTTCATTTCTTCAGCCAAATGCAATGCTTGTTTATAATACTTTTCTGAAAGAGTATATTGTTTAAATTCTTTATACACATCGCCTAGGCTTGTTGAGGTGCTGATAATGCCGCGATTATCTTTCAAGTCCTCTTTTATTTTAAGAGACCGTTCGAAATATCCCTTAGCCTTTTCATATTGCTTTAATCCCATAAATTCGTTTCCGAGACTTTGCAAACAAAATGACTGCCCGCGTTGTGATCCTAACTTTTCAAATAAACGAAGTGACTGTAGGTGATAACTCATTGCTTTGTTATACTCACTAAGACTATAATAAATGTTTCCAATATTTAGCAGAAGCCCTGCTTGATTTTCACTTTCAGGAATTACTAAATCAATGTTCTTTATCATGTACGTCAATGCCTTTTTCGGTTGCCCAGTGTTTTTATAATACAAACCAGCAGCTTGATTATAGTTGGCTTCCATTTTTTTATAGGTAGGATTGGCTTCTGAATGTTTCCCTAACAAATTGAGATAATAGAGAGCGCTGTCGAGATTTCCGCTATTTTGGTGAGATGTTACCAAATAGAAATAGCCACTTCCCTCCTGAGCAATTGCCTTTTTGATTCGAGCTAATCTAATTACTTCATGTGCATAGGCATTAACCTTATTTAAGTCTTTTCGGATGAATTCATAGGCGAGCATAAGCATAACATTTATTTCTGTAGTGTCATGTCGCTGCAGGGCAACAATTTTTTGCAGACTGTCAATCACATTATCTTGAGCAGATAATTTTGA
>JBGSIM010000048.1:0-2174 GCA_041742535.1 Cyclobacteriaceae bacterium | reverse complement strand
CAAACACAAATAAATCTTAAACAGAATAGTTTCTATTTCTTGTTATGGGGTTGGGTAATCGCAATTTGTAACGGAGGTATGTATTTCTTAATAAAGTTTACATCCTTACCTTATCCTTACGCCATTTGGCTAATTACTATTCCCGCATGGATTGTAACAATGATTCATGCCAATCGGCAAGGTGCGTCCTCCCCCAACAGAACACATCTTGATAAAATAAACATGTGGCTATGGATTGCACTTGCCATTACCATTTGTCCAGTGTTGGCTTTTGGTTATAAGATTGGTTGGTTAATAAATGCTGTGATATTGCTTCCTATTGGTCTTTGCACATTTGTTTCGGGAATCATGCTTCGTTTTAAACCTTTATTACTTGGTGGCATTATTTTTTGGATTTCGGGAACTCTATGTTTTCTAGTTAATCCATTAGATCAATATCTAATAGGTGCAGTTGCTATGGTTTTAGGATACCTAATCCCAGGGTATATGTTACGATCAGGTAAAGAACTATAACATGCTAAAGGATCTTGATCCATTGCTCCACTCCCAACTACGCCTCGGTGTTATGTCATTGCTTATTAGCGTTGAGTCAGCTGAATTTACGTGGCTAAGGGAAAAAACAAACTCTACAGCGGGTAACTTGAGTGTGCAATTGGACAAACTTTCAGAAGCCGGATACATCTTTGTAGAAAAGTCATTCAAGGGGAAAAAACCTTTAACGACTTGCCGGATAACAAAGAAAGGTCTTAAAGCCTTTGAAGAGTACGTGAACTCCCTAAAGGACTACATTAAAACATAAAATTTTTTGAAAAGTTAGTTTACAATATAAACTTGTTTATTATGAAATCACTAATCATCCTTCTTCTCTTAACGGCTAATGTTGCCCTTGCGCAAAGTCAACACACTACCAGTTCCATATATCTGGCTCCGGGAGTTCAGCAGTTCTCCTTCTCTAAACTGAATAATATCTTAACTGAAGCAGGATTTGATAAAGTACCTCTGGCCATTGGATTTGGAACCGGTGGTTATGGTCAACATAAGCATCTGCGAGTTGGTGGTGAAGGTTATTACTTCTCTGGTTCAGCAAGCAGAGAAAGTACTACTACGGAAATCAATGGGGGCTGGGGATACTTTTATGCTGGTTATAAAATCGGAAATAATTCGTGGCGATTAATACCAGGTCTAGGATTAGGCTGGGGTGGTAGCAATGTCAGTGCAATCCGAACAAGTAGCGCTTCCCTAAATGATTTAATAAACACTCAACCAAACACAAGTCTTATTTCTATAGGAGGCACCTTTCTACACACCGCGATAACCATTGAACGTGATTTGCCAGGCCAACAGTATTTAGCTATTAAAGGAACATACAACCGGGACTTCTCTTCAAAAAATGAATGGACTGCATCAGGGTTGACAAGTTCAGTATCTGATTCCTTCAGTGGATTTCAACTTAGTCTGATAATCGGTTTTGCACTACACTAGTATTCATATAAATAAAAATCATTATGAACTCACTCATTCATAGCACAACAGGACTTATTCATCTCCTCTCTTGCTTGCTCGCACTTTTAGCCGGTACGAGCATCCTCCTCCTTGCCAAAGGTTCAGTAACACATAAACGGATTGGCTATGTGTATGGTATATCAATGTTAATCGTTAACGGCACTGCCTTTGGACTCTATCAATTATTTGGAAAATTTGGCCCATTCCATTTTGCTGCCTTAATCAGTTTAGCAACACTGCTGGCCGGTATGGTACCCGTCCTTTTCCGAACCAAATCCTGGTTGCGTTTCCACCTATCCTTCATGTATTACTCCGTTATAGGTCTCTATGCAGCCTTTGCTTCAGAGATTATCGTTCGCATTCCCGGCATTTCATTCGGGCCTGCAGTAGGAATTGCTACTGCTCTCGTTATGATGACGGCCATTTTTCTCTTCCGTTCCTTATCCATCAAATGGACGAATCAGTTCTCGATAAACCAACCAGTAAAAAATAACTAGCTATTAAAATTAAATCATATGAAAACCATCCTAACCCTTGCCGCACTAATCGCAGCATCAAACTTTATGCAGGCACAGAATTCCGCAAAAGTTAATCGCGATCAATTAAAACCTTTTAGTTTTATGATTGGAAACTGGAAAGGCACAGCCACCATGCAACAACAAGGTGGAGCA
>JBGSIM010000047.1:0-34552 GCA_041742535.1 Cyclobacteriaceae bacterium | reverse complement strand
AAATACCTTTGATCCATAAATAAACTACTTATGGAAAACAAAATGATTCAAAAACCCTCAAATGCATTTATTGCTGCCTCCTGGGTTGCGTTGCTAACAGGTGCTATTGCTTTTATCATTGGGTTGTGGAATGCTGACATGGAGTTAAATGAAAAGGGCTATTATTTTACCGTGCTCATGTTTGGTTTGTTTGCTGCCATTTCCTTACAAAAAGCTGTGCGCGATCAGTTGGAAGGAATTCCCGTGACTAACATTTATCACAGCCTTGCCTGGTTTTCAACGGTGTTGGCAATAGTGCTTTTGGTGGTAGGTTTATGGAATGCAACACTCTTGCGAAGTGAAAAAGGGTTTTATGCCATGTCATTTACATTGAGTTTGTTTGGTGCTATTGCAGTGCAAAAAAATACGCGCGATAGCCAGGCTGCGCAACCTCCGTTTGATCACAATTAGAATTAATGAGTCAACAATTTTTTTAAGGAGTCTCCATTTGGAGACTCTTTTTTATAGCTGAATGAGCTGTTTTTCACAAAGGAAGGTGAATAATATCCAACCTAACACTTGACTAGTTGTTGAATGGTTTTATTTTTAAAGCCAGTTCAAAACCTACCTCAAATCATGAAAAAACGCTCGTTTTACTCACGACTAGCACTCATTTTAATCCTATTTATCCCAATTAGCGCATTTTCTCAAGATGTGGCTATTGATTCAGGAGCTACCGCCTGGATGCTGACTTCTACTGCCCTGGTTTTACTCATGATACCCGGGTTGGCGATGTTTTATGGTGGTTTAGTGCGAACAAAGAATGTGTTGGGCACCATGATGCACAGTTTCGCAGCCATGGGAATCATGACCTTGCTTTGGGTGATCTGCGGATATAGTATGGCGTTTGGCCCGAATGTATTGGGAGGTTGGTTTGGCTGGAACGCAGATAATTTTTTGCTGCGCGGAATAGATGAGTCCGTATCAAATGGAATTCCTGAATATGTGTTCTCTATGTTTCAGGCAAAGTTTGCCATCATAACACCGGCCTTAATTGCAGGTGCATTTGCTGAACGAGTATCGTTTAAAGCGTATTGTATTTTTATTGCCCTGTGGGGAGTTCTTATTTACAATCCACTATGTCATTGGGTATGGGCTTCCGATGGTTTTCTTTTTAATATGGGACCAAAAGGAGCGATTGACTTTGCAGGCGGTACCGTAGTTCATATTTCGGCCGGAGTAAGCGGCCTGGTTGCTGTATTATATTTAGGTGGCAGAAAATCATTTAAGCATTTACAGATGCGACCTAATAATTTGGTGATGACTTTGATTGGTGGTGGTTTATTATGGGTAGGTTGGTTTGGCTTTAATGCCGGAAGTAGTTTAACCAGTGGACTAACAACCGCGCAAGCAATAACGGTTACTCAGGTAGCCGCTGCAGCGGGAGCCATTGCGTGGATGATTATTGAAGGAATTCATCAAGGGAAAGCAACAGCACTTGGTTTTGTTTCAGGTGTGTTGGCCGGGCTTGTCGCGATTACGCCAGCGGCTGGTGTAGTGCAACCAGGAGGAGCGATGATTCTTGGAGGACTTGCATCACTGATATGTTACTATGCTATCATCTTAAAGAATAAACTTGGTTATGATGATACCCTCGATGCGTTTGGAATTCATGGCGTGGGTGGAATTGTGGGCGCGTTATTTTTAAGTTTTTTTATTCGCGACAGTTGGATGCGCGAAGCCGCGGAGATTGCAGGCGGTAGCTGGTCTGTGATGCAACAATTTGGAATTCAATTGTTGGCAGTAGGAATCGCTATTGCGTATGCAGCCATTGGTACGTTCATGATTCTCTTTGTGCTGAATAAATTTGTAAAAATTCGTTCAACGGATGAAGCTGAGATGAAAGGGCTAGACAATTTCTATCATGGTGAACGTGGGTATGGTATGATCAACCCTAATTAAGAATTAGTTTTAATAACTATAACCAACTATTGCATGAAACTCCTCATCGCTATCATTCGTGAAAATCAATTAGATCAGGTTCGGGTTGCTTTGATTGAAGCCGGTATCTCCAGAATCACAGTCAGTCATGTGTCAGGTCATGGAAGACAACTACAGCCTGAAGAAATTTATCGTGGGCAAAAGGTTGTGCCCAATCTGGTTCCCAACATTCGAATTGAAATTGCTGTCAATGATGATTATGTGAAGCCTACCATCGATGCGATATTAAAAGCATCAACCCCTAATGAAAGCGGAATGATTGGCAGTGGAAAAATCTTTGTGCTTCCATTGGAAGATGTAGTTCGTCTGCGCACCGGAGAAACAGGTTCGGAAGCAATATAGAGGAGCTTATAACATCTTCTTTATTTTAGTAGGATGACTCAATTTAAAATCCTGCTTTCGATCGTTAATCTTTAACGCTCGATTTACATATCCTTTTCGGTATTCTTTTATACGCGCTTCAAACTCCAGCACAACACCTTCCGTTAAATTAATCGCTTCAAATCCTTTTGTATAACTGAACCAAAGGTGATCCGCTACTTGCTGATTTGTGGAGGCATCAATAATGTTTTTGAGTAAGATCGTATCTTCAGAATGGCCAGTATAATTTATTTTCTTGCCCACCCTCTCAAAGGTGGCTCTGAATTTTTTTCGAGTACCTTGATCGACTGCAAGTGTTTTTCTCATTGTTAGCTGGACTTACGCTTACTATAGTTTTTTCCGCAAATTACGGGGATATTCGCAGACCCTTCAAAAAACTTCAGCGTAAATCTGCGATATCTGCGGGAAATGAATTCGTTTAATGTGTTGCATCTGTAACTTCTATCGAATCAACTTCTCAGGAAAAACAACAACCGACTCATTGCCACTTTTATCAACCGCAGCAACACCGAAATAGTAATTGTCTATTACAATTCCTTCAAGCGTAAAAGCATTCACATTGCCGACATAGCGTGAATAATCCCACGTGGGAGAAGTTGTGTCACGCCAGTAAATTTTATAACCAGCTACTTTATCTGCGGGCAATGCATCCCATGATAATTTAGTGGATGGTTGCACCGCACCACCTATACTTACATTGGTTGGCGCGGGTGGTGCCCATGCTATCCCCGCAAGAGTGAGTGCATTTGCGGCTGTTAACTTTTTCGCGTATTTAAAATTCACGCCTTCAATTACATCGCCATAAGCAATTCCATTTTCAACGCGAATGTCCTGATGTTGACGGGTATAGTTTTCATTAGTTTCCATAATACGCACTCCTGCAAAACCAAGATCGTTGAATGGTCGGTGATGGCCCCCGCGACCAAAACGATCGAGCCGATAAATAAGAATGGGATTCATCTCGGGCATATACTTTTTAGTTTGAGAATGCACATAGCGTGCAAGCTGGCGTGAGTTACCATCCACCTCACCACCATAAAATCTGCGTTGGTTTCTGCGTTGTTCAGTTTCAGTGTTTGGCACAGGTTCGGAGAAAATGCGGAAAGATTGATTGTCGATCACGCCATTCACACCTTCAATGTTTCCAATCATATCGTTGTTCAATACTCCAACTATGTTCCATCCTTTTTCTTTTGCATATCTGGCTAACCCGGCACCTCCAAACAAACCTTGTTCTTCACCCGACAATCCTACATAAACAATACTGTTTCTGAATTTATATTTGGATAGCACTCGTGCAGCTTCCATAGTGCCGGCCATCCCGGTAGCGTTATCGTTGGCACCGGGCGCATCTATTTCAAAGTTCATGGTGTTGCTTGCACGCGAATCAATATCCCCTGACATGATGATGAAGTTGTTTGGAAATTCTGTTCCACGTTGAATGGCCACTACATTCACTACCCAAGCATCTTTGGGTACGCGCGGATTACCTTCTTTGGTTACAAGATCTTTCTGATAGAAAACCTCAAGGCAATTTTTACATCCTTTCGAGATTTGATCGAACTCACTCTTTATCCATCTGCGTGCAGCACCAATACCACGCGTAGTGGAAACCGTATCAGAAAATGTGTTACGGGTTCCAAAGCCTGCCAGCGTACGGATGTCCTTTTCAAGTCGCTCTGCAGAAACTGCAGAAACGATCTCATACATTCTTGTATCTTCTTTTGGCGGAGCTTGTTGGGCGCATACTGAAGTTGTTAGTATCGCCAGAGCAAATAATGTAATAAATCGCATAGTGTGTTTCATGAAGTGTAGTGGGGTAAAAGTAAGGTATTATTTATCGATCGATAAGCAGATTATTGATAAGTGGTTTTTTCCTGTTTATTGAATACTCACTAGATTAATCTACTTTTGCAGTACATCATTGATTTAATACTATGGCCAATTTTAACGCACATCAGATAAAAGAGATCAACGATCTTATTGAGAAAATTACAAAGGCGATTAAGCCAAAATCAGAGATTGGTGCCCACGATAAGCCGGCCATTACTATGTTGTTAAAGACTCATGAGCCTAAGAAGAAGGTAACTTTCTTTAAGTGTAGTCGGGAATTTTCAGAAGCAATCGTTATGCACTTTGTAAAAGAAAAGGAAGTTACCAGAAGTCGTTTTCACAAAAACAATCAGACCAGCATTTTTATTCAGGATTGATACTCCAAAAATTGTTAAGAGTTTACCAAAACCTTCATTCTATTATGAAAGTTTTCAAAAAGCGTTGTGTCTGATAATCAACTGAGCACTACCCAAAATGTTCATTGCCTGAACAGTCAAAGAGTAACAAACCACCATTAAGAGTATAGAGGTTCTTAGTTCCTTAAAGAATCAGTTGGATCTACATCGGAGGATTAATTCTACAGCATCGTATAAAATGCGTGGCTTACTTATCTAAGCACAAGTGAGTTCAAGCGCCATTTCTTAACAAGTTGGTCTTTCCCAGAATGTGTTCAGATTTAAGTGAGAATATTAATCATTGGTCAGCAAAAAGTCACCAACCATTTTTCAATACATTACCCAATTAATTTATCCGTTCATCGAAGTCAAAAACTCTTCATTGTTGCGGGTTCCTTTCATTTTGCTTTGCAGGAATTCCATTGCTTCAACCGAATTCATATCGGCCATAAACTTGCGCAATATCCACACACGTTGTAGTTCGTCTTCTTTCATTAACAAATCCTCGCGTCTTGTACCGGAAGCAGGCACATCAATAGAAGGATAAATTCTACGGTTGGAAAGTTTGCGATCCAATTGCAATTCCATGTTACCGGTTCCTTTAAATTCTTCGAAGATAACTTCGTCCATTTTCGATCCGGTTTCGATTAGGGCAGTAGCGATAATAGTAAGTGAGCCACCATTTTCAATTTTACGGGCAGCACCAAAGAAACGCTTTGGCTTATGCAATGCATTAGCATCTACACCACCCGAAAGAATTTTTCCTGAAGATGGAATAACAGTATTATAAGCTCGTGCAAGACGAGTAATAGAATCTAATAAGATTACAACATCGTGGCCACACTCAGTCATACGCTTTGCTTTCTCCAGCACAATGCTGGCAACTTTAACATGGCGATCAGCTTGCTCATCAAATGTGGAGGCGATAACTTCAGCTTTTACGCTACGTGCCATATCGGTAACTTCCTCCGGACGTTCATCGATCAATAGTACGATCAAATAAACTTCGGGATGGTTTTCTGCAATCGCGTTAGCTATGTTTTTCAACAAAACAGTTTTACCTGTTTTAGGTTGTGCTACAATCATACCACGCTGACCTTTTCCAATGGGTGCGAAAAGATCCAGGATACGAGTCGACATATTGTCGTGTGTAGTGCTAAGCTTTAATTTTTGTTCAGGGAAAAGCGGAGTCAGGTATTCAAAGGCAACACGGTCACGAATTTCTTCAGTTGTTTTTCCGTTAATGCTCTCAACTTTAAGTAGTGCAAAATACTTCTCACCTTCTTTTGGTGGTCTTATCTGTCCCTTTACAGTGTCACCGGTTTTTAAACCAAGTAGTTTTATTTGCGAAGGTGATACATAAATATCATCCGGGCTGGCTAGATAGTTGTAATCTGAAGAGCGCAGAAAGCCATAGCCATCTTGCATAAGTTCCAACACGCCTTCATTAAACACTACGCCATCAAAGTCGCGGATGTGATTTTCTTTTTTCTGATGTTGATTTGGGTTCTGCGGTCTTTCTTCGCGTTGTTCTTTACGCGGAGTTTCGGTTTGTTGCACTGGTTCAGTATCATCAAAACGAGTTACACTTTGATCCACTTCAATATTGTCGATGCTTTCCAGAATTTCATCGCTGGAAAGTTCTTGTTCATTTTCTACAGGTTTGGGAGTTGCTTCTGGGGCAACATTTTCGCGTCTGCGTGGGCGCATTTTGCGTTCGGCATTTTCAGCAGGAGCCCCTTTGGTGGGAGCAGGTTCGGTTGTCACGGCTTGCTGATCCAAGATTTTGTAAATCAAATCTTGCTTGGGAAGCTTCTTTGCGTTCTTTACGCCCATACCTTCTGCAATTTCTTTTAATTCAGAAAGTAGCCTGAGATTCAGGTCATCAATTGTATGCATGTGAGTTAAAAAAAGATTAATTAATCAGATAGAAAATTTTATAAGAATATGCCAGCTGCGAGACAGCCTCAAGAAAACATTAGTCAAGTATTAGAAAAGAGATCGAAAAGTACAAGAATTTTATATCGTGAGAGCCTGAGGAGGCCGCGATGACAGTGCAAGTATAGTTCAAAATTGAATATTATCAAATCGTAAGAAAAAATTATTGGCTAATTTCGCCCAATTAATAGATAAAGTATGTTGACATTACAAGTACTGCGCGAGCAGAAGGACATTGTGTTGGAGGGTTTGAAGAAGAGACACTTTAAAGATGCAGAGGCACTTGTGCTGGAGGTGATTGAAATCGATAAACTCCGCAGAGAAACACAAAATGCGTTAGATAGCTTAAAGGCAAGTTCAAATGCCAACTCAAAGAAAATAGGTGAGTTGATGAAGTCGGGAAAGGCCGAAGAGGCAACTGCATTGCGAGCTGCCATAGCTCAGGATAGAGACAAAGTGAAAGCAATGGAGGAGAGTCTTAATGACTTTGAAAAGAAACAACAAGACATTCTCTATAAAATCCCGAATGTTCCAGCGGCAATCGTTCCGGCAGGCAAAAGTGCTGAAGAAAACATAACAGTTCATGAACATGGAAAGGTGCCTGAACTTTATGAAGGTGCTATGCCCCATTGGGAGTTGATTAAAAAGTATGACATCATCGATTTTGATTTAGGCGTAAAAATTTCTGGTGCTGGCTTCCCGGTTTATAAAGGAAAAGGTGCCCGACTACAACGCGCCTTAATCAATTTCTTTTTGAATGAAGCTGATAAAGCTGGCTATACTGAAATACAACCACCCATTGTGGTAAATGAGGCAAGTGGATATGGCACGGGTCAACTTCCCGATAAGGAAGGCCAAATGTATTTTGTGAATGAAGATGGGTTGTATCTTATTCCAACAGCAGAAGTTCCCATCACCAATTTATATCGCGATGTAATTCTTACAGAAGAAGAGTTGCCTGTAAAAAACGTGGGCTATACACCTTGCTTCCGCAGAGAAGCAGGAAGTTGGGGGGCGCATGTGCGCGGACTTAATCGCTTACATCAGTTTGATAAAGTAGAGATTGTGCAGATTAGCAAGCCCGAAGATTCGTATCGTATTTTAGATGAAATGAGTTTGCATGTTCAAGGTTTGTTGGAAAAGCTTGAATTGCCGTATCGCAAACTTTTGCTGTGTGGAGGTGATATGGGTTTTAACGCTGCCATTACTTACGATATGGAAGTATTTTCAGCTGCTCAGCAACGTTGGCTGGAAGTTAGCTCAGTTAGCAACTTCGAGACCTTTCAGGCAAACCGATTGAAGTTGCGCTATAAAAATAAGGAAGGTAAGATGCAATTGCTGCACACACTCAATGGCAGTGCATTGGCGCTTCCGCGGATTGTGGCATCTATATTAGAAAACAATCAGACCAAAGAAGGTATTAAAATCCCTAACGTATTGATTCCATATACCGGCTTTGAAATGATCAGCTAACTGATTTCTTCCGTAGTCCGAATTGGAACACAAAAAATAGAATACCTAATAAAATTAATTCGGTAAGGGCTGTGGTGCTGATGGATTGGTTCTCAGTACCATTCCACTTGCTATAAATTCCGAAAAAGGCCCAAATTAATACAAGAAGAAAGGCAGGTTCGCGGTAACGCTCTGTGATAAAAATTCCAACCAAACTGGCTACACTAATCATTGTTATTGTCCAGGCTGAAGGGGAAAGAATTCCGCCTTCCCACGAAAGTGAAACCAACAAGGCCGAAATATTGGCAATGGTAGCAACGCAAATCCAGGAGAGATAAAACGTAACCGGTAGTTTGATGAATAATTTTTCTTTCCAGGTAGTTAACTTATTCTGTTGGATTAGTAAAAATATTTTGGTGAGAGAGAATAACAGTAACAACATAATAAGTACTGAGGCATAAACCAGTTGATAATGCCATACAAGAATCCAACTCATGTTGAAGACGCAGGATGCCAGAAACCATAATGATAGTTCCGTAAAATAAGTTTTACCCTGAATGCTAAATTGAGTAATTACAAATCCGATAAGGAGAAGATAGATCACGCTCCAAATGGAGAATGTGAATCCGGCAGGAGTAAACAAACTAGGGTAGAGTGCTGAAACTTCGCCCGTATTCATTCCATTGATGGGAAGAATATTTGCCAAAGCGTTAACAGTAAGTACCCAAAGTAACGCGAGTATGTTAAGAATAAGAAAGTTTTTGTTTTTCATAATTTACTCTATTCAGATTCAAAGGTACAAGTCCTTGATTTGTTAGGGGTATCCCCGTAATATTACTTTTTAAATTCATCCTATCTTATGAAACCCATATCGCTGTTTATTGCAATTATTTTTGTAGCCATGTTAACCTCTTGTTCAAATCCATCTAAGCCTGAAGTAATTTCAAACTACCCGATATCCGCAAAGGTTGATACGGTGGATACTTATTTTGGTGTGGAAGTCGCTGACCCATACCGCTGGATGGAAAACGATACCACTAAGCAGACAGCTGATTGGGTGAAGGCACAGAACGATGTGACATTCGGTTTTTTGGATAAGATCACTTATCGGGAAAGCGTTAAAGAGCGTTTATTGGAATTGAACAACTATGAAAAACTTGGCTCACCGTTCAGGCGTGGCGAGTATTACTACTTTTATAAAAATTCAGGATTACAAAATCAATATGTTCTCTATCGTAAAAAGGGAGAGCAGGGAGAAGAGGAAGTTTTTTTAGATCCCAATACATTTTCAAAAGATGCAACCACCACGATGCGGGGATTATCCTTTTCAAAGGATGGTTCGCTGTTAGCATTTCAAATTGCGAAAGGTGGAGCAGACCGTGCCGAGGCGGTAGTTATTAGAACTTCAGACAAATCCCTTGTGGAGGATACGATTCGAAATATGAAGCAAAGCGGAATATCCTGGAAAGGAAATGATGGCTATTACATTAATCGCTTTGTGGAAGGATTGAAGAATAATTTGGCAGCTAAGAATGAATACCAGCAGTTATATTATCATGCGTTAGGAACTTCACCTTCACAGGATAAAGTTGTTTTTGGAGATATTCAAAAGAGAAGATTTGTAGGCGGGTATTTAACAGAGGATGAGCGTTTTCTGGTTATTACAACCTCCGAAAGCACAACAGGCAATGAATTATACATTCAGGATTTGTCTAAACCAGATAGCAAAATTCTTCCTATAAAAACAGGTTTTGAAAGTGATCAATATATTATTGAAAACGATGGTTCAAAACTTATTATTAACACTAATCTGAATGCACCAAATTCTAAAATCGTATGGGTTGATGCTGCCAATCCTTCATTCGAAAACTGGAAAGACTTAATTCCAGAAACAGAAAACTCTTTAAGTACTTCAGCAGGTGGTGGAAAACTTTTTGCTCACTATTTGGTAGACGTAAAAACACAAATCAAACAGTACGATTTGAATGGGAAAATGGAGCGTGAGATAATACTACCGGGAATTGGCACGGCTAACGGATTTGGTGGCTGGAAAGATGATCAGGATTTGTATTACACGTTTACATCGTTCACCTATCCACCAACGATTTTTAAATTTAATGTGCTATCTGGAAAGTCAACAGAATATCAACGCCCAGCAGTAAAGTTTAATCCGGAGGACTATGAAACAAAGCAGGTGTTTTATTCAAGTAAAGACGGTACAAAAATCCCAATGTTTATTGTTCATAAAAAGGGAATAGAACTTAATGGAAAAAACCCTACCTGGCTATACGCCTATGGTGGTTTCAACATTAGTTTGACACCATCGTTTAGTACTTCCAGAATTGTGTGGTTAGAAAATGGAGGAATTTATGCCCAACCCAATCTTAGAGGGGGGGGTGAGTACGGAGAAAAATGGCATCTATCGGGTACAAAAATGCAAAAGCAAAATGTGTTTGATGATTTTATAGCAGCCGGTGAATATTTGATTGGTGAAAAATATACCTCAAGTGATTATCTGGCAATTAGTGGTGGGTCGAATGGTGGATTGCTGATTGGTGCTGTGATGGCTCAACGACCTGATCTTGCCAAAGTAGCCGTACCACAGGTGGGTGTAATGGATATGTTGCGCTATAACAAATTCACGATCGGTGCCGCTTGGGCTTCTGATTATGGTACAGCCGAAGATTCTAAAGAAATGTTTGAGTATCTTAAAGCATACTCACCTGTTCATGCATTGAAACCTGGTGTTAATTATCCAGCTACGCTCGTTACTACAGCGGATCATGATGATCGGGTGGTGCCAGCACATAGTTTCAAGTTTGCAGCAACCTTACAAGAGAATCAGGCAGGAACAAACCCGGTTCTTATTCGAGTAGATGTGAATTCTGCACATGGGTCATCCAATATTACAAAGGGTATCGACCTGGTGGCTGATTACTATTCTTTCGCATGGTATAATATGGGAGTGGTGCCGCCTATGGTGAAGAAGGATATGTAACGTTAAGATTAAAGTTGAAAGTAAAAAGCGGCTTTAAGCTTTTTACTTTCAACTCTTTGCTGCCAGATTTTTTATTTTTTCTGCTATTGATTTGCCGGCAATTGTAATTAGCTCTTCCAAACTCGCTTCCTTAATTTTCTTTACAGACTTGAAGTGAGATAATAGTTTATCGGTAGTTTTTCTTCCGATGCCAGGAATACTTTCAAGTTCTGTTGAAAGAGAAACTTTACTTCTTTTCAGTCTGTGGAAAGTAATGGCAAATCGGTGTGCTTCATCGCGAATACGTTGAATGAGTAACAAGGCTGGAGATCTTTTGCTGATCAACAGAGGAAGTGGATCTTCGGGATAATAAATTTCCTCCAGTCTTTTTGCAATCCCAACAATTGGAATTTTTCCATAGAGGCCAAGTTCTTGTAAGGCTTCGCAGGCACTACTCAATTGTCCTTTGCCACCATCCACAATAATCAGTTGCGGATATTCACCTTCCTCTTCCATGATTCGTTTGTAGCGTCTGCCTACAATCTCTTTCATGGATGCAAAATCATCTGGGCCAACTACAGTTTTTATATTAAAGTGACGATATCCTTTTTTATCAGCCTTACCATCTACAAACCGAACCATAGAAGCAACAGGTGAGCTTCCTTGAAAGTTTGAGTTGTCGAAGCATTCAATAATTTTTGGGTATTGATTTAAGCGAAGGTCGGTCTGCATAATATGCAGCACTTTATTCTTCTTCGACTTTTGTTCTTCCTTGTTTATTTCTTTTTCTCGCTTCTGATAGAGTGCATTTTTGAGCGAGAGATCAATCAGTTTTTTCTTGTCCCCAATTTGTGGAACCACATTTTCAAAGTCTTCCGACTTTACTAGTAAAGGTAAGTTGGTATACACTTCGGGGTTGTTGCTTCGGTAGGTAGTGCGCAGCTCCTGAACTACTAAACTTAAAATTTCATCATCGGCTTCTTCCAGTTTCTTTTTGATTTCAAAATTCTTTGAAAAAATGATGGAACCTTCACGAATCTGCATGTAGTTAACAAACGCGTCCGTCTCTGTGCTTGTAATTGTGACCACATCAATCTCACTAAGCTTACGATTTACAACTAATGATTTTGTTTGGAATTTTTCAAGGAGGTCGAGTTTGCGTTTATATATCGCGGCCTTTTCAAATTCCATTGTTTCGGCTGCCTCCTTCATTCTTCGGGTAAACTCATTCGCTACTACGCTTAAGTCGCCTTTTAAAATATTACGTACTTGTGCAATTTCTTCTAAGTAAGAAATTTCATCTTGCAGGCCTTCACAAGGACCTTTGCAATTCCCGATATGAAACTCCAAACAGACTTTAAATTTTTTCTGTTCTATGTTTTCCTGCGAAAGCAAAAGAGAGCACGTGCGTATGGAATACAATTGACGCACTAACTCTAACACACTCTTCATTGATACCACACTTGTATAGGGACCAAAGTATTCGCCTTGCTTGGGCAAATACTTGCGCGTATAAATAATTCGCGGAAAGCGCTCTTTTAAAATACAGAGATAGGGGAAAGTTTTATCATCCTTTAGAAGAATGTTGTACTTAGGCTGATATTGTTTGATGAAATTATTTTCTAGCAGAAGCGCATCAAACTCGGTGTTAGCGAGCGTGAACTCGATCTTACTAATTTCAGAAACTAATTTTTCGGTTTTGCGATTGTATTGTGACTGCTTGTTGAAGTAGTTACTTACGCGTTTCTTCAAACTTTTGGCTTTGCCAACATAAATCAGATCACCTTCCTTGCTATAGTAGCGATATATTCCTGGAGAATCGGGAAGTGTTGAAACAAATTCTTTTAAGTCGGGTAGCACATTGCAAAATTACGAAGTAAGATGTAGGAATTACGAATGCACAATCCGACTACAATTCGTCCTTTGTACTTTTAAAATTCGCCTTTTTAATTTGTTAATTATTAATATCCCAGGGTTGTTCATCCACCAACTGAACTGAATCCTGAACGGTATGACGTGCACAATCAAGGGTCATATCAAGACCACTGGATGGTCGTTTAAATTGACCTTTTGTTATTCCGCTTAGGGGGTCTGCATAAGCTTTTCGCATGAAGGCATCCCAGATTGGTCTTGCTGTGCGACCACCCTGTCCAAATAACCACGAAGGAAAATGAATGGCACGCTCATCACCACCTGTCCATGCGCCAGCAACCAAATCATGGGTTACACCAATGTACCAGCCATCCGAAGCATCGTTTGTAGTTCCTGTCTTGCCACCGATTTCATTATCAATGCGCAGTTCACGACTCAAGCCTAACGAAGTTCCGCCTTCTTCTTCGGCACCACCGCGCAGCATATAAATCATTTTATAAGCCGTTTGTTCGTTAATAGCTTCCTTTGTTTTGGGATTAAAGATTTCGATCACGTTTCCGTTTTTATCCTCAATACGGGTGATGTAGATAGGTTGTGTGCTGATGCCACCATTGACAAAAGTTCCATAGGCACCTACCATTTCAAATAATGAGACATCACTGGTTCCAAGACAGAGCGAGGGCACTGCGTCCAATTGACTTTCTATACCCACTCGATGTGCAAACTCAACCACATTTTCTGCTTTCAGCTCTTGCATGATTTGCCCAGTAATAGAATTTACGGATTGAGCCATAGCCTGCCTGATTGTCATTTGATCTCCTTTACCCCGCGTTCCATCTGCATTGAGTGGATACCACGGTGGTTGATTGGGAATGTAAAACTGTGGCGAAACATCTTTTTTAAGAAGACAAGGAGAGTAACCGTTTTCCATGGCCAACCCATAAACAAATGCCTTGAAAGTAGAACCTGGTTGACGTTTCCCTTGCTTAACGTGATCGAACTTAAAATACTTGTGATTAATACCACCTACCCATGCTTTTATGTGACCTGAATAGGGATCCATTGCCATGAAACCTGTTTGAATAAATCGCTTATAATAATCCAATGAATCATAACTGCTAAAAAGTGTATCTCGCTCACCTTCCCACGTAAACACAGTCATTTGCTTTTTGAGATTAAGCATAATTTTTAGTGAATCCGATTTTTCGCCATACTTCGCAGCGTATACTTTATAAGCATCGGTTTGTCTTATTCTTCGTTCCAGAAAATCTTTTATCTCTTTGCCATCATCAACCCAAGGGTTTCGCTTTCGTGTTTTCCATTCTTCCGTAAAAAGCGCTTGCAAAGGTTTCATGTGTTCAGCCACTGCTTCCTCGGCATATTTCTGCAAGCGACTGTCTATGGTGGTATAAATTTTTAGACCTGAATTATAAAGATCAATATCTTTTTCGCGGCAGTACTGAAGCAAATAGTTTCCAAGTACTGTGCGAAAGTAGGTGGCAAGACCTTCATTCTGGTTCTGCAAATTATATTTTAACTCAGTGGGTAGGGCTCGTATCGAATCGTATTGCTCGCGGGTTTTAAGTTTATAACCATGTTTATAAACTTTATATAAAACTTCATTACGCTTACGCAACGAATTTTCAGGGTTGCGTTGGGGATTAAAGTAGGTAGCAGCTTGTAACATACCCACCAGCACAGCAGATTCTTGTAGATTAAGGCTATCCGGTTGCTTGTTAAAGTAAGTTTCGGCAGCGACCTTAATTCCAAAAGCATTGCTACTAAAAGGTACCGTGTTTAAGTACATCGCGATGATTTCCTCCTTTGTAAAATTCTGTTCGAGGTTCACGGAAATGATCCACTCTTTTGTTTTTTGAATGACACGTTTTGGCATACTTCCAAGATTGCCAAGCAATCCATCAAGGTTGCGATCCACATTTTGTGTATAGAGATTTTTTGCAAGCTGTTGAGTAATTGTACTACCACCCCCCTGTTGATTGAAGGTAAGGATTCCAATCATTACCCGGATGTAGGCAGGAAAGTCTAACCCCGAATGATTGTAAAAGCGATGATCTTCTGAAATCACTAATGTGTTAACAAGATCTTCGGACAATTCATTAAAATGAACCTGACTGCGGTTGTAACGGAAGTACCTACCGAGCGAGACACCATCCGCAGAAATAATTTCAGAGGAAAGATCGTTCTCAGGATTTTCAACTTCTTTAAGACTTGGCATTTCGCCATAGAGCCCAAACAGATTAATGCTTACTGTATAGATATAAAGTGGAAAACCCAGCAAGAAACAAAAGAAGGCGATCCAAATATATTTGATCGTCTTGCCCAGCCAGGGCTTTTCAATTCCGAGGAGTTTATTGATTTTGTTTTTGATAGTTTCGATCAAAGAAGGTGAGGTACTCATCCAATGCCTTAGTTCGGTAAAAAATTTGAAAGTTATCTTTTGTTATTACAAAGCTATAGAATTTATAGTTTGAAAACGGCTTACCCGTTGCAATCTGAGCGAGGAATTTGTCGAAATAACTGAGTGCTGTTTCAAGGTTGGGCAAATCGGTAACAATGGTGATTGTCTTTTCTTCATTGAGAATAATATTACTGGTATTTAGCTTCAGATCTTTCCATTGAGCAGCGTTAAATTTCTCTAAGGCAGTTGAAACCGGATTTGTAATTCGATCTTCGGTTGTATAAACAACTACAAAACTATGAACGCCCTCCATTGACTTAATGAACTGAATACCCTTTGACCGCTCAAGTTTTGCGATAAGCGTTTTAGAAGATGCAAGTAGTTGCTCAGCATACGGCTTCAGCGCATCATCAGGATACTTTTTAATAAACTCACCTAGTTCAAATTGATATCGGGTAACATCTTCAGTTTTTCCTACAATGAGAATTTTTAGCAATTCAAGCTGAGGAGTAAAACTTGTTTCACCTTCTTGCATGGCTAGCCTGATGCGATCTTGTGCTGGCCGCAGATTATTGGCCTGGTAAAATGCATAGGCTTCTTTATAAATCAATTTTTGCTTTTCCGCAGCTACACTAGTCTCACGAAGATAGTCGGGATTAATAAGAATGCGTGTAAAATTTGATTGCGGATGATTAGTTTTTAACAACTCAGCATATCGCTCCGCTTTCGCGGGATCTTTATCACGTGAGATTAAGTATAACTTATAAAGCACTTCGGGCTCAAATTCTGATCCAGGAAATCGATCTAATAGTTTTGTATAAGATTGCGAAGCGTTTTCTTTTTCATTAAGCTGGAAATAAAACAAGTCACCCAACCTAAAATAACCTTCTTCTATTTTGGCAAGCGCCTCTGCCTTCTCTTTATCAGTGCGCGGAATTTGCTCAATGAGTTTTCCAACCTCATCAACAGCTTGTGTTTTTTTAATTTCCCCGGAAGGTAATTTTTCACTTCCTTCCACCTGAGCAACTTCCGTATTAAGATCATTAATTACAGTGGACTTGATGGATCTTCGCCAGTTATCCTCTAGTGGAATAGCACCCCAGATGCGGTTAAACTCAGATTGGCCTAAAGACACAGCGGAAGGATTACCAAAATACCAATCGGCAGTGGCGCTTGATTCTGTATTGAAGAATGAACTGTTTTGATTAGTGCCGCTACCGCTGGTTGAACTACGCCTCTTTTTTTTCTTAATGGAAGTGGATGCTGCTAATTTACGTTTGGCCATAACCGAATCGAGCTTGTTGCGAACGGTAAGCGAATCAAACGAAGATAATGAGAGCAAACTATCATTCCATGTGATTGCTTCGGTGTATTTGGCAAAGTCGCCAAGTATCTCCTGACGTTTCTTTATGTTTTCATAATTCTCGAAATCTTTTGGCAAAGCTCCAATGGCACTGTCGTAATACAATTTTGCCTGGCTATATTTTTTTAACGAATCAAAACTTAATTGACCTATCCGTAAGTAGGCACTTCCCTGAATGCGCTTGTTAGTTCCTGCGTGCGCAGACTTGGAGTAACTATCAAGAGCATCATTTAACCGGCCACGCTTGCGATCAAATTCACCTAACTCATAATATATTTTATCCCTGAACTCCTGATTTTTTGCATCGGTCAACATCTTTTCAAACTGCGCGCGTAATTGACGAACGTCTTTTTTGTCATCAAGCCGGGCAACTTGCGCCATATTTAAGCGAGCATAAAAATCTATTTCGTATTCTGGGTTTGTAGAAATACACTTTCTGTAATAGTTGTATGCCTCTGCATCGAAACCAAGCTTTTGATAAACCTGTCCCACTAAAAAATAAATTCTTCCCTTACGATCTTTTCGACCTAGCAATGAATCTGCCTTGGTAAGATTGCGAACCATGTAATCGTAATCATCTCGTATTTGATAATAATATGCCTTTTGTAAGTAAAGCTCTTTTTGATTGCCTTTACTTAATTTTTCTTTTTCAAGAAAACCAAATGTTTCTTCTGCGCGATCAAAATCATTTTGCTCTGTGAATGTTCGTAATAATTGTATCAAAGCCTCGTGCCGGGTATCAATATCAGGACTTTTTGTGTTTACATATTTGAATGTTTGAATCGCATTGGGATAGTCGCCTGCATACAAACGGGCCTTTCCCACCAACACATAATTTTCATACACCCATTTACTATTTGGGTGGCGCTGAATAGACAAAGAAGCCATCTTAATAATTTCCTCTGTATCTTTTGTGTATGATTTTCCTGAGACCGTGTCTAAACGAGGGAAGAGTCTTAGTATTTGATTGGGATCATCATCTAAACTTTTTAAAATGCTTTTTTCAACTTCAAAAGTTTTTTCGCGTGCGTAATAATAACCGTTGTAATGTGCGGTTACATTATGAAATATATTGCTGGTAACATTATTCTGTTCTACAGAGCAAGCCATGAAGATGCCAGCGAACAGTAATATCAGAATGAAACGAATGAATAGGCGTGCAGACAAAGTAAATCCCGTTTTTAATCTACAAACGTAAAAAACAGATATTCAATATTATAATCAATCAGAATCTCTAATTTTGCTGAAATTAACTAATTGAAACCGAAAAAGACCATATCCGAACGCCTCACCACTAAATACCAGGTGGTAATTCGCAACGAAGAGAATCTGGCGGAAACATCCAGTATAGGATTTACCTATGCTAAGGTGCTTGTTATTTCAGCTTCGGTATTCTTATTATTGTTTGCGTTTAGTCTCTTTTTATCAAAGACGCTTTTGGCAAAATGGTTCGACCCCAAGTACGCCCAAATGGAAGCTAACAAGAAGTTGTATGAGCTGGCTGTAAAGGTTGATTCGTTAGCGGTTGAGGTAAATCAAAAAGATTTGTTCATTCAAAACTTTCAACGCGTGTTGAGTGGCGATACATCAAGTGGATTCACAGATCCAGCAGAAGTATTGGGTGGTCAAAATAAACCGGTGACAGCAGTCGGTAATATGGATCTGGCTGCTTCTGATTCTTTGTTTAGAAAAGAGTTTGAGAATAGTGAGTACTCATTAGTTACGCTAGCGAGTGGTAAGTATCGGGAGTTGCAGGAGATGTTTTTCTTTACACCCATTACGGGTTTTGTATCCGATCACTATGATATTAAGAAAGGTCACTATGGAATAGATGTAGTAGCAAAAACTAATGAACCGGTTAAATGCGTTGCCGATGGCACGGTGGTAATGGCCTCGTGGACGCAGGATGCAGGACACGTTATTGCTGTGCAGCACCGGGGCAACCTGGTTACCGTGTATAAGCACAATGCCGGATTGTTAAAAAAAGTTGGTAGTTTTGTGAATGCCGGTGATATTATCTCTATAGTTGGCAACAGTGGAGAGATGACCGATGGGCCTCATTTGCATTTTGAAATGTGGTACAACGGAAACTCGCTCAATCCGGAAGATTTTGTAACGTTTTAACCCACAAGCCATGTTAACATCAAAAGAACAGAAAAGAGTAGCAGACGAGATTAGCAATTCCAGCAACGTGATTGGAAAAGGCACCGTGCTGGAAGGAAACATTGAAACGTACGGCAATATTCGCATTGAAGGAAAAGTAATTGGAAGCGTTAAATCCAAATCAAAGATTGCCTTGGGTCACTCTTGCCATATTGAAGGTAACATCATTGCCCAGAATGCAGATATTGAAGGTGAAGTAAAAGGAACCCTTGAAATATCTGAGTTGCTGGTATTAAAGGCTACAGCTAAGATTCATGGTGATATCCTTACGGGAAAATTAGTTGTTGAGCCAGGTGCTGTTTTCAACGGAAGTTGTAAGATGGGTGCTACCATTAAGGATATTAAAATTGGCGAAAGCAACGGAATGCATGCCCTTCGCCCTGAAGGTGCCAGAGCAAACTAAAACTGGATTCTTGATACTGGATTCTTGTCTCTTCATAGGATTGAAAAATCCAGCATGAAAAAGCAACCAAACTCCTTTATAAAATATAGTGGATTGGGTCTGCAAATGCTTGTGACACTAGGTGTGGGTGCCTGGCTGGGTTTAAAGCTTGATCAATACCTAGAATTAAAGTACCCTGTCTTTCTCATCACATTTGTTTTTGTACTTTTTGGCGGGGTCATGGTTCAGCTATATCGTAACCTTAACAAAGACTAGGTGTTCCGCTTTTTAATTAGCCTTTCACTCGGCACATTATTGTTAATATTTACTCTATGGGGTGGCACATACTTGAATTGGTGGTTGTTCCCTTCCCTTTGGAAAGAGATTCTTTTCTTTCTGTTTTTCATAACCCTGATTATTACAAATTATCTCTACAAACTTCGTAAGAAACAACCGCAGGCATTTGTTCAGTTTTATCTGCTTTCAATCACGTTAAAAATGGTTGCTGGCCTTGGGTTTGTATTTCTTCTGATTTGGAAAGCCCCTGCTGAAGTGCGCGGAAATGTTGGACTCTTTATAATTTCGTATCTGCTGTTTACCGGATTGGAGGTTCTCTTTTTAATGAGGAACACTAGCTCTGCAAAAGACTGAATTCCTTCCAAAATTCGGGCAAAACAATTTTTTTCAGAAAGTATAATTGATACTTTTGCAGTCCAATTAAAAGCCTTTGTTCCAATAGTGATGAATAAGCCCTTTTTTGATTCAAAATCAACGCTTTTAGCCCTTTTTTTAATCGTTTTAGCGAGCGCTTTTTCTCCTGTTTTCGCATCCGAAGAAGAGGGTCATGGTGAGCCTGAACCTTTCAATGCCAGCGAAGTTATTTTGCATCACGTGAAGGATGACCACCAGTGGCACATTGCCGATTGGCTTGTTGTTCCGCTTCCCATTATTGTTTATTCAGAAGAAAAAGGCTTGGACATTTTTTCATCGAGCCGTTTTTACGATGATCATCACAAAGAGATTGAATACAACGGTTATAAATTAGAGCATAATCACATCACCTTGGCGGAATCCGGAAAATCAGTGTTTGATGTCTCCATTACTAAGAATGTGTTAATGCTACTGATTACAGCTGGGCTTATGGTGTTCGTATTTTTATCGGTTGCAAAAGGCGCTAAGAGCAATAAGGGTAAGGCACCTAAGGGTGTTCAATCATTTTTTGAACCAATTATCATTTTCGTTCGCGATGAAATTGTAAAGCCAAACATTGGTCATCATTACGAAAAGTTTTTGCCATACATGCTTACACTTTTCTTCTTTATTCTGTTTGGTAATTTATTAGGCTTACTTCCCGGTGCTGGTAACCTTACGGGAAACATTGCTGTGACAATGACACTGGCTGTGTTAACGTTTTTGATCACAACCTTTAGCGGTAACAAAGGATATTGGGGTCACGTGTTCTGGACACCCGGTGTACCACATTGGCTGCGAGTTGTGATTTTGCCTGTGGAGGTTGTTGGTTTGTTTACAAAGCCGTTTTCATTAATGATTCGTTTGTTTGTGGCAATCACTGCAGGTCACATTGTGATTTTAGGAATCATTTGCCTCACGTTTATTTTTAAAAGTATTGCAGTTGGAGTTGGAGCGTCTCTGATTTCGTTGTTTATCAATTTGATTGAATTATTGGTAGCAGCAATTCAGGCATATGTATTTACCATGTTCTCATCACTATACATTGGTATGGCGGTGCAAGATCATGATCATCATTAAAAAGAATTAAAGATATCCCTTCGGCAAAACCGGAGGGCTTGTTTCACTTAAATAAATAAATCTATGTTAACCGTTCTTTTAGACATCTATCTGGCAGTAATGGGCGCAGGTATTGGTGCTGGTCTGGCTGCAATTGGCGCTGGAATTGGTATCGGTCGCATTGGTGGTTCTGCAATGGAAGGTATGGCTCGTCAGCCAGAAGCTTCAGGCAAAATCCAAAACGCGATGCTTATTATTGCGGCTTTGATTGAGGTGGCTGCGCTTTTCGCGCTGGTTATTGCCTTTATCGTAGCAACAAACGCAAAGGTGTAAAGAAACTAGCCTCAGCAATTGGCTGGGGCAGTTTTTTTAAAATGGTTCATAGAAAACAACACGAATTAATTATCTGAAAATATGGATTTGCTACTACCCGGCCAGGGCCTGATCATCTGGCAACTAGTTATCTTCCTCGGCCTTTTCTTTCTATTGGCTAAGCTAGCTTGGAAGCCGATTTTAACTTCACTGAAAGAACGTGAAGAATCAATTCAGCAAGCATTAGATTCTGCTGAGAGCGCCAAGAAAGAAATGGCAAGCTTGAAAGAAGACAATGAAAAGCTTTTACGCGAAACTCGTGATGAACGCGATAAGATTTTGCGTGATGCACGCACTGCAGCTAATCGCATTCATGATGATGCTCAGGCTGATGCAAAGAAAAATGCTGATCGTTTGATTGAAGATGCAAAGTCTATTATCCAAACTGAGAAAAATGCTGCTCTTCGCGATGTGAAGGAACAAGTTGCTATGTTCTCGTTGGACATTGCTGAAAAACTTATTAAGAAAAATCTTTCTGACGACAAATCGCAGAAGGAATTGGCAAATACTTTCATTAAAGATTTAAAGCTTAACTAAGATGTCAGACACGCGGGCAGCTTCCAGATATGTTAAGTCACTACTCGGATTAGCAGTAGAGCGCGGTGTATTGGAGGAAGTTAATAGTGACATGCAAATGTTTGATCGCGTGTGCACGGCTAATCGCAATCTTGTAAATATGTTGCGCAGTCCAATCATTCGTCATGAGAAGAAGAAAAATGTTTTAAATGCTTTGTTTAAAGACCGGGTAAACTCACTCACCTTCGATATCATCGATATTCTCACACGCAAAAACAGAGAGCCACTTTTGCCAACGATCGCAAAAGAGTTTCATGTTGCATACAATGTGTATAAAGGAATTGGCAAGGCAACCATTACAACAACGGTGCCTATGGATGCTGCGTTGCGTGCCGAAATTGAAGCCGTTGTAAAACAGTTGAGCAACAAAACAGAAATTGAGCTAACAGAAAAGACCAACCCTGATTTAATTGGAGGCTTTGTGTTGAATGTTGGCGACCGTCAGATAGATGCTTCTATTAGCAGTAAGTTGAAGCATTTGAAGTTAAAATTTTCAGAAAATCAGTTTATAAAAGAAATTTAATAATCAAAAATACAATCTCATAACTAACAGTTTATGGCAGAGATCAGACCGGAAGAAGTTTCAGCAATATTAAGAGAGCAATTATCTCAATCGCGCACAGACGCGCAATTGGAAGAGATTGGTACCGTATTAACCATTGGTGATGGAGTAGCTCGTATCTATGGCCTTACTAAGGCGCAAGCAGGCGAGCTTATCGAATTTGAAAATGGACTAAAAGCATTGGTGCTGAATCTTGAAGAAGATAATGTGGGAGCCGTGTTGTTAGGAGATGGTGAAGGAATAAAGGAAGGTGCTACTGTAAAACGTACAGGCGAAATTGCTGCTGTAAAAGTGGGTGATGGTTTGCTTGGTCGTGTGGTAGATACACTTGCTCAACCAATTGATGGCAAAGGTCCTGTTGAAGGTCAATTGTATGAAATGCCATTAGAGCGTAAAGCTCCGGGTGTAATTTTTCGCCAGCCGGTAAACGAGCCATTGCAAACTGGTATCAAAGCAATTGATGCGATGATTCCGATTGGCCGTGGACAGCGCGAGTTGATCATTGGCGATCGTCAAACTGGTAAAACAGCGGTAGCGATTGATGCCATCATTAACCAAAAAGAATTTTACGAAAAAGGCGAACCTGTATATTGTATCTATGTTGCTATCGGACAGAAAGCATCAACAGTTGCAAGTGTTGCTGCTACCCTTGAGAAAGCAGGAGCTTTGAAATATACGGTAATTGTTTGCGCCTCGGCAGCAGATCCTGCACCGATGCAATTCTTTGCACCGTTTACAGGTGCAGCTATTGGTGAATTCTTTAGAGACACCGGCCGCCCTGCACTAGTAATTTATGATGACCTTTCGAAGCAAGCAGTTGCTTATCGCGAAGTATCATTATTATTGAGAAGACCTCCGGGTCGTGAAGCATATCCTGGTGATGTGTTTTATCTTCACTCACGTTTACTTGAGCGTGCTGCCAAAATCATAAACAACGATGGTATTGCGGCAAACATGAATGATCTTCCTCCTTCATTGAAAGGAATAGTAAAAGGCGGTGGTTCGTTAACTGCACTTCCGATCATCGAAACACAAGCGAATGATGTATCTGCTTATATCCCTACAAATGTTATTTCAATTACAGATGGACAGATCTTCCTTGAGACGAATTTATTCAACTCAGGTATCCGTCCTGCGATTAACGTAGGTATTTCAGTATCGCGTGTGGGTGGTAATGCGCAGATAAAGTCAATGAAAAAAGTGGCTGGTACATTGAAGTTGGATCAGGCTCAGTTCCGTGAATTGGAAGCATTTTCAAAATTCGGTTCGGACTTAGATGCAGTTACAAAACTTACCATTGAGCGTGGTCGCAGAAATACAGAAGTACTAAAGCAAGCTCAATATGAACCCGTTCCGGTGGAAGAGCAGGTGGTAATGATTCTTGCTTCTACAAAAGGATATATTGATCGAGTACCTGTAGTGAAGGTAAAGGATTTTGAGAAGGAGTTTATTGATTTGATGCGCGCTCAGTATAAGCAAGTGTTAGACAACTTCCGTGCAGGTAAGTTTGAAGATGCCGATGTGGATTTGGTTAAGAAAGTTGCAACTGAATTAGCCTCTAAGTATTAATTCAATTATCAATAGATCAATTATCGATTAGCCAATGCGCTAAAGAAAATTGACTAATTGAGAATTGAAAATTGAGAATTAAGATATGGCAAGTTTAAAAGAAGTTAAGAGTCGTATTACCTCAGTAATCTCAACGCAACAGATTACAAAGGCCATGAAAATGGTGGCGGCCGCTAAGTTAAGGCGTTCTCAGGAGCGCATTACCCAGATGCGACCTTATGCTCAAAAGCTAACTCAACTTTTTCAAAATCTTTCTGCGGCCAATCAGAGTGAGCAGACTTGGTATAGCCAATCTCGGACTGAAGAGAAAATATTGCTGGTGGTTATTACTTCCGATCGTGGACTTTGTGGGGCTTTCAATAGCAGTATAATGAAAGCAACCAATCGTCTGATATCAGAAAATTATTCGCAGCAGCATGCTAAAGGAAATGTTACTATTCTGCCTTTTGGAAAGAAAGGGTTTGAGTATTTCGCGAAGCGTAACATGAAACGGGTTGATACCTATTCAACTGTTTTTCAACAACTCTCTTTTGATGCCATTGCAGCTGCAGGTGACTTTTTAATAGATGCATTCAAGGCAGGAGAGTACGACAAAATTGAAATCGTGTATAACGAATTCAAAAACGTAGCTACACAAATTCTTCGGGTTGAACAGCTCCTTCCTGTGTTGCCACGAGTTCAGGAACAAAAGACAGATGAAGTAGATTATATTTATTTGCCTAACCAAGAAGAGATTGTAGTTGGCTTAGTGCCAAAGGCATTGAAAATTCAATTGTACAAAGCAGTGTTGGATTCAAATGCTGCTGAGAATGGAGCTCGTATGACGGCTATGGATAAAGCAACAGAAAATGCTGGCGATCTTTTGAAAGACTTAAAGTTGACTTACAACCGCACACGACAGGCAGCTATCACAAAAGAAATTTTGGAGATTGTGGCCGGTGCCGAAGCGCTGAAGACTTCTTAATTGATATCAATTCTAAAAGAAAGCTCCCTGCAAAACAGGGAGTTTTTTGTTTATGGAAATACTGATTCGGTTCTATAGAATGTGCAATCTGCTGAGTTTAGATGTGGCCGCAGGGGCAGTAATCTGTTCACTCTACTTTTCAAAACTACTATCCGTTATCCCGAAGGTTCAGGGGATGTTAGCGTTGGGTTTGGTGGTGTGGGTAATCTATACGGTAGATCGTTTATTGGATGTGAGGACAATGACAAACTCAGCCGCCAGTGCACGCCATCAGTTTCATCAGCGTTATCAAAAATTGTTGTGGACACTTTCCATATTAGCTGGCCTGGTAACAGTGAGTTTTGTTTATTTCTTAAGGCCTCCTGTTTTGATTGGCGGGGTTTTTCTTTCGCTGTTAGCGGGATTGTATTTATTACTTCAAAAACAGTTGAAGGCAAAAGAATTTTTTGTGGCAATTATTTACACAGCAGGAGTTCTTCTTACATCGCTGTCGGTAACCTCGATAGAAGTTTCTTATATAGAATGCTTGTTGATCTTGCAGCTTTTCATTGTTGCCTTAATTAATCTTTTACTTTTTTCTTGGTTTGAATATGATACTGACAAGCAAGACGGACACTCATCGTTTGCGATACGCTTTGGTAAAACAATAACCGGTAAATGTCTGATTGGTTTAGGAGTTGTTAATTGTTTGATTACAATCTGGATAGTAACTCAGTCTACATGGCTAGCCTCATTCCTGTTTCTATCAATGACTGTAGTGCTGATTATAATTTATTTACAACACGCCTTCTTTCAGATTAACGCCCGCTATCGTCTGCTAGGAGATGCCATATTTTTTATTCCAGCCATCGGGTTGTTCGTATGATTACTCTGGCACGTGGGTTTGATCGGCTGGCTCCCATCTACGACTCATTAGCTTGGTTGGTGATTGGAGATGGAATACGCACTTCACAACTTTACTTTCTACATCATCTTACCCAAAAGCACAACCTTTTGATATTGGGTGGCGGAACCGGATGGATACTCCCCTTTATTTTTGAGATTAACCCAATGCTTCACATTGACTACATAGAGCTTTCGCCAAAGATGCTTGACAAAGCAAAACTGAATGCAATGCAAAATCAAGACATCCGATTCATTGAAGGAACAGAATGTAGTATTCCGATTGGAAAATATGATTGTGTAATTACCAATTTCTACCTCGACCTTTTTAGCGATGAAGACCTTTGCACAGTGATAGATCAAATCAAAGAAAGTTTGCAACGCGATACTAGTTGGCTGGCAACTGATTTTGTTTCGGAGAAGAAATGGCAAAGAGTTATGCTCTGGGTAATGTATCGATTTTTCTCAATGGCCACAGGACTAAAAACATCATCACTTCCGAAATGGATGGCAAGTTTGAAAAATGCAGGAGGAAAGTTGATTGAGAGTAAAAAGAGCAGTCGTGGTTTTATTGAATCCACAGTTTTTCAATTTTAATCGCTTTTGAAAAAGCGCATGAGTGTGAAGTAGGATTCTGTAACTTTGAGTAAATGCAATTATGACAAAGGTTTATCTGATAAGTTTTTTATTTGCCTGGGCAACTTCGTGCGATAATGGAAATCAAAGTTCTGAGTTAGGCCCACCCGTAATGCCCGATCGCGTTTTGAATGCAGCGTTTCTGATTGTTGACGGAGTTTATAATTCTGAGTTAGTAGCACCTATGGATGTGTTGCAACACACCATTTTTCACAACGAACATGGAGTGAAAGTTTTTACAGTGGCTCCTTCGATGCAAGCCATTAAAACTTTTGAAGGACTTCGAATTTTACCCGACTACTCGTTCGCTTCAGATTCACTTCCGGCTATCGATATTTTGATTGTGCCGAGTGCTGAGTATAGCATGACTTCTGATTTGGAAAATAATGACCTGATAAGTTTTGTACAAGCTTCCGGTAGGAAAGCGCTTTATGTAATGTCCCTTTGCGATGGAGCTTTCGTGCTAGCCAAAGCAGGATTGCTAGACACCTATCATTGCACTACGTTTCCGGGCGACATCCAAAAATTCAAGGAAGCGTTTCCAAAGCTGACGGTACATGAGGGAGTAAGTTTTGTACATGATACCCGCATGATTACCTCTGCGGGCGGGGCCAAGTCATATGATCCTGCACTTTATTTGGTGCAACTTCTGTACGGTAAAAAGGCTGCGGAAGGAATAGGAAATGGGCTCGTTATAGATTGGGATTTAAGCGAGGTAAAACATACGCGAATTCAATAATTTATCTTTAGTAAGAGAATCTTACCTTACTCTTACAATTAGTCTCGCAATTGACAAAAAGTATTTACCTTGTTCCTTTTGCTTAACGGTAGATGGAAACGGAAAGGAGATCACAGACTCTTAAGATGCAACAGATAATAGATAACCTACCGGTCGTTGTTTTTGAATACACGGTTTATCCGGATGGATCCCGGGATTTTACTTATCTGAGCGCGGCATGCGAGAAAATTCTGGGTGTTAAACGCGAAGTACTGCTTAGTGGATCGTACCCCCTAAAAGTATTTATTCATCGCGATGATTGGGATGCATTTGAGCAATTGGTTGAAACCGCTATTATAGAAATAGCTCCTATTAAATGGGAGGGAAGAATTTTTATTTCTGATTCTGAAATAAGATGGATTGAAGCTTCATGCGAACCGCAAAAATTAGCGGATGGAAAAATAGCTTGGAGCGGTGTGATTAATGATATACGGAGACGTAAGGAATTGGAAATACAACAACGTGAATCTGATCTGCGTTATAGAAAATCTGAAACACTTTTTTCAGAACTTTTTAATAGCTCACCCTTGGCCATTGTTTTGTTAGATAACAATGGAGCTGTGGAGCAAGTGAACCGGGGCTTCGAACTTCTGTTTGGCTACACCATTACCGAACTAAGGGGACAAAGTTTAAATGACTTCATTGTACCGCAGGAACTTGAATCGGAAGGAAATGATTTGAATTCTCTTATTTCGGCCGAACAAATAATTCGAATTGAATCAACGCGACAACGCAGAGATGATGAGCTAATCCCTGTAATTATATATGGAGTTCCGGTGCATGAGGAAGATAAAACGATTGGAATTTTTGGAGTATATGTTGACATATCTGAACAGAAGAAAATTGAAGAAGAACTTAAAGTCCGAAATTCAGAGCTAGATAATTTTGTATACAAAGTTTCGCACGATTTGCGAGCTCCACTTTCCTCAGTTCTTGGGTTGGTAAATCTGGCGCAAATGCCTGGTAATGACGATAACCCCGCTGAGTACTTAAAAATTATTGGCGATAAAGTGGGTCAGCTGGATCATTTTATCAGCGATGTACTCAGTCATTCAAAAAACCTTAAACTCGATGTCAAATCTGGAGTGATTGATTTTAATATCATCATAGAAAAAACATTCAAAGATTTAAGCTACATGCGTGGTGCCGACCAGATTAAGAGGAATGTTGAAATTCATGGCGACATTTTTTGTAGCGATCCATGGCGAATTGGTGAAATATTTCGGAATCTTATCTCGAATGCAATTAAATATCGAAAGCTAAATAATGTATCTTGTGAAGTCTCAATTCAGGTAAAAATTACCCCTGATCGTGCTAACATCACCTTTAAGGACAATGGAATTGGGATAAGTGCTGAAAATATGAACAAGATATTCGAAATGTTTTATAGAGCGAGTGAACAATCAGAAGGTTCAGGCCTTGGGTTATACATAGTAAAGAATGCAGTTGAAAAATTGAATGGGCAGGTGAATGTAAAAAGCTCGCCAAACAAGGGAACCCAATTTGAAATATCCCTCCCAAATCAAACGCCCAATCAGAGTTAATTTCTTTGAGTCAGTATGAAAATCAGAGAAGTACTTACCACTCAAGATAAGCAAGAGTTTCTTCAACTTCCGATTCGACTATATAAAGATTCACAAAATTGGATTCGCCCTTTAGATGCGGATGTAGAAGGCGTTTTCGATAAAGTAAAAAATAAAACATTTCATCATGGTGAATGCATTCGGTGGCTTTTGCAAAATGATGCAGGTGAAACTATCGGCCGTGTAGCTGCCTTCATCAATCAAAAAATTGTAAATAAAGGAAATGATCAACCTACGGGCGGTATGGGTTTCTTTGAATGCATTGAAAACAAAGAAGCCGCATTTTTATTATTAGATAAATGCAAAACCTGGTTGCAGGAGCGCAGCATGGAAGCGATGGATGGCCCAATTAATTTTGGGAATCGTGATCGATGGTGGGGTCTGTTGATTGAAGGATTCGAACGCGAACCAAACTATCAATGCAATTATAATTTTCCGTACTATCAGGATTTTTTTGAAGCGTATGGATTTCAGGTTTATTTCTATCAACTCACGTTTGGTAGGCCCATGCAGGGGCCGCTTGATGAGCGTTTATATGAGAAGGCAAAATTGATTGAAAAAAATCCTGATTATCGATTTAGTTATTTAAAAAAATCAGAGTGGAATACATTACCCGATAAAATCCTGAAAGTGTATAACCGTGCGTGGGCAAAGCGAGGCGAAATACCAGAGCTAACATCGCTGCAAGCCAAGCATTTGGTGAAGCAGATGAAGCCGATTATGGACGAGAAGTTACTTTGGTTTGGATATTATAAAGAGGAACCTATTGCATTTTTTTTGTCACTACCTGAGGTTAACCAGATTTTTAAGTATGTTAATGGAAAAATGGATTGGTTGGGAAAACTAAAATTTGTGTGGCACACGTTTCGTAAAACAAATAAAAAAGCATTTGGGATTTTATTTGGCCTGGTGCCTGAACACCAAGGTAAAGGTGTGGATGGGGCCATTATTGAAACCTTTCGAAAATTGGCACAAGCAGAGGGCTTTGCTTATACTGAATATGAAATGAATTGGATTGGAGATTTTAACCCTAAAATGATTCGGGTTGTTGAGCAGATTAATGCACCCGTTGTTAAGCGCCATGCCACCTATCGAAAATTATTTGATGAAAGTAAACCCTTCAAACGGATGCCTATTTTAAATTGAGTTATGGAGGAGCAGGAAGAAACACGTTCAGGTTTTTTATTTCGTAATCTCATAAGAGGATTAGTTTTCTTTTTTGTAATTGTAATAGCCTTCTATTATTTGGAAGAGTACATCCAGGACAATTTCCAATCACACATTGGTGAGATTCGGGCCAACCCGGGTATTCTTTATGGTACGTATACGCTTTCTGAAATTGTGTTTGGAGTAATCCCACCCGAACTTTTTATGATGATCTGGATTCTTGATAAAATTGACGTATCAGGATTTATTGTAAATCTTTCTATACTCACTGTCATATCATATGGGGCAGGTGTTTTAGGTTATTTTATTGGGAAGAATTTTTCAAAAACACCTTTCTATCAAAACCGAATTCGTGATAAGTACCTTAAGCAGTATGAAAAAAATTTAAAAAAGTTTGGTGGCTATTTAGTTTTTGTGGGCGCTGTTACACCCTTACCATTCTCGGCCACGTGCATGCTTGCAGGTTCGGTAAACATGCGATTAAAGTATTTTCTACTAATCTGCATCTCGCGTGTGCTACGCTTTGCCGTTTATGGTTGGATGTTATGGAACGGTTCGAATTGGTTTAGCTAAGGCTTCAAGATTATTTTCTCTTTCGCTGATTGGTTTACTTTTTCTTTGCTGAAGTAAACAGGAAAATGCTGATCGCTTGCCCACAACTCAAAAAGATTTTTATAAAAACTACTTTGCGGATTACCACTCTGCCCTGGGGAATTAGTGAACAAGGTTTTATCCCAATCCGAAGCATCGGCTACCATGCTAAATGTAGCTCCATGACTCTGGTTATCGCCATTGCCCGTTACGCCTGGGGTTGAACCATTGCCACCGCGTGCCACGGGGCCACATTCCAAAATTGCTCGGATAGAATCATTCACTGCATTGCTGAGCGGATGTTTAACAAGCACATGATGATAAGCTGGCTGTCCATATTGCCACTTGGTTTCGTCATCACCTAATTTTTCATGAAGCTGTTTTATACCTGCTTCTAAACAACCAAGTAAAAACTGATCGCGACCTTTTAATTCGGGTTCGTTCGCTTTTATCCATTGCAATGCACGCTTTAACGAAACCGACTTAATTACACTGCGTCCTTTTTCTGGAACAAAGAGTGGATAGGCACGCTCAAGAATTTTTCGCTCCCATGCGGAATAGATGGCCGCAGGTATTGAATTTTTATCCATAACAAAATCCCAACTCAGCAACATCGCTTTCATTTTTTCAACTTCTGCATTGCTTGATTTTACAGAATTCAGATAGGGAACAAGTTGTCGAGCAGGCAATGAGGTATAATCCACTTGCAACTTTCTCATGTCTTCCAACGTGTGCTTTTCGCGACTAGTAATTACCTCACTTATGCGATTCGCACGACTGCTATCAGCCCATTCCCAACCCACTGCATCGCGGTGAGGATAATTTTTAGGAACTAAGTTTTCATTGGCGGTTGCCCAGAATCCCTTTTCAGGGTTAAAGGTGTTTGGCAATTCTTTTATAGGAAGAAATCCATCCCATTCAAAGCGACCGTCTCCGGGCACGGGCACCAGTCCGTCCCAATTTTTTCGAATCGGAGAGATGCCCACTGCTTGCCAACCAATGTTTCCATCTTTATCTGCCCAAATCATATTTTCACCAGGCAAGTGACTAAAGGAACATGCTTCACGAAACTCTTCCCATGTTTTAGCACCATTCATTCGCAAGCTTGCCATATAGGGTGCGCCTCCAGGTTCCATCCATCCACAACGCATGGCATACGCTTTATTTCGTTTTGTATCTATAAAAGTTACTGGCCCATGTCGTGTGTATTTGTGCTCTACAAAAACATCAGCCGATCCTCTTACATGGATTGTGTCTTTAATGGATGTCATCTCTTCCCAATCCTCTTTGTATTTGTATTGATTTAAATTTTTGGGATTTAATTCATACACCATAATATCTTCTCCGTCCACTTCAAATACTGTAAGACCCCAGGCACCAAATTCATTGTGGCCAATCGAAACTCCTGGTATTGTTGGTTCTCCGCCTCCTACAACATTCCAACCCGGTGCATTAAGATGTACCATATAACGTAGGGAAGGAATAGCAAGCGCCCGATGCGGATCATTTGCTAACATCGGAAAACCACTTTCGGATTTTGATCCACTCACAATCCAGTTATTACTTCCAATAGATCGCTGCTCTTGTGAAGTTATTTCTTCATACGCCAACTGATCTTGCAATTGTAATCGTTTATAATCTGCTTCATTAGCATTTGAATAGGCTACTAAATCTTCAGGTTGAAATGAAATAGATTTTCGAAATGCTTCATACGGGCCAACGATATCTTCCAACAACCCTTGCGGATCGATGGCTGCATCGAGTGTGATGTTAGGTTCACCGGGTTCAAATACTTTAATCTTTTTCACTTGCTCTGCACCCAACAAAGCAACTGCGCGACCAATGGCAAGTTCGTCTGGAAGGTTCCCTAACAAACCCTGATGTCGGGATACTACCAACTCAGGAGTCCAACGCCCGGCCTTTATTCCAAGCAATTGAAATTCCATAGTGAGTAATGAGGGATCTTTTTCTGTTTCAGCAACGTAGGCATTGATCCCTTCTGTAAATGCATTAATGATGGCAACGCCTCGTGGATGGTAATGACTGAATTCTTTTTCCAAGTCACCACGGTATTTAAACAATCGAACGCCAATATCTCTTTTTAATTCGCGCTCACCTAAAATTTCTGACACCGTTCCACTGGCTTGTCTGCGCCATACTTCAAATTGAAAGAGCCTGTCTTTAGCAGCACTATAGCCTTGGGCGAAAAAAAGATCGTGTTCATTTTGTGCGTAGATATGATTAACGCCAAACTCATCGCGGATAATTTCAACCGGCTTTTCTAAACCAACAACAGTGAGTTCATTTTTTTGGTCTGATGAAGGTGTGCAGCCAATTAAAACTGCAAGCACAACAGGCAATAATTTTTTCATAGTATCAAGGTTGATACTTAAAACTACATCATCATGTGATTAAAAAAAATGAGAAGTTGATGAGTGGAGTGTTAGTCTGACCACCTGCCTACCGCAGGCAGGCTCAACGTGATCATGACGACTAAGAATGATAAGCAACCTCTTTTGCTTTGGAATACAGGGTAATGCCTGTTGCTTCAATTTGTTTTATTAAATCTGCGGAAGCGATTCGGTTAAAGATCAGAATATCAAACTTATTTAGAGAGTCTAATTTTTCTAAGTATGCTTCAAATCGAATTACCTCGTCAATTCCCAGATTCTTTCCTTTCAATACTAAATCAACATCAGACCCCGAACGATAGTTGCCTGTTGCCCGAGAACCGAAAAGAATAATTTGCTCAATGTCTGAATGGGTTTCGCCAAACATCTCTACTACGTGTAAAAACTCATCAGGCATACCAAACCTCATAACAGTGATTTTAGTTTTTCGTCTAACTTTTTAAGAAGTGGAAAATAGTCAGTTTGAATTGCAATCATGATTCTTCGAGCAGTACTTTCATCATACGTATGAGTACTTTCATTTCTGCTTTTAAGCATACGCGCCCATTCCATGCTGTTTTCGATGTATCCATCTTGCAACGACTGCTCAAGTACAGGTCTTGGGCCAAGTATATCGGCATAACCTCTAAAGATCAATAAGTCCTGTAACGTTTTCCAGGCTAGTTTAAATGTAAACTCAAACCGTTGTATTAAACCTTCCTGCTCCAACTCAGTAAGAGAAGTTTGAGTAACCGCTTTCTCTAATTGCAGTAACGCTTTGTGATAGTTATGATAGCGTGTTTTCCAGCGAACATCCATTACTCAAAAATTAGTACTATTGCAGGCTATTATCAATTCTCTCAGGGTGCTTCAATCTTTCCAGATAACATGGGGTGTTTAGTCTGACCACCTGCCTACCGCAGGCAGGCTCAAAATGGTCTTGACGACTTGATACTACGAAGCAGCAATCTTACCAACGGCATCAATAAACCGATCTAAGTCTTTAGTGGTAGTATAAACATTCGGACCAATGCGCACTGCATTTACATTTTCCCATTTAATGGAAACGGTGTGAATACCATAATCAGACATTAGTTTTGTTGCAATGTCGCCCACATCCAGGCCATCAATACTAAACGTACCAAGGCCGCATGAATATTCGGGTTTAAGAGAAATATGAAGTTTGACACGCGGATTTTTTGTGAGTGCATCGCACCAGTATTTTTTTAAATAATGTAAACGTTCTTGTTTTCGTTTACCACCAATCGCATTGTGAAAATCAATGGCTTGACCAATCGCTTGCTCAGGCGCAAAAGAGCGTGTGCCCAGTGCTTCGAACTTTCTGATATCTGGACTTAACGGTTTATCAGTTGGAAAGATTGGCCATGTTTTTTCAATAAGGGGCTTGTTGATGTACATCAATCCGGTACCAAACGGTGCGCACAACCATTTATGCAAACTCGTTCCAAAGTAATCGCATCCGAGGTCAGAGATTTTATAATCCACATGGGCAAAGGAATGAGCCGCATCTACAATACTGATGATGCCGCGCTTGCGCGCTTCGGCACATAGTTTTGC
>JBGSIM010000046.1:0-2720 GCA_041742535.1 Cyclobacteriaceae bacterium | reverse complement strand
CGAAAGCCGGAATGATCCAGGCACCTATCAACTAACCATTCATGCAAATGAATTTACCAGAGGCGTTTATTATTATAAAGCGAATTCTGAGAGCTCAATTTCAATGATGGGCAAGATTATAAAAATGTAAAGAAAACTTTTTCGCTTACACTGAATTGCTTGCTCTATGCGAAGCACGTGATACTGCACACATCAAAATAGGTGGCGTATGTCATGCCAATAAAATTCTTTTAGTTTTATTATATTGCCTCCATTGATTCTTATTTAATACCGTATTAATCTCAATCTATCATGAAGTATCGAATTCTTTTTTTGTTATCCTTTGTTTTTGGAACTACGTGCATGTTTGCGCAATGCAATGAATTTTATCAACTAGAGGAGGGAAGAGCTTGGGAAATGGAAAGTTACAACGCGAAGGGAAAACTTTCTGGTAAAAATACCCAAAAGGTTACGGCATATAGTAGCACTGCTAATTCATTTACTTCTACCATTCATTCAACTATGGTTAATGAAAAGGGTAAAGAGCTTGCACAAGGTCACTTAATGGTAAGTTGCGAGAATGGAACAATTCTTATTGATATGCGCAACCTTGTAAATGAGGAGCAAATGAAAGCATTTCAAAGTTATGAAATGAAAATGGAGTCCGACAATCTTGAAATTCCTGAGAAACTTTCTGTGGGACAATCATTAAAAGATGGGTCAATGACACTCACTGCCTCCAACTCACCAATACCAATGTTCATGACGGTAACCGTTACGGATAGAAAAGTAATCGGTAAGGAGACACTAACCACACCAGCGGGTACTTTTGAGTGTTTTAAAATCTCAAGCAATTCAACATTTAAAACTAAAATGGGTATTGGAATGACAGCTAATTTTTCAACTTTTGAATGGATTGCCCCAAAAGTAGCAGTAGTTAAGACCGAGTCGTATAAGAACAACAAACTTCAGGGATATACCTTGCTAACAAAATGGAATTAAGACCAATACAAACAGCCATACTTTCCTACGGTATGTCGGGCGAAGTTTTTCACGGCCCTCTAATTCATGCAAATGCTGGGTTTAATCTGGCAGTAGTGGTGCAACGCAGTTCTGAAAAAGCAAAACAACATTATCCAGCTGTTAAAGTTGTAAAGACTGTTTTGGAAGTAATTGAAGATCCTTCAATCGAACTTGTTGTTATCAATACACCCAATGAAACTCATTTTGACTTTACTACAAAAGCGTTGATGGCTGGCAAGCATGTGGTGGTGGAAAAGCCATTTACTGTAACCACCAAAGAAGCGGATGATTTAATTACGCTGGCTGCAAAGCAAAAGAAGACACTAACAGTATTTCAAAACAGACGTTGGGATGGCGACTTCCTAACCGTTCAAAAAGTACTATCTAATAAATGGTTGGGTAAGGTTGTAGAGTTTGAAGCACATTACGATCGGTTTAGAAATTACATTGAGGCCAATACCTGGAAGGAAGAGGCAGGGCTTGGGACTGGGATTTTGTACAATCTTGGATCACACATGCTTGATCAGATTTTGGTTTTATTTGGTATGCCCAAAGAAATTGATGCCCGCATAGGTATTCAGCGCCCAGGTGGTAAGGTGGATGACTTTTATGATTTGCGACTTCAATACGAAGGACTAAATGTGATTGTAAAGTCGAGCTACTTAGTGCGCGAGCAAGGACCTCGATATATTGTGAATGGAACGGAAGGTACGTTTTTAGGGAGCAATGGTGTTGATCCGCAAGAACAAGCGCTGAAGGATAAAAAGATTCCAGGAAGTGCTGGTTGGGGAATTCATGCACGCGATGAATGGGGAAAAATAAACACAACCATTAATGGTCTTCATGTAGAAGCCAGTATCGAAACCTTGCCGGGAGATTATCGAATCTTTTACCAAAACTTATACGAAGTAATTCGTGAAGGTAAACCTGCAGCAGTGAAACCAGAAGAATCACGGGATGTGATTAAATTGATTGAAGCCGCTTATGAAAGTAATAAGATGAAAAAGTCTATTAAACTGGAATAAGGAAAATAATACTTCATTTGGTATGAACGTAAAATTAAAAAGTCCATACTTTCCAGCTACTCTTAGTTGGATTTTGCTTGCGGGATGTATTGTTTCTATTGGTTATTTCATTTACAGTATGAGTCATGAGGGGGTGGTTATAGTGTTTGTATTACTTACATCAATATCTTTTACAACGAAAGACTTAGTACAAATTGATAATAATAAAAAAACTATTATTGATTCATTTGAGATACTGGGATTTGATGTGAAATCGCAGAAATACACATTTCAACAACTTAACGGTATCAGGCTCGATAAGGAAAGACATTCATATACTGCTAATAGCCGTGCACGCACAGCTCAAACCGATTTTCACGAATACATTGGAGTACTTGTATTCGATAATCAGTCAATAGAAATTGCTCGTGATGTAAGCTATAAATCCTTTGCCGAGGAAATGGAACGAGTTGCTCAAGAGTTAAACATCTCAATTCACCGCTCGTTCTAGTTTCTATAATGATTCCTTTAGTAACAAAAAAGGGCTACCAATCTAGTAGCCCTTTATTTTTAGCAGATAAGTTCTAAGCCAACTCTCTCAGATCTACTGGGACTACACGAGAAATCCCTTTTTCTACCATGGTGATACCATAGATTACATCAGTCGTTGTCATGGTGCGCTTGTTATGCGTAACAATCACAAACTGAGAATCT
>JBGSIM010000045.1:0-36689 GCA_041742535.1 Cyclobacteriaceae bacterium | reverse complement strand
TTCATCAACACGAACCAACATTTTAGACGTATTGATGGTTGATCGGAACGCATACAACATCGTTCCCGCAAAGGAAGGGTACATTTCAATTCCATCACCCGTTGTAACAGCTGTGGGTGTGCCTGCTGTAATATCCGATTTCCAAATGTGTCTGCGATCAATGTCTTCGCGATTGCCATCGAAGTAGATAAACTTACTGGTGGGATCTAGTGTATAACTTTCTACTTCTCCGTTTCCGGGAGTAATGTCTTTCAAGTCGCCACCATTTTCATTCATTGAGTACAAATGATTCCAACCACTGTGTTCACTAAAAAATAAAATGCGCCCGGTGGTTGTACAGTTCAACGCTTTGTTTGTAGCGTATTGCGAAAAGCCGCCATCATCGGCTGGAGACTTCCAAATCATTTTTGCTTTTAGTGTAGTTGCATCCCCTACCCAAATTGAAAATTTTACACCACCCGTAATATTGGCTAACTCTCCTACTTTGGTTCCTGCCATGCGAATAAAAGCAATGCTCTTTCCATCTGGCGACCACACGGGATAACTATCGTTACTCACATCGGGTGCTATCCAACGAATTTCTTTGCGGATTAAATTATAAATCCCAATAAAGCCATGATCACCACGATCACTTGTAAAAAGTACTTCATTGCCATCGGGTGAAAATGCAGGATCACCATTGCTACCGCGTGAACTAAACAGAAGTTTAGGGGTGTAATTGATGTCCATCATGGATTCATAAATCTGTCCGCCTTTACTAAACAAAAACTTCAAACCATCTTTATAGAACACAGGACTATTACCCACCTGAATTTTTGCCGGTGGACTTTTAGACGATAGTTCTTTGTAATAAATCGCCTGATCAACGCCTTCGGCTAAACTTGCCGGGTTTGCATTCTGGCCATTGCGATTGGTGCCATTGCCGCGTACGAACAACAACTTGGTACCATTGGGTGAGAAAACTAATTGTGAAATTTCCTGGCCGTCATCTAATTGATAATCGGTGAGCAATCGTGGTAAATCTGTTCCTGTTTTCACCAGAATATTTCGTTTGCCGTGATCGTTGATTACCCACGCAATATTTTTTCCGTCTTGCGATGCTGCCAGGTTGGATTCAATTGGGTGGCTCATGAATTGTTCGAGCGTTTGCGAATAAGAAGTTACTGTGATGAGCAGAAACAGAAAGGTGATTAGATTTTTCATAGCGGAAGATTCAAGTGACGAAAGTTAGGAAAACAATGCCACGAATGCACGAAAATATAAATCAGGAAATTTTGAAACACATAGCCACATAGAGAGTGGCGAAAGACAAATCGAAGATTTACCTCTATGAAACTATGTTTCTATGTGTTTTAAAAAACGCCACAAATGCACGAAAATGAAAATTAGAAATCATGAAACACATTGTCCTAACCTCGACCCGGGATCTCATAATAGTAAAGAGAGATTCCGGGTCGCACCAGACTTTACTATAACTTGATCTGTCAAAATATAAAATGCAATTACCAAATGAGTTTTTAGCAAGCTTGCCCGGAATGACCGCACATTAAAAGGTTTGGCACTAATGATAAATTAAACACATAGCCACATAGAGAGTGGCAAAAGGCAAACCGAAGATTTACTTCTATGAAACTATGTTCCTATGTGTTAAAAAAACTACTTAGCCTTTTTAACTTTCTTTGCCGCTACTTTCTTCACTGCCTTTTTCTTAGCGGCTACTTTTTTAGTGGCTTTCTTCGCAGCTTTTTTTACCGGCACCTCAGGTGTGTCAGCATCTGTTTTTTTCTTTGCACCCCCAAAGCGACCCCAGCGACCTTTCTTCTCAGGTGTGTTCGCGGCAAGCGTTATACATTCTTCTAACGTAAGTTCAGAAGGTTCTTTTCCTTTCGGAATTTTTACATTCTTCTTACCGGCTTTGATGTAAGGTCCGAATCTTCCGTTCAACACCTGTATCTCATCGTTGCCTTCAAAGGATTTGATCAATCGATTGGCATCAAGTTCACGCTTTGCATGAATCAATTCAACTGCACGTTCAGGAGTAATGGTATAAGGATCTTCTCCTTTCGGAATGGAAATAAATTTTTTGTCGTGCAACACATACGGCCCAAAACGACCGATGTTAGCAACTACTGGTTTCTCTTCAAAGTCGCCAAGAGCACGTGGCATCTTCAACAACTCAAGTGCATCGGCCAACGAAATATTTTCAATGAACTGCCCTACGCGTAAGGGCGCAAACTTTGGTTTCTCTCCGCCATTGTCATCAGGGTTTTCACCAAGCTGCACGTAAGCACCATACTTGCCCAACTTCACGTAAACATTCTTACCCGTTTTCGGATCAACACCCAGTTCTTTACTTTTATTAGCAACAGAAGAGCGTTCCACCAATTCAGTCTTCTCAACTGTTTTGTGAAAAGGTTTGTAAAATGAGCTCAGCATGGTTTGCCACTTCAACTTACCACTGGCGATTTCATCAAACTCTTTTTCTATTTCTGCTGTGAATGAATAGTTTGTTATATCTGAAAAATGTTCCACCAGAAAGTCATTCACGATCATAGCCGTATTGGTAGGGAACAATTTATTATTCTCGGCTCCGGTATTTTCTGTTTTGGTTATCGATTCAATTGCATTGGACTTGAGCACATGCATTTTATAATGCCGCTCCACTCCTTCCCTGCTTTCCTTCACAACATACCCACGCTTTTGCACAGTTGAGATTGTTGGTGCGTATGTTGATGGTCGGCCAATACCTAACTCTTCTAATTTTTTAACCAAGCTAGCTTCTGTGTAACGAGCAGCATGACGAGAGAATGTTTGCGTTGCTGAAAGCTGATCCAAATCCAACACCTGCCCCACATTCAATGGCGGAAGTACTTTGCCACTTTCTTCATCTTCCGAGTCGTCATCATCTTTCGACTCCATATATACTTTCAAAAATCCTTCAAACTTGATTACTTCACCAGAGGCAGTCATCGTTCTTGGATTAGTTGAGATAGCTATAGTAGCTGTAGTTCTTTCTAATTCCGCATCAGCCATTTGAGATGCAATGGCACGTTTCCAAATCAAATCATACAAGCGTTCTGCATTGCGATCCATACCCGGACTCATCACTGAAAAATCAGTAGGACGAATGGCTTCGTGAGCTTCCTGTGCACTGGCTGATTTAGTTTTAAACTTACGGGTTTGAATAAATTCTTTTCCGTAAGCAGATTGAATCTGATTGACTGCACCTTTCACGGCATCTTCAGAAAGATTCAATGAATCAGTACGCATATAAGAGATCTTACCTGCTTCATACAGTTTCTGAGCAACCATCATGGTTTGCGAAACCGAGAAACTTAATTTGCGACCCGCTTCCTGTTGCAACGTTGATGTTGTAAACGGAGGTGCAGGAGATTTCTTTGCTGGTTTTTTTACAAGATCAGAAATAGAGAACGTTGCTCCCTTGCACGATTCTAAAAATGCTATAGCATCACTTTCTTCACTAAACTTTTCGCCCAGATCAGCGATCAGCTGCTTTCCATTTCCTAAATCAAAAATGGCTGAAACCTTGAAGGATGATTTCGCTTCAAACTTTTCAATATCGCGCTCCCGCTCTACTACTAATCGCACAGCAACAGATTGCACTCTGCCTGCCGAAAGACCCGTACTGATTTTTTTCCAAAGTATTGGGGACAACTCAAACCCTACTAACCGATCTAATAATCTACGTGCTTGTTGTGCATTTACTAAATCGATATCAATGCCGCGCGGATTTTGAATCGCATTTAAGATGGCACTCTTAGTGATTTCAGTAAAAACTATTCGTCTTGTGTTCTTATCATTAAGATCAAGTACTTCTTTTAAGTGCCACGAAATGGCTTCTCCCTCACGGTCCTCATCGCTTGCCAGGTAAACCATTTCGGCCTCCTTCGCTAGCTCTTTTAATTTCTTTATAACATCCTTCTTATCAGGTGAGACCTCATACGTAGGTTCAAAGTTATTTTCTATGTCGATTGCACCGTTTCCTTTTGCAAGATCACGGATGTGACCCATGCTCGATGAGACCTTATAATCCTTACCTAAATAGCCTTCTATCGTCTTCGCTTTCGCAGGTGACTCAACAATTACTAAGTTCTTGGACATGCGCTCAATTTTACTTTCAAACGCTTCAAATATCAGTAAATTTTTAAAAACACAAAGTTGAAACGAGTCAAACAGGCGCTCTAAGCACACCTTTAACCCGGCAAAATCAGAATTTTAATTTGACGCAAGGGTATTGATAACCATTGGTTTAAAAGAAAATTGGTTCGTATTTACTCTTATTATAATATTGATTCAAAATAAATTTTGATCACGCATCAATTTTAGCTTCAATGAGTCGGATTCTCTATATAATACGTCACGCACAAGCGGTAAGCGGACTTCATCAATCGGATGCGGAACGCAATCTCACTCCTGTGGGCGTGCAACAAGCAAATAGTGTTGGAAAATTTTTAAAATCAAAAGGAATTTTTCCCGATGTAATCCTCTCAAGCCCGGCCATGCGAGCGCTCGAAACAGCATCACAAATTGCCACACAATTAAAGATTGATGCCACAACTATTAAGGTCAATCAAACTATTTATTCGAGCAGTAAACTTGAAATTCTTAAACTAATCAATGAGTTGGATTCGTTAGTCAGTAATGTGATGATAGTAGGACACTTCCCTACTATTGTAGAACTTTACAGTTACTTAACCAATGGAGAGGAGATTGCAGCGATGGATACCTCAGAAATTCGTGCGCTTGTTTTTGAAATTCCATGGTCAGAACTTTCCGAAAGTTCAGGAACGCCAATCAAGATATAGGCGTCAAGACACCCTTGAGGCGTCAGATGCATAAAATTAAATTTGATTTACACTATGAGTGATAGTTTTGATCCCAATGGATTAGGAAAAAAGGGTAATCTTTTTGGATTGCCAGTAGAGCAAACCGATGCTCAGTTAATTATTATTCCAGTTCCCTGGGAAGTTACAGTTTCCTATCGCGAAGGAACGGCCAATGCACCCAATGCCATTCTTAAAGCCTCCACGCAAATTGATTTACATCATCACTCTATTAATAATGCCTGGCAATCTTCCATTGCTATGCTACCCATCTCCAATGAACTACTGACCGAAAACAAGAGCCTCAGGCAGCTGGCTAAAAGTCACATTCAAGCACTTGAAGAAGGTGCTGCGATAGAATCAGGAAGCCTGATCATAAAAAAAATTAACGAAGCCTGCGAAAACTTAAACATCTACCTAAAAAACCTAAGTACTCAATATCTTAAAGAAGGTAAATTGGTTGGTGTTCTGGGTGGCGATCATAGTACTCCACTCGGACTCGTTCGTGCATTAGCTACCAAGTATGATCGCTTTGGTATTCTGCAAATTGATGCGCATGCCGATTTGCGAAAAGCGTTCGAAGGCTTCTCGTATTCGCATGGCTCTATTATGTATAATGCGTTAAAACTTCCAGGCGTATCACGATTGGTGCAAGTGGGTGTTCGCGATTTGTGCGAAGAAGAAGTTCAGGTGATTGATCGCTCGATGGGGCGCGTGAAAACGTTTTATGATCAGGATCTCAAAGCACGCTTGTATGAAGGTGAAACCTGGAAAGCGATCTGCGCGGAGATCATCAAAGAGTTACCTAATTTAGTTTACATCAGTTTTGATATTGATGGCCTCGATCCAAAACTTTGCCCTAACACAGGTACTCCTGTTCCCGGTGGTTTAGAGTTTAATCAAGTTGCCTACCTCATTCAAGAACTTGTGAAGTCAGGAAAGAAGATTATTGGCTTCGATCTTTGTGAAGTAGCACCATCAAACAATGAATGGGATGCAAATGTTGGCGCACGGGTATTGTGGGAGCTTAGTCAATGGGCACTCGCCTCGCATAGAAGTTCATAAGTCATTCTATCAAAATTCAATTCACTGAGAACCTCCATATAAAAGAGCAATCAGGATCGAAATTAATTTCATACTTTAGCCACAAAAGGAATTTAACCTAATCATTCTTCGATGAGCGAAATAGTTAATGCAATTGCCACAGGCGTTTGGAATCCAGTTCTTTTTCTCCTCATCCTTGGCGGAGTTTTTTTCTTTTTCTACTCACGACTTATTCCATACAAACATTTTGGCCACGCGATTGCCATCCTACGAGGTAAGTTTCATAACCCAAATGATCCAGGCCAGATAACTCCTTATCAGGCATTGTCTACAGCACTAGCATCAACCGTTGGGATGGGTAACATTGCCGGTGTTGCTGCAGCTATTAGTCTTGGCGGGCCCGGTGCATTATTTTGGATGTGGGTAACTGCGTTTGTTGGTATGTCTACAAATTATTTTACCAGCACGCTATCGGTTATGTTTCGTGGCAAAGACTCTGCTGGTAACATTCAGGGTGGGCCCATGTATGTGATTCGTGAAGCACTAGGGAAAAAATGGCAGCCCTTGGCAATTCTATTTTGTGTATGCGCTATGGTTGGTTGTTTACCGATCTTTCAAGCCAATCAACTTACGCAGGTTATTATTGGAATCAGTATTACTGATCCTGATTTAAAAGCTGCTTCGTTCAATATTCTGGGTGCTGAGATCAACACTTTAAAATTTGCTATCGGATTTACACTCATGATTATTTCAGGTATAGTAATTATCGGTGGTATTCAACGCATTGGTGTATGGGCCGGTAAAATGGTGCCTCTGATGATTGTAATTTATTTTGGATTAGTAGTCACCATTCTTTTGTTGAATGCAAGTCAAGTCCCTTATTTCTTTGGACTAATTTTTTCAGAAGCATTCAATGCAAATTATTACAACCTCGATTGCAACCCGGCATTAGGTGGTGCGTTGGGCGGACTTATTGTATTGGGAGTGCGGAGAGCTTCGTTCTCAAATGAAGCGGGTATTGGTACGGCACCAATGGCATTAGGTGCTTCTCAAAGTGCCGAACCGATTCGTGAAGGACTTGTATCCATGCTTAGCCCTGCCATTGACACATTATTAGTATGTACACTTACAGGTCTTACAATTTTAGTTACCGGAGTTTGGGAAACCACCATTGATAATTGTTCTCCTGAAGGAGCTACATTAACGGCATCGGCCATGGAAATGGGTTTAGGCAGCACTGGCAAGTATCTTTTATTACTGTGTGCCTTTTTCTTTGCAATCACTTCGTTGTTCTCATATAGTTATTACGGAAACAAAGCTATGTCGTTCCTTGCCGGAGTGAAGGCTGGAACCTACTACAACTACTTCTACCTCATCACGATTGTGCTTGGAGCAATCCTTTCCATGCAAGATGTAATGAACATTATAGACATTGCGTATGCACTGATGGCATTACCTACCATGATCTCAGGGTTTTTGTTAGCGCCAAAAGTGTTGGCAGAATCACGTTCATACTTTTCGCGTATGAAGCAAGACGGAAAGCTTTAAGAACGTGCAAATTAAAGATTGACGAAGTGCCTTGCTCGATATACTAAGCAATAACTTTTGTCATTGGGTAGTCGAACAACCCGTTTTCTTTAATAGCTTCTGCTACTTTAGATGGAACATATTTTTCCCAGCCGTCCTCTCCTTTTCGAATCATTGCTAATACGTTATCTGAAATAATATGCAGGTTGTTGGTATTCGCGTTACGAATGTCTTCTAACTTATTATTTGCAATCAGATAGCGGAACAAAGGCTGTAAATTATCGGGCAAATCTTTTTCGAAATCTGCCAGCGTAAACAATTCACTTGTTCCATAGCGAAGTGATGGATAAATATAGAGTTTCACATTCGAACCGAAGAGTGAAGCAAAGCTTTCTAAAATTCCACCGCGTATCTTCTCATACGTTTTCTCTTCAAATACTTTTTGAAGCGCATAAATACCCAGTACGAGTCCAATTTTTTTGCCCTTTGTGATTCTGGATAGATAATCTACCAACCGATAGTATTCAAAGTAATTTGAGATTAAAACTGTTTGGCCTAACGAGCAGATAATTTCAGCACGATACAGAAAATCCTTTTCATCGATCTGTCCATCCGAACTCAGATCATTAAGCGTAAGCTCGGTTAACACAACCATCCGCGATTTGTCAACATCGGGTTCCTTTTTGAAATGTCTACGCGAAGCAAGCAGCATATCCACATTCACATGCGTAACCGGTCTAAACCGACCACGAAGTACAAGTACATTTTTTTTATACAATGCTTCGGACGGCTGCATTACTGTTCCGTCTGGTCCAAACATAGCAGCCTTAGTCAATCCATTTTTCACAAGCTTCAAGGCCATCAGGCGGTTGTCAACTTTCTCAAAGTTTGGTCCGCCCAATCGAAACATATCCACTTCCATTCTCCGCGAAGTCAGTCCATCCAGCAAAGAGTTAATGATGTCTTCAGGTTCGCTCATAAACACGCACCCAAAAATCATGTTCACTCCTAAAATTCCTAATGAGATCTGCTGTTGAATAGGATCATTATCATGCATCTTCACATGCACTACGCAATCATTAAAAGGCCCTTCCGGTTCTAATTGAAACCGTAAACCAATCCAACCATGCCCTTGATTGGTGCGTTCAAAATTTAATACTTCAACCGTATCGGCAAACGAAAAGAAACGCGTGTCCTTAATTCGAGTAGGTAATCGTTCAGGCAGTAATGAATACTCATGATCTAACATTTGTATCAGGCGATCTTCACACACATAGCGATCACATACCCCATAAATTGCATCACTAAACTTCATATCATATGCCGACATGGTTTTAGCAATTGTGCCTGAAGCTCCACCCACCTTAAAAAAATTGGCCGCTACCTCCTGTCCTGCTCCTATCTCTGCAAACGATCCATAAATAGACCTGTTTAGATTGATCCTTAGTGCTTTTTCCTGGGTAGTCAACTTCTTAATTTCTTCCATCGCGCAAGTAAAAGATTATGGGTTAAGCTAATTAAACTTCAAGTTAGGGACATTGACATAAAACAAACACGTTTTTGATAATTTTAGTTTAAGGTTCTATTTTGCACCATACTATTATAATCTTCCATGGCAAATCGGGGTAACTTTTCAGGCAGACTGGGTTTCATTATGGCAGCAGCTGGTTCGGCTGTTGGTCTTGGTAACATTTGGAAGTTTCCTTATGAAGCAGGACAAAACGGGGGCGCTGCTTTCCTGTTGATCTATATACTTCTAACTTTTTTGTTGTGCTATCCAATTATGCTTGGCGAAATTGCAATCGGTCGCAAAGCGGCTTCCGATGCGTATGGATCATACAAACAATTGGGCGGTAAGAATTGGGGCTACTTAGGTTTGTATGGCATCCTTTGCGGGATTATGATTTTGTCTTTTTATAATGTGGTAGCAGGATGGGCCTTTGGCTATTTTCTTGAAATCTCATTCGGTAATTTATTAGATCATCCAAACTACGGTACTTTCTTTTCAGAATATGTAACTGATTTTTGGGACAACCTGTTTTTCTCAATGTGCTTTATGGCGCTTACTGCTTTTATCGTGCTGAAGGGAGTACAAAAAGGAATTGAAGCCGCATCAAAAATTATGATGCCTGCTCTTTTTTCAATTTTGATTTTGCTCATCATTTATTCTCTTACGTTACCCAATGCATCGGCAGGTATTAGTTTCTATTTGCTACCCGATTTCTCGAAAATAAATTTCCAAACTATTTACTCTGCGCTTGGTCAGGCATTCTTCTCGTTATCGTTGGGTATGGGTGCATTGATTACCTATGGTTCGTATGTTAGTAAGAATCAAAACATCATAAGTTCAGCAGCTACCATTACTGTTATGGATATGTCAGTTGCTTTCCTTTCGGGATTGCTAATTTTTCCGCTGGTTTTTTCGCAAGGTCAATCACCTGCCGAAGGGCCGGCACTTGTTTTTGTAGTGCTGCCAGGAATCTTTAATTCCATGGGACCAATCTTTGGTCGTGTTATTGGCGGTGGATTCTTTTTGCTGTTATGTTTTGCAGCACTTACCTCCACGATTTCACTGCTGGAAGTACCGGTTGCTTATTTCGTAGATCAAAAGAAATGGTCGAGAAAGGCAACAACGTGGCTGTTGGCGGGAGTGATCTTTATTTTAGGATTGCCAAGTATGCTTTCGCAAGGTGCTGTTAAAATGTTCTCCTCACTTCCCTTCTACCAAGGTCGCTCAGCTCTCGATTTTGTAAGCGAAGTTTTCTCTGATATAAGTTTACCCTTAGGCGGCTGCCTGATGACTATATTTATTGTGAGACGATGGGGTACACACAATATGAGCGAAGAACTTTATCAGGGTAATGAAACTTATAAAAATTCATTCCTTGAAAAGTATATCAATTTTTCAATCCGCTATATCTGTCCGGTAATCCTTGGAATTTTTTCGATCCTGATTATTATCGATAAGTTTTACGGAGTGGAGAACTTGATGAACTAATCAACCCAGTCAGCAACGAATAAATTTGTATCACGGGTTCCCCCATTATTCCGGTTGGAAGAAAAGATGATACGTTTTCCATCGGGTGAAAACATCGGGAATGAATCGAATACTCCATCATAAGTAATCTGTTCTAATCCGGTGCCATCTTCATTGATCATAAACAAATTAAACTGAAAGCCTCGGCTTCCTTTGTGATTGGAACTGAAGATAATTTTCTTTCCGGCCGGATGATAAAACGGTGCCCAGTTAGCTTTACCAAGATTGGTAATTTGCTTTAGATCGGAACCATCTACGTTGCACGTATAAATTTCCATTTCGGTTGGTGCTACTAAACCTTGCTTTAAATAATCTAAGTATTCCTTCTTAGCTTCCTCTGTTTTTGGTCGCGATGCACGGAACACTAACTTCTTACCATCCGGTGAAAAGAAAGCACCTCCATCATATCCAATTTCATTTGTGATTTGCTTTACATTTTTTCCGTTGATATCCATGATGTATAAATCAAGATCACCATTGCGTGTAGACGTAAACACAATCTTGTCTCCTTTCGGGGAAACAGTAGCCTCTGCATCGTAACCGGGTAAGTTTGTTAATTGCTTTTTTACTTTTCCTTTTAAGTCGGAAACGAAAATATCATACGTGTCATAAACTGGCCATAGGTATTTACCACCGGGTGTACGCCCTGGATCTACCGGACAATCTTTACCACCTAAATGAGTTGATCCAAAAAGAATAGTTTTATCACCTGGCATAAAGAACGCACACGTTGTTCTACCTAAACCAGTACTAACAAGAGGTGGCTTAGTACCTGTGCTCAAATTCATACCATCTACAGGCATATAAAAAATCTGATCGCACGACAAGCCCCAATCTTTATTGTTCGATTGAAAACTTACTTTCTTACCATCAAAACTCCAGTAAGCCTCAGCATTGTCCGCACCGAATGTAAGCTGACGAATGTTCTTCAAATGCGCTTCCTCAGGATAATGAATCTGAGAAACAGTAGTGGGTTGCGCGATTGAACTAAATGCGGTTAGAAGAATGTGAAGGCAAATGAGGCCAGATAGTTTTAGGTTGTTCATGAAGATATCTTTTGCGCGAAGATAATAGACCCACATAAAACTCTTCATATGCCGACACCGTCCGTTTGATAGAAAAAGTATCGGTCGCGGTATTAATTCCACCTAATATCAAAGAATCTCTCAATTTTTGATCACCAGCTATCTTTTTAATGCTCTCGGCCAGCGCAACAGTATCTTCTTCATTAAATAGCAATCCATTTTTTCCATCCTGAATCAAGTCCAGATTTCCTGCCGCTGCAGTGGCAATTACTGGCGAACCTAAATACATTGATTCGAGAAGACCCTGTGACAAGCCCTCTGTGGTGGAGCATAAAACAGTACAAGTAAACAGCTTATAATAATGAAGCGCTAAGGAAGGTTCCACCTCTCCTTCATAATTAATTTGATGCGGATAGATAAACTCCGATTGAATTTTCTTTAGCTCTTCATCTTCATGAATGCCTATAAGAATTACTTTAACAGGGTACCCAATTGAGTCTAATGACCGTAATAATTGATCTTGTTTTTTCCTTCGTGAAATACAACCGATTACTAAATCATGAGGTTGGATCGAAAACTTTTGTTTTAGCTTTTCAATAGTAAAAGTAGAAATGTGTTGATACTTCTCAGGAGGGGTACCATTATGTATTACCTTAATATGCTTGTCAGGAATACGATTGTTTAACAATGATTCCTTAACTCCATGACTAACAGCTACAATTTTATCAGTTCCCCAAACATAGATCATATTTTGAAAAAAGCCACCCAAACTTAATGAGACCTGCCTTCGTGTGTGGATTAGCGCAACGGGAAGTTTAAAAAGGAATTTAGCAAACACAGTTATATAACGATCCTTGCTTGATTGCGCGTTTACGATTTGAATCTGATATTTGCGGACTAATTTGGCAACCTCATTAATAGATTTCCAATTGAATCTGGATCGAATTGAAATTGGTTCAAATACTACGTCTGAGTTTTGAAACTGCTCTTCCAAAATTGAACCAGAGCGCGCAGCGACAATAACATCATGTCCTTTTAGACTCAAGCCTTTTGCTAAATAAGAAACTGAAAAACTTGATCCTGCTAAAACGTCCTCTTGAGTTATCAATAAAATCTTCACACACAAAAAAGGGAAACAACCGTAACCCGATTATTCCTTAAGTGTGAATATTAAATTAGTTAATTGTTACCAACTACACATTGAATTAACATCTAAACAGCCTTAGCTGCTTCCTCTTCCTTCAAGGCTCTGCGTAAAATTTTACCCACATTGGTTTTCGGTAATTCTTCTCTAAACTCAAAATGCCTAGGTATTTTGTAGTTCGTCATGTACTCATGGCAATACGTGCGCAACTCTTCTTCTGTTAAACTTTGATCGCGCTTCACAACAAAAGCTTTAACTACTTCACCTGATCGCTCATCGGGTAAGCCAATCGCTGCAACTTCAAGTACTTTAGGATGTTTGGAAATTATATTTTCAACTTCATTCGGATACACATTAAATCCGGATACTTTAATCATATCCTTTTTCCGGTCAACAATTTTAAAGAATCCATCCTCATCCATCAGTCCGATATCACCCGTGCGAAACCAATTGCCCGGGAAGAACACTCCTTCATTATCTTTATTCCAGTACCCACGCATTACTTGCGGACCACGCGCACATATTTCACCAATTTCACCTTGCGAAAGTTGTTTACCATCATCATCAAAAATTGCAAGCTCTGTACTTGGCATCGGAATACCAATAGTGCCTCGTTTGTGACTTCCATCTAATGGATTGCACGACAACACAGGTGAGGTCTCACTTAATCCATATCCTTCCACTAGTGGATTTCCTGTTATCTCTTCCCATTTATTTGCAACTACTTCTTGCACGGCCATAGCTCCGGCAATCGTACCTTTCAATGCAGAGAAGTCACAATCTTTAAAATCAGGATTATTCATTAAGCCATTGAACAACGTGTTTACTCCTGTGATAATTGAGAATCGATGCTTCTTCAGTTCTTTCACAAACCCTGGCATGTCGCGTGGATTGGTAATCAAAATACTCTTCACTCCTTGCGTATACATCAGCAATCCATTTACGGTAAGTGCAAAAATGTGATACAAGGGCAACGCAGTAATAATAATATCTTGTTGGCCGGCCGTCATCAAAGGTTTAAACCAATGAGTAATCATCATGTTATGCGCTATGATGTTTCGATGCGAGAGTTGAGCACCTTTTGAAACACCTGTTGTGCCTCCGGTATATTGAAGCACTGCAAGATCTTCGATATCAATCTTAGGTCGTTGATATTTAAGTGTACTCCCTTTTCTTAATGCATCTTTAAATGAGATTGCATTAGGGATATGGAATTTGGGAACCATCCGCTTCACATACTTCACAACAAAGTTTAAAATTGCTCCTTTAACACCGCCAATCATATCGCCCATGTCGGTTACTATAATATGCTTGGCGGGAATCTTTGAAAGGATTGGTTCGAGGTTGTGAGCAAAGTTTGAGACAATCACCACGGCCGAAACACCTGCATCATTAAATTGGTGTTCCATTTCTGGTGATGTATAAAGCGGATTAGTGTTAACTGCAATCAAACCAGCTTTAATGACACCCATAAAAGCTATGGGAAACTGAATAAGATTTGGCATCTGAATCGCAACGCGATCGCCTTTCTTTAGTTTTAACTCGTTTTGAAGATAGGAAGCAAACGCTGTGGCTTGCTCATCCACCTCCAGGAAGGTGATTTGCTTTCCGAAATTGTCAAACGCTACGCGGTTCGGGAATTTTTTAACGGCTACTTCAAAAAGTTCAATAAGTGAATCGTACTCATAAGGACCAATTTCGTGTGGAATTCCTTTCGGATATTTTGAAAACCAGGGTGCGCTCATCTTTAGAAATTTTAGATTCTAAAGAACGAAAAAAAAGGTGGGTTCGGCAATCGATTGTTAGGCCGTTTAGGGAATAAAAAAAGCCTTGCCTAATAAATTTAGACAAGGCTTGTGGCTGTAGAGGGAGGCTTCGAACCTCCACGGAGAAGTTAGCTGCAAAGCATGAGAACCTATGAAGTGGTCAACCCTAGTTTTGCCTTTCAGCAAAACATTACCTTGCGTTTATCCTTTTCTCTCCACCCCCGAGACAGGAGGGCTTGTCTGCCAGTTTCAACACCCTACAATTTTTAAGAACGACTTGATTCAATTTCTTGAATCTTATTATGCTGTAGAGGAAGGTCTCGAACCTCCACGGAGCAGTTAGCTTGGTTGCCCAACTTTGTCCTGTTATCTCCACCCCCGAGATCGGAGGGCTTGTCTGCCTATTTCAACACCCTACATTGTAATTTCTTTAGCAAAGGAACATTAATTATGAATTCGTGTCAACAAAATGATTTAAATTTTGAATATTATTTAATAATTGTGTAATTATGTTGAATATTTTTAAATAAACAATCCCTATCATGAGTCGAAATTTTGAATTTGACAATACAGATCTCAAAATATTGGAGATCCTAATGCAGGATGCAAAGCGGCCATATACCGAGGTAGCAAAGAAAGTAAATGTGTCGCAAGGTACTGTACACGTGCGTATGAATAAGATGGAAGACGCAGGTATTCTAGATAAAACTACCTTGCGCATCAACTATGCAAAACTCGGTTATGATATCACGGCATTCATTGGTATCTATCTGGAAAAGAGTGCTTTATACGATAGCGTTTTGTCTAAACTAAGAAGCATTCCTGAAATAACGAATATCCATTATACAACAGGTAATTATTCCATGTTTATAAAGATCCATTGCCGCGATACAAATCATCTAAAAGAGGTTTTACACGATAAAATGCAACAAGTAGAGGGAATCGACCGCACGGAAACTATGATCTCGCTCGAGGAGAGTTTAGATCGGAATTTAAAACTTACTTAATCGAATAAATTTCAGGATTTAGAGAACCTTAAACACTCATTTTTGTTGTAATTTTGACTATTATTTGAAATTAGTCTAAATAGGCATCAATGAGTAAGGACAATCAGGTACTGGAAGAAATCACCTCGAAAGAATACGAACATGGCTGGAATGTTAACCTGGAAGCTGATGAGGCTCCGAAAGGGTTAAATGAGGATACAGTTCGTTTCATTTCTGCAAAGAAAGGGGAGCCAGCTTGGTTGTTAGAGTGGCGCTTAAAAGCTTTTAGACTTTGGGAAAAAATGACTGAGCCACAATGGGCTAATGTCAACCACCCCCCCATCAATTATCAGGATATCATTTATTATTCAGCACCAAAAAAGAAAGTCACCCTTGGTGGTCTTGATGAGGTGGATCCTGAATTAATCAAAACGTTTGAAAAGCTAGGCATCTCAATAACCGAACAGAAGAGATTAACGGGTGTAGCGGTTGATGCTGTTATCGATAGTGTTTCCGTGGCAACTACTTTTAAGGATAAACTTGGTGAACTTGGAATTATCTTTTGTTCATTCAGCGAAGCCGTAAGAGAACATCCTGAACTCATCAAAAAATACTTAGGTTCTGTTGTGCCTATTAATGACAACTATTTTGCTGCCTTAAACTCAGCTGTCTTTTCTGACGGATCATTTTGTTACATCCCGAAAGGTGTAAGATGTCCGATGGAATTGTCTACCTACTTCCGTATCAATGCAGCAAACACAGGTCAGTTTGAGCGCACGTTGATTATTGCAGATGAAGGCTCATACGTAAGTTACCTTGAAGGTTGCACCGCCCCTATGCGTGATGAAAATCAATTGCATGCGGCTGTGGTAGAACTGTATACTATGAAGGATGCCGAGATAAAATATTCTACAGTGCAGAACTGGTATCCCGGTGATAAAAATGGAAAGGGTGGTATTTACAATTTCGTAACCAAGCGTGGATTGTGTGCTGGCGATCATTCTAAAATTTCCTGGACACAAGTTGAAACAGGATCTGCTATTACCTGGAAATATCCTTCCTGTGTGCTTAAGGGAGATTATTCGGTGGGTGAATTTTATTCAGTTGCAGTAACAAATAATTATCAGCAGGCAGATACTGGAACCAAGATGATTCACATTGGCAAGAACACACGCTCGCGCATTGTGAGTAAAGGAATCTCTGCCGGGAAATCACAGAACAGTTATCGCGGACAAGTACACGTAATGAAGCGCGCAACGAATGCCCGCAATCACTCACAATGTGATTCTTTGTTGATGGGAGATCAGTGTGGAGCACATACTTTCCCCTACATCGATGTAGAAAATAATAGCGCACGGATAGAACACGAAGCAACTACTTCTAAAATTGGTGAAGATCAAATCTTCTATTGCCTGCAGCGTGGTATTGATGAAGAGGCGGCTGTAGCGTTGATTGTGAATGGTTATGCGAAGGAAGTTTTAAATCAATTACCCATGGAGTTTGCCGTAGAAGCTCAAAAACTTTTGGCGCTTACGCTGGAAGGTAGTGTGGGTTAATCTGATCAAAATATTAAACTAGAATCTGAAATCTTGAAATACGAAATGTTAAGAATCAAAAATTTACAAGCTAAGATTGGTGAAAAGCAAATCTTGAATGGAATTGATCTCAAAGTAAATGCTGGAGAAGTACACGCTATTATGGGACCCAACGGTTCTGGTAAAAGTACACTCGCATCTGTGCTTAGTGGAAGAGAAGAGTATGAGGTAAGTGCTGGCGAAATTGATTTTTTGGGTAAGAACTTGTTGGACTTATCTCCGGAAGATCGTGCGCGTGAAGGTATCTTCATGGCGTTTCAATATCCTGTTGAAATCCCTGGTGTGAGTACAATCAACTTTATGAAGACTGCGCTCAATCAGATTCGCGAGTATAGAGGTTTACCCGCATTAGATGCAGTTTCCTTTCTTCAACTCATGAAAGAGCGAATGAGTTTGGTTGAAATTGATCAATCACTCTTGAGCAGAGCATTGAATGAAGGATTCTCAGGTGGAGAAAAGAAGCGTAATGAAATTTTCCAAATGGCTATGCTTGAACCTAAGTTGGCTATTCTTGACGAAACTGATTCTGGTCTTGATATTGACGCCTTACGCATTGTTGCCAATGGGGTGAACAAACTACGTAATAAGAACAACGCAATTATAGTAGTAACTCACTATCAGCGTTTGCTGGATTATATCGTACCTGATTTTGTACATGTACTGTATAAAGGAAAAATTGTAAAGTCGGGCACTAAAGACTTAGCACTCGAATTAGAAGCTAAGGGCTACGATTGGATTAAAAATGAAGTAGCTGTTGCTTAATATGAATTCGACTATAACCCATAAGGACCTTACAGACGAAGTCATTGCCAGTTTTCAAGAAGCAAAATTTGGTGAGGCTACTAAGAATCGTGATAAAGCAATTCAGTTCTTGAAAAAGAATGGATTGCCAAGCACAAAACATGAAGAGTACCGCTTCGCTCCCATCACCAAAAGTCTAGAGAAGAATTTTACATGGAAAAATGAGATTTCACCTTCATCTATTAAATCCATTGATGAGTTTTTGATTCCAGGTCTTGATGCTCATTTGATTGTGTTTGTCAATGGCGCTTACTCAAATCACCTATCAGCAGTTAAAAATCTTCCAATCGGAGTAAAAGTAAAGACTCTTTCCGAAGCATTTGAGAACGATAAAGAACTTATCAATCAGCATTTTGATAAATTAGTAAACCCAGAATCAGATTCATTTGCCGCACTCAATAGTGCTTTTTGGCAAGAAGGTATTTTTATTCACGTCCCTGAAAACACGGTCGTTGAAAAACCATTCTTGCTTTTAAATATCAACGATGCCAATCAAGAACAAGTAATTGCTCATGCAAGAATACTCGCTATTGTTGGCAACAACAGTTCACTCAACCTGATTGAAAAGTTTGATTCTGTTGGAACGAATCCTGTGTTTAATACTTTGACTGAAGAAATTGTAGTGGGTGAACATGCAAGTTTTGAATATTGCAAAATTCAAAATGATGATCAACTGCATCAGGTAGCTAATACTGTAATTCATCAATCCAACTCAAGTCAGGTAAATACCTTTACATTAACATTACAAGGGAAGGTTGTTCGCAATAATTTCAACATCACGATTGATGGCGAAAATTGTGAATCTCACTTTTATGGATTGTACTTGCTTAATGGAAGTACCTTAGCTGATAATCACACGGTAGTGGATCATCGTAAGGCTAATTCATTCAGTAATGAATTGTATAAAGGAATTATGGATGGCAATTCCAAAGGTGTATTCAACGGGAAAATATTTGTCCGGCCACATGCACAAAAGACAAATGCGTTTCAATCCAACAGGAACATCATAATCTCTGATTCAGCAACGGTTAACACCAAACCTCAACTTGAAATTTGGGCCGATGACGTGAAGTGTTCGCACGGTTGCACTACTGGGCAACTTGATGAAGAAGCCATGTTCTATTTGCGCTCACGCGGAATTTCAGAATCTATTGCGAAAGCGATGTTGCTATATGCTTTTGCAGCGGATGTGCTAACACCCATTAAAAACGAAGCATTGAAATCCTATTTGGATGGTTTAATTGCTGAGCGTCTTCATAAGAATTTTTAGAGATGAGTACATTAACAGCACATACTCCGTTAGACATTTTAAAAATCAGAACTCAGTTTCCGGTTTTAAACCAGCAGGTGAATGGTAAGCCGTTAGTGTATTTGGATAATGCTGCAACAAATCAAAAACCAAAGCGCGTAATTAATGCGCTTACCTCCTACTACGAAAAAGACAACGCAAATATTCATCGGGGTATTCACACACTGGCTGAGCGTGCTACCAAAGCGTATGAGCAAACCCGGCATGCCATGCAGGAGTTTATCAATGCAAAGCATGTTGAAGAAATCATCTTTACCCGTGGCGTAACCGAAAGTATTAATCTGGTTGCATCATCGTATGGTCGGGCTTTCCTTAAAGAGGGTGATGAAGTGATTGTTTCAGGAATGGAACATCATTCAAACATTGTTCCATGGCAACTGATCTGTGAAGAAAAGAAAGCGACATTAAAAGTAATTCCCGTTACTGAAATTGGAGAGCTTGATTTAGATGCCTATCGAAAATTAATTTCTGATAAGACTAAAATTGTTGCGGTTAATCATGCTTCCAATAGTTTGGGAACCATCAACCCTATAAATGAGATTATTGATATCGCACACAGCCATAAGGCTGTTGTGTTGATTGATGGCGCACAGGCATCTGCACACATTTCCATCAATGTTCAAGAACTTGATTGCGATTTCTATTGCATTTCCTCGCACAAAATGTATGGCCCTACTGGCACCGGTATTTTGTATGGAAAGAAAGAACTCCTGGAAAAGATGCCTCCATACATGGGAGGTGGTGAAATGATCAAAGAGGTTTCGTTTGCTAAAACCACTTACAACGACCTTCCTTATAAATTCGAGGCAGGCACACCTAATATTGCAGATGTTGTTGCGCTTAACGAAGCAATCTTATTCATCAATGAGCTAGGAAAAGAAAACATAGCAGCCCATGAGGCTGAGTTGCTTGCTTATACAGTTAAGAAACTTTCAACTATTCCGCATGTAAAACTTGTTGGAACAGCAAAGCATAAAGTGGGTGTTCAATCTTTCGTAGTTGAAGGCATTCATCATTTTGACATTGGACAAATGTTAGATGCCCGCGGTATTGCCGTTCGCACAGGACATCATTGCACTCAGCCGTTGATGGATCAATACGGAATTGAGGGAACGGTTAGGGCTTCATTCTCAGTGTATAACACAAAAGATGAAGTGGATCAGCTGGCAGAAGGTATTGAACGAATAATTAAATTTTTGAAGTAATGTCGATTAGTCAAACTCAAGATGAAATCATCAATGAGTTCTCCCTACTCGATGGAGATATGGAGATGACTGTGTTTTATATCATGGAGTTAGGTCAAAAACTTCCTGATATGAAAGAGGCTGATAAAACGGAAGACAATATCGTAAAGGGTTGCCAATCAAAAGTATGGATGGTAGCTGATTTAAAAGACGACCATCTTTATTTTGAAGCGGATAGCAATACTGCCATCACAAAAGGTTTGGTTAGTTTGTTGGTTCGGATTTTTAATGGACAAACACCAGAAGATATCTTAAATGCCGATCTTTACTTCATGAATAAAATAGGCATGGAACGTTTCATTGGCACGCAGCGTTCGAATGGTTTTGCCTCCATGATTAAACAAATGAAATTGTATGCGTTGGCGTACAAAACTAAAAAGGAAATGAGCTCGTGAGTGATACAACAGAAAATATAACCCAGACCAAAGAAGTACCACAAGGTGAATTGCGCGATAAGGTAATTGCAGCATTAAAATCTGTATACGATCCTGAAATTCCAGTTGATATTTATGAGTTGGGACTTATCTATGAGATCAGTGTTTTTCCGGTTAACAATGTTTACATCCTGATGACATTAACCTCTCCTTCGTGTCCATCTGCAGAAGTTATTCCTGTGGAAGCCGAACAAAAAGTGAAAGAAATTGAAGGGATTAGTAGTGTGAAAGTTGAATTAACATTCGATCCTCCTTATTCACAGGATATGATGAGTGAAGCGGCCAAACTTGAGCTTGGATTCATGTGAACCTAATCCTGAAAAGCAATGTTTTTAAATCGTACTTCGTAATTTTGAAAATCGTAAATTAAAATAATATGTATCCCGAACCATTAGTTGCCCCCATGCGCCAGGATTTGACCGTGGCTGGCTTCAAAGAGTTAAAAAGCTCAGCAGATGTTGACAATGAATTGAAAGACCAGAAAGGAACTACCCTGCTGGTAATTAATTCTGTATGTGGTTGTGCCGCTGGTGCAGCGCGACCAGGAATTAAGTGGGCTTTGCAGCATACCTCTAAAAAACCTAATAACCTTACAACTGTTTTTGCAGGGGTTGATAAAGAGGCTGTAGCAAAGGCACGTGAATATACTTTACCGTATCCACCTTCCTCGCCTGCGATTGCGCTTTTTAAAGATGGTGAGTTAGTGCACTTTGTAGAGCGTCATCACATTGAAGGCCGTAACGCTCAAATGATTGGTGAGCATTTGGTTGAAGTGTTCGAAGAATTCTGTTAATCCTTTGATTAAAATATACATTATGACTGATCCCTCGATCAGTCATAATGCTTTTCATGAGGCCAAACATCGGCCACCTTATACTTAAGTCCACGGCAAATGAAAATATTTACATCATTTTCATAAGGCATGCAGTGATCGCACGATGAAACTCCGGCAAGCACAACCGATTCAAAATCGTTCACATGATCTTCCAGAACTCCACCTAATATTATCATCACTTCGCCTGTATAATCTCTCGGTCCCCAAATCCAATAGTTATTGTGCGTTCCAATCGATTTTGGTAAACCATATTGCTCACCAAAAAAATCAATTGCACCACATCGTCCATAATTTGAGGAGATGATGGCACATTTCACTTTATCATCCTGCGAAAGAGTATTATAAACTTCTGCTACATCCTTTGCCTTCTCTTTCCACCCAAACATATCGGCATAAAACTGTGGTAGGTCAGAAAGTTTTTTACCCTCGTTCGAACTTGGCTCAATTCCTAACTTTTTAGAATAAGAAATAAATTTCTCAACTGAGAGCACAGGAAGTACCAAGGGCATCAAAAAGCTTGCGCTGATCACTATCAGAACTGGATAAACGTATCGCACCCACCTCACTTTCTCACTTGTCAACTGTTCAAAGAAAACTCCCGCTACAGCAAGTAGACTAGCATATGCTGGTGCAAGGTATTCCCCTTTACTGGTTCCGTTAATAATTAAGATTGCAAAAGCCGTTACATAAATCCATGCGACAATTCTGTAGTCTTTGAGGGGAGCATAAAAGAAAAGTGCCAACAACCCGCCAATCCACAGTGGAGTACTGATTGGGTTGAGAAATGTTAACTGACTTTTAATAAATGAGATTGCATTCAGGCCAGCATACTTACTGGATGAAGCATTGTGAATAAACTCGAGATGTGCATAATCGTTGGTCATATTCCAAACGATGTATGGCAAGAACAAAATAAATGCAATGGCTCCAACTAGATACGGCCAACGAGTGGTAAACCATTGACGATTCGTAAGAAGAATTCCTACAAAAATTCCTGAACCCAAAAACAGAACGCTTATTTTATTCAACAATCCTATTCCTAATAAAATACCAAGCCAAATCCAATACGATTGCTTTTTTGTGTTTATTATTTTAAGAATCAATAAAACTGAAAGCGCCCAGATGAACGAATCAATCGAGTTCATGGAGTAAATCAAACTCCCACCTAAATGAATTGGGGACAATGCAATGGCGAGGCATGCAATGAAAATAGCAAAGAGTTTTCCGCCAATCTCCTTCACCATCAGGCCTGTTATTATAATCGTTCCGGTATGCATGAGCATGGGAACTATTCGGATAGCCGTTAAGCTATCACCAAAAATCATTCTGCTAAACTTTAAAAGGAACAATGAGAATGGTGGTTGATCTACATATCCCCAGGCGAGGTGATCGCTACACGCAATGTAATACAACTCATCGCGGAAGAACCCATACGCACCTGTCAGGTTGGTAATTAGGTGAAGTAAGAAGCACCCAAAGGCAATCGCACCAAGTGTAATCTTTTCATTTCGCGTAAACATTGATTCATGCATCGGTAATAGGATTTAATTCTCCTTTACAGCAGTTACTTCAATCTCCACCAAATAGTCTGCATCTATTAATCCACTTACCTCAACCATGCTGGTTACAGGTTTTATTTTGCTAAAAAATTCACCATGAGCTTTTCCCACCGCATCCCAGAAACTTATGTCAGTTACATAAATCCGGGTGCGTACTACATCTTTCAATTCAAAGTCGGCTTGTTTTAATACTTTTTCTATCTTCTCAAGGATATACTTGGTTTGTCCATAGAAATCTCCTTTGGCCACAACATTACTGCCCTCGGTTGCTACTGTACCGGAGATCTCGAGCGTGTTTCCAATTTTTACAGCCCGGCTGTAGCCAACAATATCTTCCCATTTTGCTCCACTTGAATAATTAACTCTCATATTCATTTTAAGATTTAGTTTTAATTCCAATTATGATCTGGTGTCCTACACTTATTTATTAACTGGAGTTACGGTGGAATAAGATTGATTCCGGCTTCTTTGTGCATCCTTGTGACTTTGCGCCTTAGTGGTTCAATTTAGTTTTTTTGTGAACCACAAAGACACTTCGACACAAAGAATCAATAAGTGCGTAACTCAATTATTAAAAGAAAAAAAGTGTAGAACACCTTAGTCTTAAGTATCGTAAATTACGGAATAATGAGTAACACAAATCAACAATTTTCTAACGATGAACTGATTCGGTATAGTCGACATTTTGTGCTACCCGACTTTGGATCTGAAGCCCAGCGCAAACTCAAAAACTCAACCGTGTTTGTTATTGGTGCCGGAGGATTAGGTTGTCCGGTGCTGTTGTACTTGGCGGCAGCCGGAGTTGGGTCAATTACCATTATAGATGATGATGTAGTTTCACTTTCCAATCTGCAACGACAAATACTTTTTACAACAGAAGATCTCAACCTCTCCAAAGCAGAAACCGCAGCAAAAAAAATAAGTTCGCTAAATCCTACAATAAAAGTTAACTACCTGCGAAATCGGGTTACATCGGAAAATGCATTAACGTTGTTAGCTCCTGCTGATGTAGTGGTAGATTGTACTGATAATTTTCCGACACGCTATTTAGTGAACGATGCATGCGTACTTCTCGACAAGCCACTGGTGTATGGTTCGGTCTTCCGATATGAAGGGCAAGTTGCTGTGTTTAATTATAAGCAAGGAGTTAACTATCGCGATTTTTATCCTTTGCCTCCTGATCCCCAATCGATACCCAACTGTGAAGAAGGTGGGGTGCTGGGAGTTTTAACAGGCATTATAGGAAGCATTCAGGCGAATGAAACCATAAAGATTATTACAGGCTTTGCCGAACCGCTATCCGGTCATGTGCTAGTATTTGATTCAATGACCTTAGAGAGTTTACGGATAAAAATAGCCAATCAGAATTCGCGAAAAAGTATCAAAAGTTTGATCAATTATGATGATTTTTGTGGGATTCCAACCCCTAAACAATCCACTATGAAAGAAGTAACCGTTCAGGAATTAAAAGCGTTGAAAGATTCAGGCGCAGACTTCCAATTGATAGATGTGCGTGAGCCGCATGAGTTTGACATCTGTAATCTGGATGGCGAATTAATCCCGCAAGGTGAAATACCCAGCAGTGTTGAACGCATTTCTAAAGACAAGCAAGTAGTGATTCATTGCCGAAGTGGTGCCCGCAGTGGTAACATGGTGCAATGGTTAGAAAAAAATCATGGCTTCACGAATCTATATAATCTTAAAGGGGGTGTGCTAGCGTGGGCCAAAGAGATTGATACAAGTATGCCTACTTATTAAGTTGAGCATAATTCAACCAGTAGCTTTTATCGCCTGCTCAACATCCTTTATAATATCCTGAATACTTTCTAGCCCAACAGAAATCCGAACTAAACCTGGCGTAATTCCTACAGCCTGTCGCTCTTCTTCCGTTAACTTAGAGTGAGTAGTCGAGGCCGGATGGGTTGCAATGCTGCGCGTGTCACCCAGGTTTGCTGAATGTGAAAGCATCTTCAACCCATTTAAGAATTTTCTACCACCTTCAATGCCACCTTTTATTTCGAAGGATACAACTCCCCCACCCAACCGCATTTGTTTTTTGGCTAGCTCATGTTGAGGATGTGAAGCAAGAAAAGGATACTTCACTTTCTCTACTTGTGGATTGCCTTCAAGATAAGTTGCCACCGCTAATGCGTTTTTACAATGCTGCTCCATACGCACGGCCAGTGTCTCTAAACTCTTTGAAAGTAGCCATGCATTAAAAGGCGACATAGCTGGTCCAGTATGACGTGCAAAGAAACGAACCTCTTTAATTAATTCTTTGGTTCCCAAGATTGCACCTCCAATCACGCGCCCTTGCCCATCAATAAACTTAGTAGCCGAATGCGTAACTAAATGCGCACCCCACTTGGCTGGATTTTGTAAGTAAGGAGTCGCAAAACAATTATCGACATTCAAAATCAGTTTATGTTTTGCAGCCAACTTTCCTAACCATTCCAAATCAATAATGTCCAGAGCCGGATTTGAAGGCGTCTCCACAAAAATCATTTTTGTGTTCTTCTGAATTTTACTTTCCCATGAGGCAGGATCATCGATATCGGCATACGTGTATGAAATATTAAATCGCGGGAAGAGTGTATTCAAGATTTGATGTGTTGAACCAAACACGGAGCGTGAAGCAAGCACATGATCACCTGATTTTAACAAAGCAGCCATACTCACATACATCGCAGCCATACCAGAAGCCGTGGCAATACCATCTTCCGTGCCTTCCAGCAGGCACATTTTTTCTATAAACTCATTGCTGTTTGGGTTTGAATAGCGGGTATAAATATTTCCCTGTACTTCATCGGCAAATAAAGCCCGTGCATGCTCTGCATCATCAAACACAAAACTCGAAGTCAAATAGATTGGAACAGAGTGTTCTTTATTTTCTGAGCGTTCGCTTTGTGCACGGATAGCGTCCGTTTCAAAATTTCTTTCTTCCATCAGGCGGTCTTAACAATTTCAAAACTATGAGTAACAACAGCAGACTTTTCAAGGGTCTTGGCAACAGAACAATACTTTTCTACGGAAAGCTTAACAGCACGTTCTGCTTTTTCTTCGTTGATATCACCAAACAATTTAAAGTGCGCATGTACTTCTGTATAGAGGGCAGGCACAACACCTTGCTCGCGTTCACCTGTAACGGTAATCTTAAGATCGGTTAAGGGTTCGCGTTGTTTCCGTAGAATGAGAATCAAGTCAATCGCACTGCATCCACCCATCGCGGCAAGCAGCAATTGCATAGGTCGGAGTCCTGAATCATGACCACCATCATCGGCTCCTGCATCCATGTAAATGGAATTTCCTTTTTCATTAACAGCTTCCATGCGGAAGTCCTGATCCACTCTCTTTAATTCAATTTTTACCATGCTTCACTTCTTTATCTTCCCAAAATAAACTACCCCCTATCATTGCCAGAATACTTACAATCAAAGCTGGAATAAGACTTGGCCAACTTAAATCCAGTTGCCTGGCAATCACCCACGTAAGCACACCCAACACCATTGCCAACAAGGCACCTTTGCCCGTGGCTCGTTTCCAATACAGGCCAAACACCAAAGGAGCGAACAAAGATACCAGACTCAACACAGAAGATTCCCTAACAAGTTCATAAATATTTGACCGCATACAGGCCATCACGGTTGCTAACGCGCTAAAGCCTAACACAGAAAAACGGGTAATCACTAAAAGTTGCTTGTCACTAAAGCGATCTCCCGATAAGGGTTTGATTAAGTTTTCTGAAAAGATGGAAGCCGGAGCCAAAATGGCTGAGCTTGTGGTACTCATGATAGCCGATAACAACGATCCGAAAAAAAGAATTTGAATGGGAAGTGTAGCATGTGTGAGTACACGTTAGGTAGTGCCAATTGAGCATCACCTGTTATCAGATCAGGATATAAATGGCGAATGCATAAACTGATAAATAAAGGAACCATGGCAACGGTGAGATAAAGTGCTGCAGCAATAAAACATGAACGCACTGCCGTGTTTACTGAGTTGGAAGACATCACCCGCTGAAAAACATCTTGCGATGGAATGGAACCCAATCCCAGCACGGACCATGCCGCTATGTAAATTATTATCTCTTTAAAATCTGCTTTTGGGAAAAACTGAAAGGTGCCAGGCTCTACTTCTGCTAATACATTCCCTACTCCACCTGCTTTGTCAGAAAGTGTGAATGCAAGTACTAACAATCCACCAATAATAATAATGCTTTGAATAAAATCAGTAATGGAAATGGCCCACATGCCACCTACATAGGTATAAAAAGTAACTACAAACGCTGAGATGATAATTCCTTGCCACACCTCTAAACCTGCTACTACATTTAAGATTAATCCCATGGCAACCAACTGCGCGGCTATGTATCCTAAATAAGGAGGTGCAAGAAATACGCTGGCAACCAGTTCGGTTCGCCTTCCAAACCTTACTTTAAAAAAATCACCGAGCGTAAGCAAGTTCATTGAATATAGTTTACGCGCGAAGAAGAATCCAAACAACACAAGACAAAGTGCAGCACCGAATGGATCTTCAATGACGGCATACATTCCTCCTTTTAAAAATTCAGAGGAAGCACCAAACACGGTTTCGGAACCAAACCACGTAGCGAATAATGCTGAGGAACTAAGTAGTAGGGGGAGACTCCTTCCGGCTAACATAAAATCACCCGAGGTTTTTACCTTGCGGGAAGACCAATAACCGATAGCAACGGTTAGCACTAAATAAAGGATGACGGAAGCGAGTAACAATTCAGTTTCAGGTCAAAACAAAACCTAAAACTATAAAAGCAAAATCAATTCTGACCTTATTTGGAAGTCTTTTTTAGCTGAAAGTTGCGCGTAATATTAAAACCAAGATGAAGATCACCATCAAAAAATTCTCCGGTAGTCTCCGTAATAAATGCTCGCTCCGTCAGACCTCTTGTATTGGTTAACACGATTTGAAAAACATGACCTCCGGTTTCAATATCAACACCCACCCCGAATGAGTTATAATATGGATTACTGTCAGGTACATCGAATCGATAGTAATACTCAGAGGTTATAGAAACCATGCGTGACACCTTTACTCGCCCACCAATCCCCATGGCAAATTGATTATTAGTCTCAATCGCCTGATCAACGGTATTTTTATGGACAAAAGAAGGCATGAGTTGAAGGGATATAGCGGGTGAAAATTTTCTTGCGATCAATAACTGACCTACATAAGAAACCCGATCCTGAAATGTAATGTCGAACGTTGCATCTTCTTCTTTAGGCGAAAACTTTACGCCTGTGTTTCCATAGACTGTGAGCGTTATCGGCATACTATTGGATTGTTTTAACACTTTATATCGAAGGTAAGTGTCAACTGTTTTATCAAATGAATTTCTTCCAACACCAACTCCCAGCCTATCGGTTATTCCATACTCCAAGCCAATGCGCACATACGCTTGATCCAAGCCAAACAATTCATAAATTCCATCATTGATTCTACCAAAGCGATGTGCAAAAATAAATTCCAACTCACCGGCATTTCTGGTTTCTATCGTTTGGCCATTGATCAGTCGGCTTCCATTAAAAGTAGAAGATGCAAGATTTGATTTAACAGGCTCTTGTTGATTCAACTCCTTTAACAAATCATCCTGCGCAAAGCAAAAGCCATTTACGAACACGAACAGCAAAACAAATAATCTCATAAAGGTTTATATATAAATTCAACAGTCACTTCAACATCTTCAGCTATATTTTGCCAAAGTAATTTTGGGATTTTAATTTTATAATCCTTGAGATGAATTAAAAATTTCGATCTGGCAATTAACTTATTGTCGATTGTCTGCATGGTTCCAGGAATCTGTACTTCACGGGTGATGCCATGAATGGTAAGTTTACCCATTGCATTAACTGATTGCTCCGCATTTGACTGCGAGTTGTATCCGGAAAGTTTACCTTGAAACAATGCTTTGGGATATTTTTCAGATTCAAGATAGGTCTCATTGAAATGTTCTTTCATGAGAGACTTTGCAAATTCAAATTCATTTATCGGAATCGAAAAAACAATCTCTGCGGTTGCTGCATTAAAAATGCTTGCTGATTGGGTGTTGGTGGCTTCAATGTTTTCAATAGCAGCTTCCGAAAAAAAGACCACTTTCGATTTTTCCAGCGAATACTTTTGACTCATGCTGCTCACTGATGCGAGCACAGAAATCAAAACAACCAATAACCTCATTGCACTAGTTAATTATTTAACGCTCCCGAATCAACCCAGCAGGCAATTAAATCAATTTGCGCCTGGGGTAATCCGGTGGGGGCAATATCCTGAGGCATCGATTTATTGCCTGTCCGTGTTTTAATATTTTGAGCGTTGGATTGGACATTACTAAACACGCTCCAGTTTCTATCAGCTCCGTTATCACCATTATGGCAACCCGACTTAATACAATTGGCTTGAAGAATTGGGGCTATGTCGGTTGAAAAGCTGACTCCCGTTTGACTTGCAATAGTACTACTGACTGTAATGGTACAGTTGGAAGCGTCTTTAATGGTTACTGTATAATTGCCAGACTTTAAGCCTGTGAATGAAGACGATGAACCAAAGGCTCCATCTCCTAATTTATATTGATACGGTGGTGTGCCCCCAGTGACATTTAAGGTTATTGAGCCATTGGGGCCAGAGCAATTGGTTTGACTTACCAAAACTGGAGTTCCTGCGGCAGGTGCAGCAGGTGCTGTTAGAATAATACCAGACAACTCACGCTCACATCCATTTTTATCTGTAACCGAAATTGTAAATGTTCCAGAACTTAAATTTGAAAAGGTAGCGGTACTACCCAACGCACCTGAATTCAATTTGAATTGATAGGGAGTCAAACCACCTGATGCGGTCACTGTAATTGAACCATCATTGGTGCCACAACTCGTTGGATTGGTCTTTGTACCCAATGCTATGGCCAGATCACTTGTATTGCAATCTATTGGCTGCGGTTCATCGTTACTGGAGCAGCCCGTATAAATCATAAACAACATCACACAACCCATTGCAACAACTAATTTCAAATTTCTGATTATCATATTAGTTAAGTTTATATTTCACACCAAAAAAAACTCCGAGGCTGGACAACCTAACATCCCCATATCCCACTCCAGCCAACGGAGCTTTTAAAAAAGGTTCTGCCTGTAAAAACAATCTTGAGTTCAATTGATGTTGAACTCCTACCGAAAGGTTAAGTACTTTAAACCATTCATTATTCTCTTTTTCAACTTGTTTTGAATAAACCCGATCACCATTATTTGTATAAATAGTGTAGGTGTAGTCTTCGCTTAGCATGATGTAGGATGAGAGACCTGCTCCTCCAAAAAAGGAAGTTTTGGAAAACGGTCTTAAGCGATAATAGATGTTTAATGGTATATCCAAAATGCGACATGCTCCCACAAGATTATCGGCTGTATAACCTGAATAGTTTATCTCACCATTTGAAGAATACTTTTTAAAGGATCGAATGGCACCGGTTGAAACAGACCATCGGCTATTAAATTGGTATTCTATGAGCAAAGCATAGTTACTTCCTGTTTCTCCGGCCGAACCAAAATCGACAGAAGTAAAATCGGGTGACGCTAACCCACGAATGAAGAGGCCTTTTGCAACAATTGCTTTCTCCGTCTTGTCATCTTGCTTTGAATCTAATTTAGTTGAATCAGTTTCTTGTCCGGCTTCTATTTTCGCCACTGAAATAGAATCGCTATTAGATTTTTCTACAAGTACTAATCTATTGACATCTTTGTTGTCTTGCTGTTGATTCGAAGAAACAAGTTCATTCTGCTGTGACTCGATCATTTCAATTTTAGTTTCCTCACTTAATGGATCAGCATCTGCCAAATGCTTTTCTACAACTCTGTCACTCGTGTTTTGTTTCGCAACGACAAGGGCTTGCTTAGTCTGATCAGATTGAGATTTTCCATTTACTGAATTTGAAATCTGATTCCCATCCTTGGTTGCTTTCTCTTGTTGCACCGTTTTTTCTGATAGTTGATTATCAATAACAACGCTGACAGGCTTGCTTTCGGTTAGGATTTGCTCGTTGTTCTTTTCAGCATCAGTCTGTAATGAATTGTTACTAAGTGTGTAGCCTATCCAAATACCACTTGAGAAAATGACCAGACCTAAAAAAGATAGCGGGAGCCATCGGTTAATAATTGATGGAGCTTTAGCGGAAGCATTTAACCTTTCGTTCATTCCCTCCCATGCTGCAACATCATACTCAGGCTTGATGCCATCAGCAGCCGACTTAAAAATCGAATCGAGTTCCTGATCAGTTAGTTTTTCCATACGATATCTTATTCATCTCCCCCAACATTCTTCTAAGGTTTTCTCTGGCCTTCAATAAATTCGATTTCGAAGTGCCTGCAGAAATCTTCAACATCTTTCCAATTTCCTGATGTGTAAATCCATCGATCACAAACAAATTAAAAACGGCCCGATAGGCAGGTGAAAGTTTTTGGATCAATCCGATAAGTTCTTCATGCGAGAGGTTTGACACAGCCCCGGGTTGAGTATCGGCTGTATGAACCAACGTCAATGATTCGGTGTGCTGATGTTTCAATTCCTTCCGGTATTGATCAATAGAAGCATGAATCATAATTTTGCGCAACCACCCTTTAAAAGGTGAGTCCGAATTGTATTGATCTATTTTCGAAAACACTTTCATAAACCCGTCATTGACAACTTCCTTTGCTTCGGCCACATTTCTGGAATAGCGAATGCAAATACTCAAGGCATACGAGTAGTAATGCTGATAGAGCAGTCGCTGACTATCGCGATCATTACGCTTGCATCCTTGTAGCAACACGTGCATAGACTAGTTCCAGATATTAGGTTAAACAGGACTTACACAGGACGGAATAAAAAATGAAAGGGTTGCCTTGCTGCTAACAATTTACTAAAAACTGAGAAGATGCCTGGGTTAAGGAGGAAAATCAGCCAAAAGGCCAGACTGTGCAAGTAAAAAAACCAACGATGGTTAAATGAACACAGCCTTATTTAATTGCTAGCCTTTTATTTTTTCTGGGTCTTGGCGAGTGTCAAAAAAGTCTGTGATGTAAATAAACTCTCCAACAATCTTGTATATAATCTTAAAATGTCCTTCAATTATTCTTCGATGGTCTTCCTGAAGATGTTGCAGATATTCTTCACGCTGACCTTTTTGCGGGTTTAATGCAAGGCTATCAGCACAGTCAAATAGTTGATCTATTATAAAGGCAACTTTTTCGGGTGGTATCTCTTGTATTTGTACTAAAAATCCTAACGATTCCTCAAGGCTATTAATACATTGCCTGGTATAGATTACCTTCATTTACCCATGTGCGCTTTTAGTTTTTCCTCAGCTTCTTTTCTACTGTAAACATTCCCTGTTGTTATATCCTTATTTGCCTTCAGCGCCCTTGAAGTTAGTTTCTCCTTTAATACCGGGTTCAATTCCTGTTGCTCTTTTCTCAATAAAGATTCCAGCTTGTCCATGATTTTTTCATTACTCACCGCTAGTATCTCTTGGATAAAATTTAGCTTTCTAGTCTGTATATCCATTGTTTTAAGCTTTAGTCTTTGCAAAGATAATGTTTTTTTGAGCTCTCTGCACCAACGATGGATTGAGCAACCAACAGCAACTTAGGGTATATCATAAAGATTACCTCAACCAAAATATTTCTCCCACTCTCCTGCCTTTCCTCAAAGAAACTTGATAATTCAAACATACGAGAACGAAAAAGGTCAAGGCCGAAACCTGCCTGCCGGCAGGCAGGAATGCTTCCCCCTCCCGATAGCTACGGGACCAACACACCCCCGCCATTCGTTGGGCCAGCGCTCTGATTGTTTTAAATTTCAATTGTGTAAATTATTCAGATACTCTTCGATGATAGCAGCATTCCCATTGCCCTCTTCGAGAGACGATGCTTAATAACCAGATTTAAGCTCTTGATTTATTCAACCTTAACCTTCTTCACCCGTTTCTTCATTGGAAACTCAAAGCCAAAGCGCACGGCTAAGCGGTCGCCATAGGGACTATAGTTGTCTGGGTCATAAAGATTATAAAGCACTTCGGTGTTGCCTTTAATTTGTTTATAAACGGTGAAGTCTTTCTTGATCCCCACAAAAACACCGGGCACCCACTCACGGTAAGCAGGGTCAATACCCTGGTAGTGTGCAATAGTTGGCGGAATAGCAGTGTTCATAATTTCAGGCAGCAACCGGAAATTAATTCCCTTCGTCCACTTGAATTCGATAGCCGCACGCGGACCATAAATGCGCTGTTCACTTTTTATTTCCAGTTTCTCAAACGGCAACCGTTGGTTCCAGCCTGCTCCTGCTGAGAGCCGCGGGGTAATGCGGTACATAAGCAACGCATTCACATCCAACAGAAAGTAGTTGGATGTTTGAATCTGAAAGGTGATTCCGGGAACGAGTCGTTCGATGAATGGTTTTCCCTTTAAGGGATTGGGAAGTTTCTTCGGAAGTTCTGCCATGCTTTTCACTTCTGAGTATTTGCTCTTTAGCTTACTCATTTTGTCCATAGCCTGTTTCAACACTTCCTGCTTGCCGGCAAAGTGATCTTGAGCAGCATTCATCACCATTTCTTTTGCAAGTTCCTTTGCCTTTTCTTTCATAGCTGCCGAGTCGGTAAGCTGACTGGTTTGACCGAGCATGTCTTTACCCTTTGTTAACTGATCCATACCCTCCACTTCTGCAAGTCTGCTTTCTACAGCTTTGTCGATGCTCTTTACTTCATCCAGATTACCCTTTACTAAATTCTTTGCGTCTTGTGTGTACTCGCCCGCTTTGCCAGCTACGTTTTGTATTTTATTTAAGTTGCCGGTAATGTCTTTAAACTTAGGATCGAGCGCAAGTTGATTGCTGAGGGTAGGAAGTTTTATGCTTTCAAGTTTAGGCATATCCAGGTTTGGAATGCCGGGTGTGTTAGTATTAAGTGCTGGTAACGAATAGCCTTGCACCGATGATTTAAGTTTATCAAATGGCTCTTGCATTTGAGGCGGCAGGTGTACTTCTTTAAACGCGTTGGTTGCCTTTGCTTTTAAAGCATCGACTTCTTTGGTGAGGGAAGCAACTTTAGTGCTCTTGAGTTGATTTAAACTGTCAAGTTTGCGGGTCAGTTTTTCGGTGGGGAGTTTTAAGTTGGTTAAACTATCAATTTTGCTTTGCACCTTGCTCCGTTCATTTTCAATTTTTGTAAACTGACTTTGATACAGATTATTTAAACTATCGGCTTTGGTTTGGAATGCATTGGTAATGGAGTCTGCTTTGGCGATGGAGTTTTGTAAAAGGGTATCTGAGGGTAGGGTCAAGTTCAAACTATCCCACTGCTGGGCAAGCGCCAGGTTGGTGAGAAATAGGAAGTATAAAACGAGCCGGGTTTTCAAATGATTATAGATATTTTTTAGTTACTCATTCGCGCAGAGTTCTCGAAACGAGTAACTCTGCGGGGAAATAAAACTTATCCACGTCCTTTCATTCGTGGCACACCTCTGCGAAGAAGGAGAAAATCAGAGTTCACCAATATTCGACATTTTTCTTTTTTAGTAGAATTATCTGGTCATTTAAGGGTTGCAAAATTTCTATTTCTGACGAATCGCTTTTAAGGATTCGCTCGTAAGAAATCAGTCCATATACCCCCCCCCTAATACTTCTAAATATTTTGTTTTCCCGTTCCTTAAAATCTATTACAGTACTATCAACAATCAATTGCTTATAGTCGTTTGTAACTATGTACACAATTCTTCCGATTGTATCATATCCATATGATTTTTTTCTCAGTGTATCGAAAGAATCTACATTTAACCTTTGTGTTATTTCAGTTTTTAGCAATGAGTCAACGTAGTAGAGATTATCGGAAGCGACCGGGATAGCACTACCGTTTAAGTATAGTAACCTCTTTGTAAGTCTACTGCTTTGGTTGTAAGTACTCTTATAAAGGAAAATTGTAGTGTCCTCGTTAGTTTTGACAAAGGAATTTAGCAGGTTACCAAGAGTATCATATTCATTCTCGGACAATTCAAATATATCGGGATTAATTCTGACTAAGCTCGAAGTAACTTTTCCTTTGTAGTATCGATTGACTCTATATCCAGTTCCAGAAATAAATAAGGTACTGTCATAAATTATTGACCCATACTTATCAAAGAACTCAAATTTATAAGGCAACTCCTTGTCGCTGATATGACTAATCCATGTTACACTTTTAACATCACGAGATTTATTAGAACAATGATTTAACAGGAGTAACAGGATTAATAAAGGAGAAACAAAGAGATTTTTCATTGCCCTAACTCTTTAACATATAAATCGTAACGAATCATATTAAATTTACTTGGGGTAAAATCTTTTGATAGATGACTATAACTTGAACTGTTCATAAAAATCTTAGCTAGATCAAAATAATGGTTTTCATCTGCAAATTTACCTATTCCGTATGCACCTTCGAGATTTTTTATGTAGTTGTGTTTATCATAAAATGGGAAGTATCCTTGTTCAAGTTCCTTCTGCATCACGCGACCCAAGGGGGAAGCAATTGTATTATTGATTATTGTATAACTAATTTTTATTCCATCTCTAATTTCGGAAACTTTATAAGTCGCTGAATTTAATTTACCTTTCTTTCCAAAACTAAATGTAGCATCGACACTTGAAATCGCGCTATTCATGATGGCGTGCAAAATAATTGATTCTTTAGTTATTTCGAGCCTATATCCACCCCACGGGTCTACTCCCTGTGTTTGCTTTTGACCCGATTTTTTAAATGCCATCACCCCTGGAGCAAATCCTGTATATAATGGATCCACAACAAACTCTTCTATCTGAATCTCCGTCCAATATTCACCCGCTGAATATCTTACTTTCCCTCCTGTTTCTCTCGCTTTTATATGTGCGGCTTCAAAACCTTGATGCCCTATAGAACCATGACCACTTCCTACTCCTTCCTTCCCAAACAAATCATCATCGCCCACTCTACCTAAATCCCTCATTCGATCTCTCCAAAGCGCACCATACATTTCCTCCTGCGAGTCCTCATAGAAATCCTTGGCTGACGTTGAATAAGGATCAGCCCCACCTGGGTCATTGAAATAAACCGGATCGTTAAACGCATAATTATATGGTGTTAAGCTCGCATACTTGGTAGCCATAGGGTCTACCTGGTTCATTCTTCCAAGAACAGGATCGTAGTTTCTAAACTGAAGGTCGTATAGATTGCTGGTTGTGTTTAACTCAGTGCCGCCATTGCCCAAAAAGTTATTGCCGGTTATGTTCTCGCGTGTCCAGCTGTTGGCAAACCAAAGGGGTAGTACTCCTGCCTGCGCAAAAGCTCCGGCAGGCAGGCGTTGTATTGAACTACGTTGCATTTCGTGTGCGTCATTATTTAGTCGTCCCTTAAAAACTCGTTTTGAGTAGAGTTTGATTTTTGAAGACTAAGGAAAGTGTTTCAAAAAGTTGGGTCAAAAAGACGCTTGGATTTATTTTCCACTTGTTGATCATCCGTTTGAAGTTCATGCCTGC
>JBGSIM010000044.1:0-2720 GCA_041742535.1 Cyclobacteriaceae bacterium | reverse complement strand
CTCTATGTGACTATGTATCTATGTGGTTAAATTTCTTCTTCGCATTAAAAAGCTGAACAATCACCACCACCAAAGCGAGCCCCGTAACAATCAAAACAATTTCGAAGTTATTAGAGGCCAGGTTAAATCCAGTAGTGATAGCTTTATCTACATTGTTTAATCCAATAAGTAGCGTTGCGCCAAAAATGCAAATCAAAATGCAATCAAACCAGATAGCATGCTTATATGCGGATGGAATTACAGTATTATCATTCACTAGCAATATCAGAAAGTAGGTGAGAAGGGGTAACACAAATCCGTTCAACGCCTGCACGGCAAGAATAACTGGTATTGGTTTTATGCCACTAATTCCAAACAGAAAGCCAGTTAATAAAACGAGCATCCATACCGCCCGAATTGTTTTTTTATTTTCTGCGCCAAGCACCGTAGATGCAATTAGCGAAGCTGCGTAAGGAGAAGTGATACAGGAGGAAAGCCCAGCCGCAAACAAACCCAGACCTAATGCAGCACTTCCCACAACTCCCATTTTATCGTTTAGATTAACAGCAAGTTCTCCAAAGGAAGAGAAACTTCCAGTCATCGAGCCCGCAATCATAATCCAGGCAGTGATAAGTCCACCAATAATGACAGAGATCGATAATCCAATCCGCATGAGTGGAACCGTGTTGCCTTTGCTGATGGCCGATCCAATAAAAATACTGTAGGGCACAATGGTAGTGCCGATGAGAGCCAACGCTAACCATTCACCCTCTTTTGGAATGGTTGGAACAATAGCCGATTTAATAATTTCTAAAAAGGAAAAATCAGTTTGTACTGCGAGTGTTAAGAAAGCAATTCCCATAATGCCTACCAGGCCTGTCATCAAGAGCGAAAGAGTTTTGCTTCCACCCTTCCAAAGCATAATGCCTGCAAAAATTGTGATCGCAACCGTAAACCATTTTCCATCTCCGGGCACCAATAATGAAATGCCCGATACCGCACCTAAAATATTTCCAGCTTCGTAAGCGGCACAACCCAACAGCACAGGCATAGCTACCATCCATTTAATCCAGCGACTGTTCCCGCCATATTTTTGTACAAGTGTTTGCCCAAACGTGAGCCCACTGGCAATGGTAATGCGTGCTGAAACTTCCTGTAGGAAAATGCAAGCAATCGTTGCGAACAGAACAGCCCACAATAATTGAATTTGAAAAAGGGAACCCGCAGTAATAGCTGTGGTAATTGTGCCCGGACCGATAAAGGCAGCTGAGATTACTGACCAGAGTATTACACTTGAAATTTTGCTGGATGAGTTCAATGAAATAATTTTATCCTTGAATATTCATCAAAAAAGTGAGTTAAACTAATCTGGATCATCGCCCATATTAAAGATTCGCTTTACTACAAGCGATGTTTCTCCGTTTCGGGAGGAAGTGTCTGATACAGAATAGGCAAGTCCCTTCACATAAATTCCTTCAAACTCTTCCTTTGCTAATTCTTTATAAGTCGATGTCAATTCTTCAAACTCACCTAAGTCAGCAAGGCTCCAGCGCTCCATCGTATTGCGTTCAAAAAATACAGCCTGGTCTTCTTCAAAACTTATGTATCCTTCAACTGTAAATAGCTTTGATCTTTTGTGAAGGGTGTAGCGTTTGTCGGTTGTTATCGGTTCATAATTGTCATTGCACGGAAGCAATTCATTATTTCCGCGAGTTGTAAAAAACATTTCTTCCGATAAGTTAGGGCGCTTATATCGCCAATGTGAAGCATGTGAGTATTCACTTAAATCGTGCAGACAAATTTTAAATTGTTTGGTGTTGGCTTCATAGTATGTGGAGAATTTACCATGACTCGTTGTTCCTCTTGCTAAACTGTCCGAATGAAAAGATTCTTGCAGTTTGTAATAAGAGTCAACACCGAAGGCTCCTGCTTTCAAAGAAAGTTCAAGTCGAAGAATACCACCTTTCGTTCGCCACCGGCCTTCATAATTTACCCATTCATCATCTGCAATAGTGTGAACAGGAAATGGAACCTGCTCTTCTTTTTCGGGAGTTGAACATCCCGTCAGAAGCAAGAAAAATATTGTTACTTTCCTCATCGTGTAGATTTTTATTCCTTTTTAAACTCCCCAATGTGCCAAAGAATCCCGGAAGGATCATGTAAAAAACATTCACGGCCCCAATCATAATCGCGAATGGGAACCAACCTTACCTGTTCATATTTATCTGTAAGATTCAATGCCACTAACTCCTTCCAATAGCGATCAAGATCATCCACCTCCATAAAAATCATCGAGTTGTCCACCCAATCTTTTACATAGGCGTCTTGAAGATAAAAACTAATACCATCTGTTTTAAAAAGTGACATGGTTGGAGACAAGACAACTTCTTCAAAACCCAGATCGTGATAAAACTTGCGTGATACATTAAAATGTCTGGCGCCAATAAAAGGTCGAATTGATTTCGCTTTGTGTTCCATTGTGTTGAAAAGATAAATCTAAACCTGAAAATATTGATTTCTACATTCTAAAGCTATTTTTACAGGATAACAGAGTTTGAAAATCTTTGAATGATTAAGCTTCGAAAAATCTCCATACGTAAGTCAGGGCAAAAACTGTTTACCGATTTCAATTTCAACATTGAAGCGGGCGAAAACATCTTGATTAGTGGAGATAATGGAAGTGGTAAAACAACACTACTTGAAGTTATTGCCGGGGTAATTCCGGTAACGCATGGAGAAGT
>JBGSIM010000043.1:0-133607 GCA_041742535.1 Cyclobacteriaceae bacterium | reverse complement strand
ATGCAATTAGATCCTCTCTACTCAGAAAAATTTGAATCCCGTCACAACGCACCGGATGCACAGCAAATTGAAGAAATGTTGCGTGTGGTTAAAGCCGCATCGGTTGATGAATTGATTGATCAAACTATACCGGCTAACATTCGGTTAAAAAAATCATTGAACCTTCCGGCAGCACAATCTGAGTATGAGTTTTTGAATTCATTCAAAAAAACAATTTCAAAGAACAAGATTTATAAATCGTATCTCGGTACAGGTTACTATAATTGCATTACACCGGGCGTTATACTCCGCAATGTGCTGGAGAACCCAGGGTGGTACACCGCCTATACTCCGTATCAGGCCGAGATTGCACAAGGTCGTATGGAAGCATTGATTAATTATCAAACAATGATCATTGACCTTACGGGAATGGAGATTGCAAATGCTTCTTTGTTAGATGAAGCTACTGCAGCAGCCGAAGCCATGCATTTACTATATGCATCGCGTAAAGCAAACAAAAAAGAAGCGCATACTTTTTTTGTGGATGAGAACACGTTTCCACAAGTAATAGATTTATTAAAAACCCGATCAACACCTATTGGTGTTACGTTGCAAATTGGAAACATCGAAAAGTTAGATCTATCCAATCCTGATCTGTTTGCCATTTATGTTCAGAACCCTGACAACAATGGTGAGATTAAAGATTATACAGCACTGATCGAAACAGCACACGAAAAAGAAATCTTTGCTGTGGTGGGTGCAGACTTAATGAGTTTATTGTTAGTGAAGTCACCCGGAGAAATGGGTGCCGATGTAGTTGTAGGTTGTTCACAACGCTATGGCGTGCCGATGGGTTTTGGTGGACCGCATGCAGCCTTCTTTGCAACTAAAGAAGAATTTAAAAGACAAATTCCCGGAAGGATAATCGGTATCTCAATTGATGCAAGCGGAAACCCAGGCTACCGCATGGCATTGCAAACTCGCGAACAACACATCCGCAGAGAAAAAGCAACTTCAAACATTTGTACTGCTCAAGTACTACTATCTGTAATGGCCAGCATGTATGCTGTCTATCACGGACCGGAAGGCCTGAAAAAAATTGCCGGCCGAATTCATGGCCTTGCACAACTTCTTGAAAATGGATTCAAAGAACTTGGCATCAAACAGGTAAACAAGAATTATTTTGATACGCTTAAAATTGAAGTAGCAGACTCAAAAGCGATTCGCGGCAAAGCTGAGAAGGCAGAACTAAACTTCAAGTACTTCCCGAATAATTTCATCGGTATCTCGCTTGATGAAACAACTAGCATAAGTGATGTTGAAAAAATCCTTTCTGTTTTCGGTTCATCAAAATCTGTATCAGCCAAAGCTGAATTAAAATTAAAGTTGGAACCATCTCTTATTCGAACTTCAAAATATTTAACTCATCCTGTTTTCAACACGCATCATTCCGAACATGAAATGTTGCGTTATATTAAACGATTAGAAAACAAAGATCTCTCCATGGTTCATTCCATGATTTCATTGGGCTCGTGCACAATGAAGTTAAATGCAACCACTGAAATGATTCCGGTAACCTGGCCGGAACTTGGTAGCATGCATCCCTTCGCGCCAGCCGACCAAACACTTGGCTATCAGGAAATGATCACCAACTTAGAAAACTGGTTAAAAGAGATTACCGGTTTTACAGGAGTTTCCTTACAACCAAACAGCGGTGCACAAGGTGAATATGCAGGTTTATTAGTTATTCGCGCGTATCATGAAAATAGGAATGAACCACATAGAAATATTTCATTGATTCCTGCATCCGCTCATGGTACTAATCCTGCCAGTGCTGTGATGGCAGGTATGGATGTAGTGGTAGTGAAATCAGATGCCGAAGGAAAGATTGATGTGGCAGACTTAAAAGCAAAAGCAGAACAGTACAAAGACAAGCTTTCATGCTTGATGGTAACGTATCCATCTACTCATGGTGTGTTTGAAGAATCTATTATAGAGATCTGCGAGACCATTCACGCATGTGGCGGTTTGGTGTATATGGATGGTGCAAATATGAATGCGCAAGTGGGCTTAACATCGCCCGCTAACATTGGCGCTGATGTATGTCACTTAAATCTTCACAAAACATTTTGTATTCCACACGGTGGTGGTGGCCCGGGCATGGGACCCATCTGTGTGAATAATAAATTGAAACCGTTTTTGCCGGGTCATGCTGTTGTTAAAACCGGTGGCGAAAAAGCAATCACAGCAGTTTCATCTGCCCCATGGGGCAGTGCTTCCATTCTTGTAATCTCTTACGCATACATTGCTATGATGGGTGGCGAAGGGTTAACCAACGCAACCAAGTTGGCGATCTTGAATGCAAACTACATTAAAGAAAAACTCAACGGTCATTACAAAATTCTTTATACCGGAACGAAAGGTCGTTGTGCACATGAGATGATTGTTGATTGTCGTGATTTTAAAAAGTCAGGAGTTGAAGTGGAAGACATCGCCAAGCGATTGATGGATTATGGATTCCATGCACCAACAGTTTCATTTCCAGTTGCAGGCACGTTGATGATTGAACCAACCGAAAGCGAACCTAAAGAAGAGATGGATCGCTTTGTTGAGGCCCTGATTGAAATTAGAAATGAAATTCGCGAAGTAGAAGAAGGTAAAGCAGACAAAGAAGAGAACGTTTTAAAACACGCACCACATACAGCGGCAGTAATTACAGCAGACAATTGGACGCTACCTTATAGCAGACAGAAGGCAGCTTACCCGCTACCATTTGTTAAGGAGGCTAAGTTCTGGCCAAGTGTAAGTCGTGTTGATAATGCTTATGGCGATCGTAATTTGGTGTGCAGCTGTTTGCCGATTGAGGAGTATCAACAAGCTGATGCTTAGTTAAAATTTGATTTAAGAAAAAAGGCGGTTCATGTTGAATCGCCATTTTTTTTGGACTATAATGAGCGCATTAAGATGCCCTATACATTTTCTCAATTTCCTTTTGATAATTATTTTCAATTACTTTTCGCACAGGTTTTAACGTTGTGGTTAACTCTCCTTTATCCATCAACCAATCGCTATCACACAAGACAAAATCCTTTACCTTCTCCACATTGGGCAACTCTTCATTAAGTTGATTTACCTCCCATTGTAATTTTGCCCTAACTTTTATATTGTGTACCATAAATTGGGGCGAGGTCCAATGAATATGCTCCTGCATGCACCACGCTTCCAATATTTCAAAATGAGGTACCATGAGTGCGGTCACAAAAGGTTGTTGAAATCCGATAATGAGACACCTTTGAATAAAGGGTGATTTTGTAAAATGGGTTTGTAAGGGTTGAGGAGCAATGTATTTGCCAGCCGAAGTTTTAAAAATATCTTTCTTACGATCAGTAATTTTTAAGAATCGCTTATCTACAAACTTTCCTATATCTCCGGTGCGTAGCCAACCATCAGTAAAGGCATCGCTCGTAAGTTCAGGCTTTTTGAAATACCCTTTCATTACATTGGGTCCTTTCACCAAAATTTCACCTTCTTGTTCTTCATTAGGTTGATCAATCTTTACTTCAATTCCTGGAATTACCAATCCAACAGTACCAAAGCGATACAGGCCCGGCTCATACCGGTTCATGGAGATTAATGGTGCTGTTTCAGTCATTCCATAGCCCTCCAATACTTGAATACCTGCAGCGGTAAAGAGTCGACCGATTTCAGGTCGCAAGGATGCTGCCCCCACAACCATGAATCTAATTTTTCCCCCCAACTCTTTACGCCAGTGGCTAAGAACTAACAGACGCGCAAAAAACAATTGGAATGAAAATGCCCAATCAAGTCTGCCTGTGTTTGCATATCGTTTACCTACCTCCAATGCCCACTTAATCAATTTTCGCTTTATCACATTTTTCCCCAACAACTGTTCTTGCATGAAGTCATACATTTTTTCGAGCACGCGTGGGACGCACGTACAAAAAAAAGGTTTTACCGTTTTAAAATCGTGAGTGAAGCTTTCTTTGCTTTGACTAAAATAAAGAGATGCTCCGCAAGCCATGTAACCATAGCAAGCCACCCGTTCTAATATGTGACTAAAAGGCAGAAAACTTAGCACTCGGTGGTTGGCCTCCAAGGGAAGTAAGGTCAAGATTGCTTTAATATTGTGAACAATATTGTGGTGGGTAAGCATAACACCTTTTGGAATACCCGAACTACCTGATGTATATAGAATAGTAATCAGATCGTTTTCGCTAATAGAATTTTTTAGTTCACTCAATGAGGTGAGTTCCGACTCGATTGGCTTCCCCAAAGAATCGAAAGGAAAATATTTTGGATTTCCCTCCTCCAAATGAAAGATGTTAATTGATTTTGAAAGTTGTTTAGTTACATCCTCAAACTTTTTATACAACTCAACATTTGCGGTAATGCATAGTTTTGGTTCAGTCTCATGTATAATTAATTCGATCTCTTGCACGGATGAAGTTGGATGTACCGGTATTGTAATGAGACCACATTGCTGACAAGCGAAATCCAGAATCATCCATTCGGGTTTACCCAAAACAGGAACCAAAACAACAGTTTGTCCTTTTTGATATCCCAACCGAATTAGCCAACATGATAAGATATTAACTTGTTCAATGATGTATTCAATCGTATAGCCCTTCCATTCATTTCCATCAAAAGCATTAAGAGAATTTTGGCTAGGATATTTCTCTCGCTGATAAATTGGAATATCGAAAATTCGCGTGAAGTCACTGGACTTTTTTCGGGTAACTTCCATCAGGCTGTTTCGCTTTTCGGCTTTACATAGAGAATTTCATACAAGATCTCGAAGAACTCTGCAAACTCGGGCAAATTGTTGTGTCTCGCTCCTTCTATTTTGTGCAATACAATTTTATCAGGATACAAAGCATGTAACTTCTCACTTTGTGAAAAAGAGATAAGTCGATCGTTGGTTCCATGAATGATGTGCACGGGACAATCAACCGATTTCAGATATTGATCCGTGCGTATATCATATCTTAAAATCCACCGTAAGGGAAGAAAAAACAAATATCGATTCGTGTTATAATAAAAACTAAAATAGGGTGAATCGAGAATAAGCATTCGGGGTTTATTCCAGGACGCGATTCGTGCGGCAATACCACTTCCCCACGAGCGACCATAAAGAATAATTTTATTCTCTGGATAAAATTGTGTCAGCCACTTATAAATAAATTGGCTGTCATTAAACACCCGTTCCTGACTTCGTTTTCCTTTGCTTTTACCAAAGCCCCGATAATCCATCATAAAAAAATCGTAGCCATTACTAACAAAATCCTTTGCAAACTTTCCCCACCCTTTAATACTTTTTGAATTTCCCTTTAGGTAATAGACCACGCCCCGTGAGTTGGGGACTTTAAAATAAATCGCATTGATACGGGCTCCATCTTCCATATCGAAATCAAGTTCCTCAAAAGGAAATGGATATTTGTATTGAAAGGTGCGCGTTAAGCGCTCAGGCCGAAAGAAAAAGAAGTGTTGAAAAAAATATATGAAGAGTGACAACCCAACGTATACTGAAAATAAGACGATGAATAGCCCAATCATACGTCCAAGGTATTAAATAATGAGGTGCTTAAAAATTATTCGAGTGCATCCGCAAGTGTCTTATGATACAGTTCAAATTCTCTCAGGTTGCTATGACTGGCACCATCTATAACAACAAACTGGTCTCCCTCTTTTAAAAATGGCAATAACCTTTGTGCGGATGAAAGAGGCACAACCCAATCGCTTGTACCATGTAAAATGATTATTTTATTTTTCACCTTGGGCAAAAAATCCCTATTAGAAAACTGATATCGTGAAGGCATTGAATACAGTGCGCCACTCAATTCATCAAAAGGAGTTTCTAAAATAAGTAAATCTGGTGTAGCAACTGTTGCCAGGTTAGAGGCAACTGCCGATCCCATCGATCTTCCATAAAATATCAGCTTGGAATAAGTTTTGATCGATTTCACCCATTTCAAAACAAGGAGTGCATCCTTGTAAAATACTTCTTCACTTGGCGAGCCTGAGCTTTTACCGTAGCCTCGGTAATCCATCATCAAGACATCGTAGTCCAGTTTGGTGAAGTCTATCGCATAATTTCCCCAACGCTGTAAATTATCAGCATTGCCGTGAAAGTAAAGGATCAATCCTTTTGTAGGTTGTTGCGATTTGAATAATAAGCCATGGAGTTTGTTTCCATCCTCCGTTGTAAAGAATTGTTCTTCAAACTCTTGATTAAATTTAAAAGCAAATTCGGGTGAGAGTGTTTTTGATTGAAAAATCAACTGATCTTGAAAAATGTAAAAGCTAGACCATGTGACGCAGTAACATAGGAGTAGAATGCCTACAATTATTCCAACTGTTTTAATACTCTTCACACTAAGCTAGCAAGTAATTCATTTTATAATCCATACTTATCAATCAGATACACCAAAGCTGCCATAGACGCTGCGCCTAATTCCAATTCACGTTTGCTCACTTTGTCAATGGTGTCTTCACGTGTATGATGGTAATCAAAGTAGCGTTGCGAGTCCGGAAGAAATTCCATCACAGGAACACCTTGTTTTTGTAGAGGCCCAATATCGGCACCACCCCCTTCCTGATCAAAATCAGTAAGACCGTAAGGTTCTAAGAGTGGTTTCCAACTTTTTATTTTATCTCTAACGGCTTTCGGTGCTGTCATGGTAAAACCTCGTGGAGTAAATCCACCCCGATCTGATTCAATCGCAACTAAATGCTTCTCTTTATTCTTCTCAGCTAACTCAGCATACTTTAGTCCACCACGCAAACCATTCTCTTCATTCATAAACATCACTGCACGAATAGTGTGCTTCGGCTTAAAGCCCATGGCATTAAACAATCGAAGTACTTCAATGGATTGAACACATCCTGATCCGTCATCATGAGCCCCTTGTGCCAAATCCCACGAATCCAAATGGCCTCCTACTACAATAATTTGTTCTGGAAACTCTGTGCCTTTCATTTCACCAATCACATTAAAAGAAGGAGCATCTTCCAACATAACAGAATGGTTTTCCATATAGAATTGTAAATCTTTTTCTTCTTTTAATAATTTACTCAGTACATCTGCATGTTTCGTGCTGATAGCTAGTGCCGGAATTTTTTCGCTATCAGGGGCATAGCGCATGCCACCCGTGTGCGGATATTCTTCCTGATTGAGTCCCATCGATCGAACTAACACAGCTACCGCTCCGTATTTAACTGCTTGCGCTGCACCACCACCGCGTTGATCAACAGCACCTCCATATGCTGTAAATGCATCAATCTTTGTTGGATCCATCGGCCGGTTAAAAAAAACAATCTTGCCCTGAACACCTTTTGTTCCCAACATTTTTAATTCATCAAAACTTTTAACTTCAACAATTCCTGCAGCTATGCCCGAAGGGCCCGTTCCAATCGACCCACCCAACGCACAAACATTAACTTGAACAGTTCCCTTCTTTTTAGAAATAATTCTACCCACCTCTTGCTGACCACGCACCCAATGTGGCACCATAACGGGTTGCAGCCACACCGAATCAAAACCAAATTGTTCCATTACATGACGACTCCATTCAACCGCAGCAGCGGCACCAGGCGATCCTGAAAGTCGAGGACCAATATTGGTCGTTAAATCATGAAGCATTTCATATGACTTGCCCTTGCTTAAGGCCTCATCAAAAATTTGTTTAATAGTAGCCTCATCAGCAGGCTGAGAAAAAGATAAGGTACTGGCGAGTGATAAACAGAAAGCACAAATTAGGTTTAGCAAGTTTTTCACAACAATGAATTTAGATTTTGAGTAACCAACATGGAGATTCAAATACGCACTATTTCGGCTACAGAAAAAGTAATCTCTCTATAAGATCAATTACTCGATCCTAAATGAACTAAAATGATTAACAAAAAATACCTTCAAACGTTTGAAATGCAAGGTTTTACAGTCGAACTTCGTTTAAAAATTATGGCTTTTCTATTTGATTCGTTTGAGGGTTGGAAAAAATACTGTGCGGATAAAAACGTCTCCGTAGTGCAAGCCGTGTTGGATTACGAAAAAGAACAAAAGGGAAGAACGGAAGAAGATATCTTCATTCAATTAGGCAAAGCCTGGGAAGTGATGAAAGATGCGGTGATTACGGGTCTTGAAGAAGACATGACATCGCGATCCGGTATGATTAATAATGGTGCCAAGAAAGTGTATCGTCATCCGGTAACAGTTCTTTCAAAAGAATTTCAAAATTTAATTTCTCGAGCGCTTGCCGCGAAAGAAGTTAATTCGTGTATGGGCCGAATCGTTGCCGCACCAACAGCGGGAGCATCGGGTATAATGCCCGGTGTGCTGGTTACGCTACAAGAGATTCATAAAACGGAGGATAAAAAAATTTTAGAAGCCATGTTGTTAGCTGCAGGCATTGCACTCATCATGGAACAAAAGGCGAGTATTGCCGGAGCGGTTGGTGGCTGTCAGGCCGAAACCGGAACAGCAGCTGCGATGGGCGCGGGAGCCATTGTCTATTGTTTAGATGGCAATGTTGATCAGATTTTTAATGGCGTTGCTATCACTGTTCAATGCATGCTTGGATTAGTGTGTGATCCAGTTGCCGGATTGGTGGAAGTACCATGTGTGGTGCGCAATGCAAGTGCAGCTGCCATTGCAAATAGTTCTGCTCAGATTGCATTAGCGAATGTGAGTAGTGTTATTCCGGTGGATGAAGTAATTGAAGCGATGGGTGAAATTGGTGCCAGCATGGAAACACGGTATAAAGAAACTGCGCTCGGTGGTTTAGCCGCAACCAAAACCGGACAAGCGATCGCCAAAAAAGTATTGATTCGGGATATTGAAATTATGCCGGACGAAGAAGTGAAGTAATTATACAGGCTGTACTTTTCTGATATAGTACATCACAGCATCGTAGCCAAAGTATACAGCACAGGTTATTATCACCGACCACACACATGCACTGATAAACATATAGAGAATTATCTTCTCTCGGTTTGGGCTTATTCCTACTGCTATCAAGGTGCCCCCAATTGGTGAAAGAAGAATCGGTGTTAGCAGGGCAGCCCCTGCCAATCCATACTTGGTAAGAAAATTAGACTTCTTTTTAGGAGGTTTATTATCGGCCTTCTTTTTGAAAAGCCGATCTAAAATTCTCTTTCTGATGAACTCGCCAAAATAAGTAAACATTACTACCACAGTCATCATGCCGGCTACCGTTACAATCATGGTGGTAACAATGTGCAGGCCGGCTGCCTTCCCTCCAATAGGACCAAAAAAAAATTTAACCATGCTCCACAAAAACACCGTCAGTGCCTTCAGTATCTCTTCCCACATATCATTTCAACAATTACAGTTTATTTCCAAAGCTCAAATCTCCGGCATCGCCAAGGCCAGGCACAATATAAAATCGATCGTCTAATTTTTCATCTACAGAAAATGTCCAAATCGTAAATGGAATTTTTAAATTTTCTTTTACATGTTGAACACCCTCAGGTGAGGCAATTAAAGAGGCAAGGTGAATATGAGAAGGCTTACCACGATTCAGGAGTGCATTGACTGAACGGATAAACGATTTGCCAGTAGCTAACATAGGATCAATCAAAATTACTTCTTGCCCTTCTAAAGAAGGAGACGCAAGATACTCAAGATTTATTGTGAGTTCTTCACCATCTTCTTTTCGATAGGCACCTATAAATCCGGCATTGGCCTGATCAAAATAATTTAAGAAACCCTGAAAATAAGGCAGCCCGGCTCGTAATACAGTAACCAAAATAGGTTGCGATTTTAGTTGTTTGGATGGTAACGATGCCAAGGGGGAAGTAACTATACACTCTTTGTAAGAAAGTCGTTTTGAAATTTCATAGGCCATAATCTCCCCCATCCGTTCCAAATTTCTGCGAAAGCGAAGTCTGTCCTGCTGGACATCTTTGCCTCTAATTTCATTAAGAAATTGGTTTGCAATGGAAGGTGGTTCCCCTAATACGATCAGACTCATGAATAAATTTTTTTCTAACCAAAATTTACGATAAAGTTGCAGAAAGACAGAGTCGGGATGAAAAAAATAAAATCGCCTATTTCCAAAGTAGACACCACACTTCTAAAGCAGTTGATCGAAATCCATGCTCCTTCTGGGGCTGAAGCTCCTTTAAAAAATTTCCTGTTAAAATATATAAATAAGCAAAAGAAGAATTGGAAGCATAAACCTCAGGTAATTCATGGCGAGGAGTTTCAGGATTGCATAATTCTAAAATTTGGTAAACCACGCACCGCCATTTTTGCTCACATGGATTCAGTCGGCTTTACCGTTCGTTACTTTAATCAGCTTTTGTCAATCGGTAGCCCCGATGCAGAAACCGGAACCCGGTTAGTGGGTGAAGATTCACTCGGTCCTATTGATTGCGAACTTGAGTACGACAAGGAGAATCATGCGTTCTATAAATTCGGAAGAACCATTGAACGAGGAACAACCCTTACATATAAAGTCAATTTCCGCGAAAGCAATAATTTTATTGAAACTCCTTATTTAGACAACCGGCTTGGTATTTACGCAGCACTTAAAGTGGCTGAACATCTGAAAGATGGAGTTATCGTTTTCTCTTGCTGGGAAGAGCATGGCGGTGGAACAGTAGGATTTTTAGCCGATTACATCTATAAGAAGTGGAACGTACGGCAAGCACTCATTTCTGATATTACCTGGGTTTCGGATGGTGTTGAAAATGGAAAAGGAGTTGCTATTTCCTTGCGAGATAGAAATTTGCCGCGCAAAAGTTTTGTAGATAAAATAATTGCTATCGCTGAAAAGAATCAAATCGACTATCAGCTGGAAGTTGAAGGCGCAGGCTCTAGTGATGGCGGTGAATTACAAAAAAGTCCGGTGCCATTTGACTGGTGTTTTGTTGGTGCGCCCGAACAACACGCCCACACACCGCACGAAAAAGTGCATACCTATGATATTGAATCGATGATTGATCTTTATAAGGTGCTGATGAAGGAACTATAAAGGTTCTTTCTAAAAGTCAAAGCGACTATTTAATAATCGCGAAGTAATATAGCCAATCGATTTAGCATATTCTTCGTAGCGTTCACCCTTCAACTCATAACCAATTGATTCTTTCGTTGCCGGATCAATAATCCAATACTCTTTCACTCCAAATTTTTCGTAGAGATTTTTCTTTATAACCGTATCATGAGTTTTGTTACCCTGTGAAAGTAACTCAATGAGTAATTGAGGTACGCCATGAATATGATCTTTCACAATATGTGATTGGCCTTTTGATACAAAAATAATATCAGGTTGAACTGCGTTTGCGTGTTCATCTAAGTAGACATCAAACGGTGAGATAAAGATTTCGCCCAAATCCTCTCGCTCCACATGAGATGCCAGGCTTCTACTTAACTTAAAGATGATTCGCTGATGATTCGTAACTGGTGAAGGGCTCATATATATTTTTCCATCGATAAGCTCAGCTAAGGTTCCTTCAGGAAGCATTGTAAATACTTCCATAATTGTGCGGGGCGGTCTGTCAAGTATTTGAGACATGTTTCAAAGTTACAAAATTCACCCTATATTTTCACGACTGTTTAACCACACCCAATTATGAGCACGAATCGCAGAGACTTCATCAAAACTACGGCTATGGCCGGACTTGGCTTTTCTATTCTTCCATCAAGTACATTATTCGCAAAAGATAAAGACTCGAAAGTACGACTTGGTTTTATTGGCGTAGGGTTTCGTGGCCAAAGTCATTTGGAACTCGCACTTAAGCGGAACGATGTTGAAGTAGTTGCTCTTTGCGATATTCAGCAGTCTATGATGGATATGAGTTTGCAATTGGTAAGCAAAGCGAATAAGCCAAAACCTACTGTAATTCTTGACGGTCCTTGGGCATATCGAAAACTATTAGAGAATAAAGATATTGATGCAGTTATTATTTCTACACCTTGGGAATGGCACTCCATTATGTGTTTAGATTCAATGAACGCAAAAAAATATGTAGGCTGTGAAGTTAATGTGGGGATGACAGTGGAAGAGTGTTGGGAATTAGTGCATACTTCAGAAAGAACAGGCATGCCATTGATGATGTTAGAAAATGTTTGTTACAGGCGCGATGTGATGGCTGTATTGAATATGGTTCGTCAAAATATCTTTGGAGAACTAGTTCACTTGCAAGGTGGCTATCAGCATGACCTTCGTGGAATTAAATTTAACGATGGCAAAACCAATCCAGGTGTTGGTGCTGAGTTTGGCGAAAAAGGATTTTCTGAAGCACAATGGCGCACACAGCATTCTATCAACCGCAACGGAGAACTTTATCCAACCCATGGCATAGGCCCCATTGCAACGATGATTGATATTAATCGAGGCAATCGATTTACAGAATTAGTTTCATATTCATCTAAATCAAGAGGGTTGCATGATTACATCGTGAAAACCGGTGGCGAAAATCATCCTAACGCAAAAATAAATTTCAAACTGGGCGATGTAGTAACTACAATGATTCGCACCGCGAACGATGAAACTATTTTATTGCAACACGATACTAACTTGCCTCGCCCCTACTCACTTGGATTTAGAGTGCAAGGCACCAAAGGCATTTGGATGGATGTGAACAAATCGATCTACATTGAAGGTCAAAGCAAAAAACCACATCAATGGGAAGATGCCAAAGAATGGTTGGATAAATATGATCACCCGCTTTGGAAAAAATATGGTAACGATGCCAGTGGTGCTGGCCATGGTGGCATGGATTGGTTTGTGCTAAATGCATTTGTGGAAGCAGTGAAACGCAAAACCAATACACCCCAAGATGTATATGATGCGGTTGCCTGGAGTGCCATCACTCCACTTTCAGAAAGTTCAATATTATTAGGTGGCGAAAGTGTCGAGTTCCCTGACTTCACCCAAGGCAAATGGATGTATCGAAAAAATGATTTCGCGTTGGGCGATGATTATTAAATACAATACTTAACCACAGATTATTCTGTAAGTAAAACTCTTTTCAAAAGATCTCTCTTCTGTGAATCTGTGGCTATTAATATTTTCCGCAATCGATGTAGCCCACAGTAACTGCAAATAATCTTACACTGCTCAATCTTTTGAGCACGAGCCACGTTATCTTTGGATCACTATATTTAATATGAACGAAATTCAAATTTTAGGATTGGCAGCGGGTTCGTGTACTACCATCGCTTTTTTGCCTCAGGTTATTAAAACCTGGAAGAGTGGCTCGGCTAAAGACTTGTCGTTAGGCATGTTTTCATTTTTTTGCTTTGGTGTTTTACTCTGGTTGGTTTATGGAATCATCATCAGAGATATACCGGTTATTGTAGCAAACATGTTAACACTGGTTCTTGCTTCCTCACTCTTGTTCTTTAAGCTTCGCTTTAAGGAATAACTACAAAGGCTTCACTTCTTCTTTGCCATCAGGATACAAAGCAAATCGAGTCTTTTCTCTCGGGTGCGCGTGTTCGTAGCTTGGCCATGGCCAGCCACCAAATTGCGTTTGCCGATACTCATTCATCGCCTGTTGTATTTCGGCCTGGCTATTCATAACAAACGGACCGTGTTGCACTACTGGCTCAGCAATTGGTTTTCCTTGCAAAAGAAGAAAATAACTTTGGCTGTTCCCGTTAATCAATGTCACATCTTGATCGGACATTAGTTCAACAGCCTGATGTGAAGTAAAATTCTTATCAGCAATTTGTACAGATTGCCCATCATAAAAATAAAGTGATCGATTAACAAAAGCCGAAGCTTTAGGTAATGTCCATTGCGCATTGGGTTCCATCTTAATTGTCCAGATGGCTACTTCATTACTTGAGTCAGCTGCCCATGAATCAGGTGCAGGCGCTGGAGCATTCACATTTTCAATTTTGCCAGCAATTACTTTTACATTCGTTGCCTTACCATTACCATCGGTGTGATTATAAGTTGGAATGTTTTCAGACCACAACATCGCAAAGTGTGGTTGAGCAAATTTCTTTGCCTTCGGAAGGTTAAGCCAGATTTGAAAAAGCTCAAGCGGGTTTTCTTTCTCCTTACTTAGTAAGGGAAACATTTCGCAATGCTGTACTCCTTTGCCAGCCGTCACCCACTGCACATCACCAAATCCAAAACGACCAGCCGCTCCGAGTGAATCGGAATGATCAACCACTCCTTTTGTTACTACAGTTACTGTTTCAAAACCCCGATGTGGATGCGCAGGAAATCCCGGTACCTGCTCACCATGGTACATACGCCAATTTTCTTTGTTGGGTGCAAAGTCCTGACCAATCTGCCTTCCCGCCAAGGAAGCTGCAGGACCCATTACATCATTACCTTTAGGGTAATCATCTTCATGATGAACACAAAAAAGAAAAGGATCCTGCGTCTGCCAAGGAAAGCCTAACGGTTTTATTGATTTAATTGGACTGTTGCTCATAATATAAATTGAAGTACGAAAGAATAACCAAAATGAGGTTGTAAAAGTTTTAGTGTCACTTGCACGCAGATGCTTGAAAGCACAAACTATCTCCATTCAAAGGAATCTTACCCTTCTTATCAAGAATTCCACTCAATCTTAAATTGGCAATAGATGGACCTTGTTTTTCGATAGTTACCAACGTGATATGATCAAAGGACATCGAATCCGCTTTATTTTGAGATCCGCCCGTTGTTCCCAACATAATATAGTCTCGATTATTTTTCTCGGTATGCGAGTAGCTATGAAAATGTCCATTGAATACCGTGTAAGGTCTCGCGTCCAATGCTTGTTCAATTAATGTTAAGTCACCTTCATCTTTGCGTTGCCAAACTGGCTTATGCATAAAGAGAAATGTCCATTTAACTTGTGGATACTGGTCAAGAATTTTTTTGAAGTATTCTGATTGCCCCTTTCCTATTTCACCGGTTACGCGTTCTGGCATCTTAAAATATTCCATGTCGTTTGCCTTTTCGGGATTTGGCCCATCCATCACTTTAATAGCTGCATCACGCGCTACAAAAATTTCTTGTCTACGTGTTTCTGAATAATCTTCCGTATCCAACATTAAGAACAATACATCCTTATAAATAAAATGATAATAGCGTGCGCCATACCGATCGGTCCAAACCTCACGCATGGCAGGGTTTGTTAAATCGTGATTTCCACCAACATGGAACAGCGGTGCTTTGGCTTTCCTGGCTCGATCATCAAAAAAATCCCATTCCATGTTTAGTGAATCCTTATTCTCACTAACCCCATCAATCAGATCGCCAACTGTTACAATCAATTCAGGTCTCAATAAGTTTACTTGTTCAATCGCTATCTCAAAAATACCTTCTCGCTCACCGCCATTTAAGTCAGTAATAATGGCAAATGTAAATTTATCATCCGCATCAAAATTATCATGCAGCCATGGTTTTGCTCCTTCAGAAATTGAATGTTCAAAATCTTGTTTCTTCTCACTACAGTTAAATAATGGGAGGATAATTGTTAAAACGATTAATAATTTTTTGAATATCATGTTGATACTGAGTTTGAATGCTTAAGATAAATACTTTTATAGAAAGTTAATTCACCTGCAAAGGTTTATTGATTCTCAAAGGGCGTAGCCTAAAACTGCAACCACATGGCAGGCAGTTCCACCCAACACAAAGAGGTGCCAAACAAAATGATTATAGCGATGACTGTGATCGTAAGCAAAAAAGAAAACTCCAATAGAATACACTATGCCACCTGCCAGCAACCAAATCAAGCCCCACGCAGGCATGTGATCGTGCAATGGCTTTATTGCAATCAGGGCTAACCAACCCATTCCTATATAAAGAGCCGTAGAAAGTTTGCCAGTCTTTACATTACGTACCGATTTCAAGACAACCCCGGCAGCAGCCAATGCCCAGATAATACCAAACAAGGTCCAGCCCCATGCACTTGGTAGCACACTTAAGGTGAAAGGTGTATATGTTCCCGCGATTAAAAGAAAAATTGCACCGTGATCAAAAATTTGAAAAATGCGTTTTGTTTTACTCTGAGGAAACGCATGATAAAGTGTTGATGCAAGATACAAGACCATCATTGTAGCTCCAAAAATGCTTACCCCTACAATGGCTGCGGCCCCCAACGGAATTGCTTTTATAATCATGATAGGGGTTACCGCTACGGCCGCCAAAAAACCGACACCATGACTTATACTATTTGCAATTTCTTCACCCAGTGTTTGCTCCCGATCACGGTGATGTATAGAACTCATACTATTGAAAGTTCAAGTGAGAGACAATAAGAATCTACTTGCGTGAGATTCAAATAGGGGTTGATAAAGGGATTAGGAGCGTTGTAATTCCGCAAAAATCATTTCCAACTCTGGTTTGGAAATTCGAAGCTTCTCAGCCAATCTTTTGTACATGTTTTCAATACTGCCTTCCTCGTACACGAAATCGTCATCGGAAAGTATTGGAAATCTTCGTTTGAGTAGGATTTTTTGTTCGCGCCAACTTCTGATAATACTATGCATAGCAAGGTAAATGTAGGAATATCGGAACTGATATGAATATTTTGGGGCGAATTAATTTTTAACAAGGCATAAAAAAAGGCAGTCGGAACTCCAACCGCCTTTTTATGTTAGAAATGGTAATTACTTGGGATCAAGGGTTTCATTAATCCGAACCAAAACATCCTGCAAATGATAACGACTCATTTTATCAGATGTTCCAGACAATGCAGAGGTGATGTCACTCTTTAAGGCAACCAAATGTGCTCGGGTCAAAGAAATTACGTCACTCTTTTTTGGATCAGCAACCGGAGAGGCCGGGGATGCTGGAAAGAAGGGGCTTCCAAACCCAAATCCACCAGAGGGCGCTGAGCCGCTTGGATCCATCAATGAAATCATTTTTTCGACATACACCTTTTGCAAATTCCTACGATACACATCAATGGTTTTTTTAGTTCGAAGCTCAGACCAGATACCCAATCTCATTTCAGTGAACAAATCATCAAGACTATAAGCATTTGCATCCGTTGCACTTGATTCAACCAAGCGTTGCATCCTTGCATAATCGTATATGCTATTTAAAGTTGATTCTTGTAAGCTTCTGAGCTGCTCAACACCTGAGCCGGGCTTTATTTTGTTTGTAACCTGCTCATTTAATAACCATGCAGGCGTTTCAAAAAGTTGCTTGTTCAAAAAAGCCACAGCATCCTTTTGTAGTTTCTTTGGTGTTGCTTCATACACAGCTCCTGCCTGATCGTAGGTTTTAGGTGTTTCGTAAATACCACCAATATTTTTAGTTACGTGCCCCATATACCTGCGATACTGACCCACCGCCTGGTTATACATTTCATTCACCTTCGTGTATTTTTCACCCTCTTCTTTATACCAATCCGGAAGCACAGGTACAATACGTTTTAAATTCTTAATTCCGTATTCACTCGCTAACATTGAGTTGTCGCCAACGTCTTCACTTTGCGACCGTGGATCGTAGGAATTAATTTCTGATCCAAACCAATGCATAGGATCACTCACATGAGTCAACACGCGCTTGTTTAACTCCTTAACATCCTCTTGAGCATCTTTTGTATCAAATACTGGTTTATATCCCCACTCTATTGCCCAACGATCATACACACCAATGCCTGGAAATAAAAGATCAGCAGGAATTCCATCTTCAGGTTGTGCCACATAATTAAAGCGGGCATAATCCATAATTGAAGCAGTGTGCCTGTACTTCGTTAAAAATTCCTTGTCGCGAAGTTTCTCAACTGGAGTAGCATGGCTTGATCCAAAGTTGTGGCGCAAGCCAAGTGTGTGACCTACTTCGTGCGAAGAAACAAACCGTACTAACTCGCCCATCAACTCATCATCAAATGTTTTCTTGCGAGCACGGGTGTCTACTGCTGCAGTTTGGATAGTGTACCAACTGTTTAGCAAGTTCATTACGTTATGATACCAACCAATATGGCTTTCAATAATTTCACCTGTGCGTGGATCGTGTACATTAGGGCCATACGCATTTTGAATATCAGATGCGAAGTATCTAATAAAAGAGTAGCGCGCATCTTCCGTGCTGATAGTTGTATCGCCTGCAGGAACTTCTTTTGCAAGGATTGCATTTTTGAAACCAGCCTGCTCAAATGCTTTCTGCCAATCTTCAACTCCTTGTATTAAATATTTGCGCCATTTAATAGGAGTTGCGGGATCGATGTAATAAACAATGGGTTTGATCGGCTCAACCAATTCCCCACGCTTCATCTTTGCAACATCCTCAGGTTTTGGCTCCAATCTCCATCGCACTGCAAATACTTCTGTTTCACTTCGCTGAGACTCTTCACCATATACTGTGTAACCTGTTGCAAAATATCCTACGCGATTATCGAATAAACGTTTACGTGCAGGTTTTTCAGGAAGCAAAACCATTGATAAGTTTAACTCCATCGTAACAAACCCGGTGTCCTCACCTGCAGGAAGTTGAATAACACGAGCCGGTGTATTAGGTGCCGAAGGTGGCGGAAGCGCTGAAGCAAATGTTTTAACCATACGCACTTCAGTATTGATAGGAAACGTTTTAATACTTTGTATAAAAGATTTATCCTTTTGCAATGCTGTTAAACTAAATCTTCTTTTTATTTCAGGATTAAGTGACACCAGAGATTGATCGCCTTTTAAAAACTCAGTTACATTAATCACATATGATTTATTTGAACCAATAGCTTTAATGTCAAAGGCGGCAACAATAGGTTCCATATTTGAATTGCGAACCGCTTCCATAATTGCCTTTGTTGTATCAGCACTCGCATTAAGGTAGAGTGCCGCTTTTAAAAACAATTTGTTACCGGGTCCTTTTTCCCACTTCAATACTTGTCTATTTCTTTCTTCGCCACCATAGCCAGCCCCAGCTGGAGCTTTTGAAATCCTGGTAACAGCAATGAACTCACGACCTAATGTAGCTTCATCTATTTCAAAGAAGTAATCTTCATTAATAACATGAAGGGTAAATAACCCTTTTTGAGTTTTGGCTTTGGCTGTGATTACCTGATTGTAAGGTTGCAATCCACCGGGCTTGCGCTTCGTGGTATCTGCTTTTACGGCAGGTGCTGCCGGTGTTTGTTCTTTTGCTTTCGACTTCTTTTGTGCGAAGGCTCCTTCGCCTACAAAAAAGGCGATTGCAAACACAACTATGTATCGTAAATTTTTCATCATACAATGATTGGTTAGAATTTAATCAGGCGAAGCTAATGCCAATACAGGATTTGGCAATTTGATACCATCCTAAATTATGTGAGCGGTAGGATTCTCGATTCCTATAGAACTAAACGCTAATCGTACGGAGCTTAGGATAAGCTATTTTGTCAACACTTCCGGGTTTACACAATGCAGCATTTTGCCTGTTTTGTAAAACTCTATAATGTTGCCGGATGCAATTCGGGCCATGCCCGTTCTTGCTTCCTCAGTGGCGGACCCGATGTGTGGAAGTATAGAAACATTGGGCATAGCAAGCAACGGATTATCAGCTTTCATTGGTTCTGGATCAGTAACATCTAACCCAGCACCCCAAATTATACCTTTGCGCAAAGTATCAATTAAATCCTTTTCATTATGAACACCTCCACGTGAGGTGTTGATGAAAATTGCACTTGGTTTCATTTTGGCAAAAACCGATTTATTGAAAAGGCCTTGAGTTTCTTCACTTAACACACTATGAACGGAAAGTACATCGCTTTCTTTCAACAAGTCATCAAACGAAACCCATTTCGCATTAAAAAGTTTTTCAGCTTCCACATTGCGGTTGCGACTATGATAAATGATGTTCATGTTGTATGCACCCTGACAGCGTTGAGCCATCACCATCCCAATTCTTCCCATTCCAAAAACACCAAGTGTTTTTCCGGTAAGCTGAATGCCTAAGTTTTTCAGTGGCTCAAATTGTTTCCATTCACCACGCTCAATAGTTTTATGATGATAAAACATCTTACGTGATGTAGCAATCATTAATCCAAAAGCAGTGTCCGCTGTAGCTTCACTCAACACTTCGGGTGTATTACCAACGGGTATCTTTAATCGGGTCGCTTCAGCAACATCAATATTATCATACCCTACCGCAAACTGGGCGATAATATCTAAATGACTGCATTCTTCAAAAAACTCCTTGTTTAATTTATTTGAACCCAGCGAAAGAAGTGCATCAACCTTTTTTGTTTCTTCAATCAATTGGTTCTGATTCATAGGAGTACCTTGCTGCCACACGGTTACATCAAATCCAGCTTTGGTTAGACTATCATATGCAATACTTGGAATAATTCGTGTGATCAATACTTTTTTTGGCATGCCTTAATTTTTTCTTTTCTTCAAAACCTTTTCAAAGGTACGTTCGAAACGCGAAATGTCTATGTTAAATTGTATTATCTAAATGGGATTGATCATTTTAAAAAATAAAATTCCATCAAGGCACTTTTGAGAAGCTAGTTTTGTTTTAGCCAGAACTACTTATTCACTAAAAACTAATCTTATGACCACGCTCCAAATTTGTTTGCTACAATGGGATACTTACAACAAAAGAATGCAAAAAGTAATTGACTCCATTGGCGATGAGAATTTCAATCAACCCATTGTGGCTAATGGCAATTCACCTTCATGGCTATTAGGCCACCTGGCAGATACGGATGACAAACTTCTTGAACTCTTTGGAATTGGTAAACGATTGTTTCCGGAGTTATCAACTATTTACCATCACGAAAGAGGTAACAACCAACAGGGGCATCTAACAAAAGCTGAGCTGAATGTGAAATGGAATTCAATTGTTGCAGAACTTGATAACGCATTTAAAAATATGACTGAAGCTGATTGGCTGGCGCGACATATGTCTGTTACTGAAGAAGATTTCAAAAAAGAACCGCATCGCAATAAGCTAAATGTATTTTTAAGCCGAGTTAGCCATAAAGCATCTCATTTGGGACAGATAGCCATGCAGACTAATTAATAGAAAATTCAGTTCAAATCTTAAGAGATTTAAAAGTAAAGAGATTGTTCATTCCAAATCTCTGATAAATTCGCGTACTTCAAGTACTCAAATTAAAATCTAATCGATATGAATTCACGCAGAAATTTTTTACAAAAAATTACGGGTTCCGCTCTTGGCTTATCATTAGTATCAACAAGCAGTAACGGAAAGATTCTATTGGAAGATGCAAATCAAGAGCCCGCGCTGCGAGTTGCCATCATGGGGTTAGGTAGTTACGGAACAAGAGTGGCTGAAGCGATGAAAGATTGCAAACGCGCAAAACTTGTAGGCGTTATTAGTGGTACACCTTCGAAAATAAAAGACTGGCAAAGTAAATATTCGATACCGGCAAAAAATTGCTACAACTACGAGAACTTCGATACCATAAAAAGCAATCCTGACATTGATGCTGTATACATTATTACCCCAAACGGATTGCATCGGGAGTACTGCCTTCGGGTAGCGAAAGCAGGCAAACATGTTATTTGCGAAAAGCCGATGGCCATCAATGCAAATGAAGGTCAGGAAATGGTAGATGCCTGCAAGAAAGCAAACGTAAAACTCTTGGTAGGATATCGTATGCATCTTGAACCTAAGACGCTTGAAATTATTCGGATGCGAAATGAAGGTGCTTTTGGAAAAGTTTTATTCTTTCAGGGCTTGTGTGGATTTAGAATTGGTGATCCTAGCCAATGGCGCCTAAACAAACAACTTGCGGGTGGTGGCGCTATGATGGACATTGGTATTTATGCAATCAATGGTTCTCGATACATGATTGGCGAGGAGCCTACGTATGTTACTGCACAGGAAACTAAAACAGATTTTGTGAAATTTAAAGAAGGTGTAGACGAAACCATTATGTTTCAATTTGGTTTCCCGAGCGGTGCTGTTGCTTCCTGCTTGTCATCCTACTCTATGAACAACCTTGATCGATTTTTCTTGAATGGTGATAAGGGATATGCCGAAATGCAACCCTCCACGGGATATGGCCCAATACAAGGTCGCACCAACAAGGGAGAGTTGAATCATCCTCATGTAACGCATCAAACCGTTCAAATGGATGAAATGGCCGGAATGATTTTGAGCAATAAAAAACCTCTTGTACCAATGGATGGCGAAGAGGGTTTAAAAGATTTAAAAATTATTGATGCAATCTATCTGGCCATTAAAACCGGAAAGAAAGTTGATTTGAAATTGTAGAAGGATTACTCTTTTGCATCATTGATTTCAATCCAATATCCATCGGGATCGCGCAACCAAATTTGTTTCACGCCATCCGGTCGGGAAGAAATGGCTCCTTGCTTTCCACTAAGATCTTCAAATTGAATTTTATTCTTCTTTAAGATTTCAGTAAAGGCCTCCACTGATTGGAGACTGAAGCACGTGTGTTGGTTTCTATAATACTCCTTTTGCTCGGAAGCTCCTTCAATAATATGCAAAGCCATTTTAGGTCCAGTTTCAAACCACGTGTGCTTATTATCTTTAAAAGGCTCATCAATTTTTGTAAGCCCGATAATTTTCTCATAAAAGTCAGTGCTGACCTTTAGATCCTTAACGAAAATTGCTGTGTGATTTAATCTTGGTTTTTGCGTTTGAGCCGAGCTTACCTGTGCAAGCAACAGAAGCATCAAAACTGGAGTGATTCTTTTAATCATAATTTTTTTTTAGAGATGATACAAATCTTGCAAACTGTAAGTTAGTTAATCTTTTGCCAGGTTGCTTCCAGCAACTTTTTTGTTGCCTCAATACCTTCTGGCTCACTCAATATCATTCCCTCATACTCAATACCCACATAGCCGTTGAAATCCGATTCCTTCACCAGTTTCAGCATTTTATTATAATCAATAACTTCCTCTTCACCTTGTGAATCGAATCGATAAGATTTAGCGCTAACTCCGCGAGCATAAGGAAGCATTTCAGAAACACCTTGATAGCGATCATACACATACCCGCAGGTACCATCTTGCGTGCTTCCCCATTTAGCCATTGTGCACCAGTTGCCAAAATCAGGAAGTGTACCACAATTTTTCATGTCTACCTGCTTCATGATCTCAGCAATCCATTTTCCATCCGAACTATACAGTCCATGATTTTCAATCAAGACATTGATGTTATGTTTTTGTGCATAAGTACAAAGTTGCTTCAATGCGTCCACCATTGCTCCTTGAACTTCTTCCCTTGAACCTACACCGAAGGCATTAATACGAATAGAATGACATCCTAAAATCTCTGCTGCATTCACCCACTTAAAATGATTTTCAACAGCATGCTTTCTTTCCTCAGCGTTAGGATTACCTAAGTCACCTTCTTCATCAACCATAATAAGCAGACTTTTCACGCCCAATGAGTCAGCTGTACTCCTCATCTTTTTCCAAAATGCTTCATCAGTGGCATGTTCTTTATAAAAACTGTTTACATACTCAACTGCACTAATTCCAAAATCATTTTTAGCGATGGCTGCAAAGTTTTCCGGTAACAATGTGCCAGCTTCAAGTGCACGATGAATTGACCACTGTGCCAATGAAAGTTTTAATTCTGTCACGGGTGCACTAGGTTTTGATGTACATTGACTAATGAACAACTGTAATAACACCAACCCGGCATAAATTAATTTCTTTAAAGAAAGATACGTTGATTTCATTCAACTAAAGTAATCAATTGAATGAGCTTCGCTTGAGAAAATTTTTAGTCGGTAATTAAGAAATATAAAAGCAATGGAATTGCAATGGAAGGTTGGGTAACCTATACCAACTCAGGTATCTCTAATTTTACAGTCGTACCCTGACCCTCCTCAGATTCAATGCTGATGGAACCTTTAAGTTTGTCCACAGTTTCTTTTACAATGTAAAGACCCAGTCCGGAACCTGCTCCATCATCCGTAGCGCGATAAAACATTCGATACACATTTCCCAGATGTTCCTTCGCAATACCGCGTCCGTTATCTTCAATTTCGAATTGCGCTTTTTGATCAACTACATTGACATTTATTTTAATCACCGGATCGCGACCATTTCTATATCGAATTGAATTTGAGATAAGATTATTTAGAATCACTTTCAACCGCCACCGATCACTGTGAAAAGGTCCCGATTGATGTATGTCCACAATCTTTTCCACAGCAATGCCAGTAGATGTTGCAAACTTTAGTTGGTTAAATGTTTCATCAATCAACTCTTCAAACTGAATCTCATCTTTTTTAACCTCCAACCTTGAGTTACGCGACTGATCTAAAATTTCTTTGATAAAATTATCTTGTTGAAGCGCACTGCTATAGATTTTATCCAAATAGGTTTTTGTCATTCCTTTGTCTCCATCCGTCTTCGCCAAATTGATTAAACCAAGTACCGATGCTATGGGAGCACGTAAGTCATGCGAGACGCTATACACAAAATTATCTAACTCACTATTTCGTTTACTTAACTCTTTGGTTCGTTCAGTAACCATTGCCTCCAGGTTACTATTAAACAAGGTTAATTCATTTTCGGCCTGTGTTCGTTCGGCCACGGTAGCCGATAACACAATTGCCGAAATACTGATCATCGCAATAAAAATCTGTAACAACAATTGTGTATCCCCAACAGTCTCTAAAATGAACGGGCCTTTGCTTTGAATCGTGAAATAAATTGAAACTAAGGATACAACTAGTGTAAATGTTACGGTTAACAGCAAATTAAATCTAAATGCTAACCAAAGAACCAAAGGAATAGCCAAATAAGGAAGAGCACGCACAAGTGTTGTATTGAAATACGGTAGCTGCAATAAAAATGAAATCCCAATCATGAAGACAATAAAAATTCCAGCCTCTAATACCCGTGACGACAGGAAATCGAATTTTTGTTTCTGGGCGGCTGAAAGAATAAAAGGCGTAAACAATAAAATACCAACTACACTTCCCACCCACCAGGTAAAGCCACTTTTCAAGATTGCTTCTGAAGCAACTACTCCGTTAAAGTATAAACTTAATGTACCAATAGACGCACCAATGAGGCACATAAAAAAAGTGACAAACAGAAATCGAAATGTATCTTTTGCTTTTTTGAAGGGATAACTATCCTTTATCCAAACCTTAACTAAATAGTTTCCAAAAACTACTTCAAGAGTTTGGCCTATGGCTATAAAACTGGAAATAGCAATAATAGCTTCTTTATCTAGCCCCTGATTATTCCAATACGCCAAAATGTTTGCAACTAGTGCACCTAGAGTGACACCCGGCCAGGCCGATCGACCCAATAATATGATCAGAGCAAATGCAATCCCCGAAGGAGGCCAGGCTGGTAAATCGGTAGTGTTTTGAAATACCAAAAAGTATCCCAATCGTGCGGCTAAGTAATAAAGCACGGCAACCAACCCTATTTTTAGGTCAAGCTTATACTTAAGTGGTAGTTTAACGTTCAATTTTAATTAACTCATTATCAAGCAAATATTAAAATAATTTTTGAAATATTCTAATTGACTCATTTAGCCTTTTTTGGGGTTGGATCCCTGAGGTATAAATCTGGCACTGCCTACCAAAAAAAATTACAATATTGTAGCCATGAGAAAAGTAAAATCTATCCTACTGGCAATTTGTTTATTCATTGGTTTACACTTGCATGCGCAAACTATTCCCTTACCTGAGCATCCCAGACCTGATTTTGAGCGTTCACTCTGGCAAAATTTGAATGGCCAATGGCAATTTGAATTTGATTCGTTGGATCAAGGTGTTCAAAAAAAATGGCAGGATGGAAACTCAAATTTCACGCATCGTATTACTGTGCCATTTCCTTGGGGTTCGCAATTATCAGGTGTAAAAGATAAATCTGATATCGCATGGTATAGTAGAGAGATTACCATCAATCCTGAATGGAAAATCAAAAGAACATTTCTAACCATTGGTGCTTCCGATTGGGAAACTACTGTTTGGTTAGATGGTCACTTGTTAGGAACACACCAAGGTGGTTATACACCTTTCTCATTTGAATTAACCGAGCATCTTAAATATGGTACTTCCCAAAAATTAATTGTACGCGTAGATGATAAGAGAAGAGACTTTACCCTTTACGGGAAACAAGGCTATGGAAATGCCAGAGGTATCTGGCAAACAGTTTATGTAGAAGCGCGCGGAAAAGAATTTTTAGATGCCATCCATTTTATTCCAGATATAGATAAAGAACAAGCAACAGCAACCATTTATCTTCCTACAGAAACGAGCGCAGATATTCCTGTTAACATCTCTATTAAAACTTCTGGTGCTCCTATCGTAACAGAAGTCACAATCCCAAAGGGAAAAGACAAAGTATCTGTTACCATTTCAATTCCTAAGCCACACCTTTGGTCACTCGATGATCCCTATTTATATGATGTCGATGTAAAGCTTGGTAGCGATGAAGTAAAAACTTATTTCGGTATGCGAAAGGTTTCTGTAGTTAACCTTCCAGGAACAGAATTTCCATACATCGCAATTAACAATAAACCCGTTTATCTTCAACTTACGTTGGATCAATCCTATCATCCCGAAGGCTTCTATACTTTTCCGAGTGATGAATTCATGCGCAAAGAAGTTGAGTTAGCAAAGTCCATTGGATTAAATGGTATCCGTCCGCACATTAAGTCTGAAATACCACGTAAACTTTATTGGGCAGATAAACTCGGTGTGTTAGTAATGGCCGATTTGCCTAACAGTTGGGGTGATCCAGATGCTAAAATGCAAAATGAAGCTGAGACTACCTTTCGTGATATGGTGAAGCGCGATTTTAATCATCCTTCTATTTTCTCATGGATTTTATTTAATGAAACATGGGGCTTACGCACTCATACTAAAGTGAATGGTAAAGAGGAAGCGAAGTATCTTCCTGAAACTCAGATGTGGGTTGCATCAATGTACTACCTCGCCAAATCATTAGATCCTACCCGCCTTGCCGAAGATAATTCTATTTGCTGTGGTGCAGGTCATACACAAACCGACATCAATTCATTTCATGACTACCTGCCGGGTTGGGAATGGGAAGAACACATGAAGAAATTAACGGAGAATTCATTTGAAGGTAGCACGTTTCAATTTGAAGATGGTTTTAAACAAGGCAAACAACCCAAGATTAATTCTGAGTGCGGAAATGTGTGGGGCTACGAAGGCAGCACAGGCGATGTTGATTGGAGTTGGGACTATCACCGCATGATCAACACGTTTAGAAAATATCCTGAAATGGCCGGTTGGTTATATACCGAGCATCATGATGTAATCAATGAGTGGAACGGCTACTGGCGTTTCGATCGTACAAATAAATTTACGGGTGTTGAACAACTGATGCCTGGCATGAAGATCAACGACTTCCATGCCGATGTTTATATTTCTACGGGCAATGAAATTTGTAATACAGTTACGGGCGGGTCGGTCGTAACTGTACCTCTCTATCTTTCTTCTATGGTTGATAAAGATTACGGGAAGCAACTAAAACTTACCTATCAGGTAACGATGATAAACTCCATTGGTGAAACTTCATCAATCACACAAGGAACAAAAATGATTGACTATCAACCGTATCTTCAAAAAGAAATTGAATCGCTTTCGCTAAGCATGCCCAATACATCAGGGCTCGCCAAACTTACCTTAAAATTAGAAACCTTAACGGGAACAGTGTTGCATCATAATTTCATGCACTTCGAAATCATTTCTGAAACCAAGCTTCCAAAAACTGAAATTGTTTCTGCGGCTCCCGCAGATTTTACACATTCACAATGGAGTACAAAGCAATGGAATGTATTAGATGGACTTAAAGTTTGTGGAGCCGGAGAAGGTGATTTTGAATACACATTAAAAGTTGACAAGTCACTTGATCTTAACAAAGTGAAAGAGACTTACTTCCTGATCGAAATTTCTGCAAAAGAATTCTTTGTAAAAGATCGCGATCAAAAAGAAGAAAAGAGTGGCGATTTTATGTTAGGTGCAAAAGCATCGCCCAGTGGAAATCCAAACTCTTACCCCATGACAGACGAAAAATTATTTCCTTCCAAAATTACAATTTCGGTCAATGGTGAAACTGCACTTACAACAACCCTCACTGACGATCCTGCCGATCATCGTGGTGTTTTATCATGGCATCACCAGTTAAAAGATAAGAAATTGCGTGAGGCAGGTTCTTATGGATATCTTACCAAAGTTCCGGTCACTAAAAAACAATTGAAAGCTGCTCAGGATAAAGGCGAACTTGTTATCAAGTTAAAAACAGTTGGCGCGGGCGGAATTGCTGTGTATGGTAAATCATTTGGCCAATATCCTCTGGATCCTTCGTTAGTACTGAAGATGAAATAGAATCTTGGTTCAATGGTAATTAAGACACCTAAAAGAATAGCTTAATTGCCATAGTATTCTCGTGTATGGATACTCGAATGACTAAAAATTCTTTCCTTATAGTGATGATGCTATTTGCGGCATCATGCGCTCCTGTCGTACCCATTTATCAGTCAGATCATGATAATCCGAATCCCGTTGCCGTTCTGGAAACTAACGAGTTAACCGTAAAACTTCAGCATCTGGGCAATCAATATGGTCATTACGTTTTTGATCTTGAAATAATTAATAACGGTGGTCAACCTTTCACCTTCACTCCGCAGGAAATCGAATATTATGCCTCCTCAAAAATGTTTTCAGAAATTAGTGTAGATGCTGACATCTACAACTTGTCTTATTCAAACTCTGAACTTATAAAGAAAAAAATCTATGCCCAAAGTCCTTCGTCCATTCGGGCATCTATTGAGTCCAGAGAAAGGAGAATGGCTGCTACTCAAACAATCTTTGCTATAATAAGCATTGGCGCGATGGTCTACGATGGCGTTCAGGATGCAAAAGATTATAAAAAAGAAAAGTGGACACAACGTGATGTAAATCGCTCAGTAAATCGTGATGCACTCGTGGCCTCATCCATACTTATAGCTGATGCCACTAATGTCTTAAGCGAACAGGCAAAGACAGAAGCCTATTACCTGCCACATGAACTTTTTCCGGAAACTCAATTTGACACGTATAGTCATCAGCGTGGTAAAATATTTTTACCTATTGAATCAAGCTTTCGTTACATGCGTCTTGTAATTCCTATCTCAAACAATGATTTTGTGTTTGATTTTAAAAGGAAGAGCGCCAAAGGAAAAGATTTGAAGAATACTGACTAGGGTCTTTATAAGTTGGCCGGCAAGCCAAATCAAACATGACTACGAGGACCAACTCTCCATATTTTACCCATACTACTTCAATTAGGACCTTCCGGTCCTGGTAACACGGGATCCTTTGCTACCTCTTTTGGATTTAAAAACAAATAAGTTACACCTCCTGCAATCAGGATGGGTACACCCCATTTCAAAAGTAATGGAGTTTTACGCTTCACTCTAAAACTTTCACTACGCACAGGTTGTTCATCAGAACTTAGTTTGGTAAGTTGGAAGAAATACCGATTACGTTTCCCTGGTTTTATCTCCTTCGCAAGTAGAAATTTGATTTTGTTATCATTGACAAAACTTGTGTCTAAATCAGCAACTTTAATTTTTGTGTCCGCAACTTCCTTGTATAAGTCTAGACGTAATCTTTCAAATATTTCACCACCACTCCAGGCTACAGTATGTTCTGTTGCCCGTTTAAAAACTGTGTCAACTGGCATGCTTACAAATTCAATGGCAGCCGTTTTTTCAACTACTTTGATTGGAGTGAATTTCGATTCATTATTTTCATACAAAAAGATTGAATAAATTCTACTCTCGGGCACACCGCTCGCTTTCAATTCTACTTTTACATAAAAGTCAATCTTCTCCGTTCCCTGATTATTCTTTTTCACGTTCTTGTTATAATAAACACCATTGATGGATCTATCTGCCGTAACCTTTACAAAAAGTCGCGACCGTTCAGTATCAACAAATACTTTGCTGGCAATAAAATCAGAATAGACAATTTTCACACCTTCCAAATAGCGAGTGCTAATATCATTGAGGTAAGTAGGCAGTCGATCTATATTTTCTCGCAATGTCTTTGAGCGATCACTTGGTGGAATTAGGTCATTAAACACGTTTACGCTGTCGCGTTGCACCGACTTATATAACTCAGCCTGATAAAGACCAATAATATCTTTGTCTGTTTCCTGTGACAATAACTCAAGATATTTGGCATAATTTGAAACGGTTTGACGCGCGGATTCTAAAATTACTTTTTCATTTGTGCGACTGATGGTTTGTTGCGCTTTTGCAGTGCAAATTGAAAAAAATAATAGTAAAGCAATAGGTAAATACCTCATGATTTCAGATTAAAGCCTTTTAAAAATATAAAATATCCTCGCCAAATAGATTCTAATTTAGAATGAGTTTACGACTTTGAGTTTTTGAATGGTGCTTATCTGTTGATTGAAGTTGATAAATGAATGTACCCGAAGAAATAGACGATCCACTGCTATCAGTACCATTCCATGGAATTTCATAAAACCCCGCTGAAAGATTTTGATCTAACAGTGTTGTGACTTCCTGACCCAACAGGTTATAGATAATCAATTTTACATGTGTATTATCATTCGTCACCGTAAACGGGAGCACAGTAGCGGTACTAAATGGATTAGGGTATGCGTCCCCCAATAGATCACGTTCAGGCACCAGATTTTCTTCTACATAAGATCGGTTTCCATATACCAACTTGAAGGTCTTACTGGTTGGATAACTAAAAGAGTAAACCCTTTCTACTCGCATATCTACAATTCGTTCCTGGTTGACATCGTATAAATACAACTCACGATCATTGTCACCAAAATCAGTTGGCCATGTAAGCGTTAGGTTCTTATCATTTGTGGCATTGTGCACCTCAAACGTCCAGGTATATTGATCGCCTGTCGGCACTATGGAAGAAGCCAGGTTATCTTTAAAGGCTATATCCAACTGGTTAAAGAATTTTGGTAACCGGGTTTCATCCAGCGCATCAAATCCTTCTGTTGCCTGTGGATGCATACCCACGCCTACCGTTTCATTCGACACTGTGGAGGATGCCAGGGTGAATGGAACATACCATTGCTTGTCATTAAAATCTGAAGATCGGTTCGTAGCTGCAAATCTTCCTCCGCTCAGTGAATTATTTCTTGTGTATGGAATTTTTAGTACAAGCGGAGCTGTTCCATTATACTTAACAAAGCCTCCTCTAAACCGTGGCAATGTGGTGCCGTTTTGCAATGCCCCATTTGTCACTACTTTCAAACTTTCCAGGTCAGCCGGGTTATTATTGTAGGTTAGAACATCTGTCCAGCTAATGGCAAAGTTGTACGGATTACCAATCTGGTTCCAACCCGGCTCAAGGGTAATTTCAAACGGTCCATTTGAAAGATCCACTGCTTGTGCTCCTTCTATAAATATTTCCTGAGGATAGCGTACAATCATCCAATAGCCTTTACCGGGTTCTATCTTATCAAGGCCTCGTGTGTATTCGATATACTTATCTTGTGTCGCTGTGTTCAGGTAATGAAACAGGCGCCACTTAGAACTATCAGAACCAAATTTATTTACCAGGTCTTTGAATACAGATGGAATGTTATTAGGTGTAAGTTGGTATGGGACTGAGATAATATTGTAAGCTGAAACATCGCCACCAAAATTGAGTGCTGGTACATTGTTTGTTGAATCAAGTTCAGCATAATTTTTATGAATGAAGAAAGTATCACTTCGAACCAATTTTGAGGACTTATCAAGAATTTCATAATATGCTGCTAATCCTATTGGGTCGGTCATCGCATCTTCAAGAATAACATGATCGATCCTATTAGCATCCAACGTTGTAAGAACTTCATTTTTCCAATTCAGATCAGGTTCAGAAATACCTTTTGTCCAAAACTTCACTTCTTGAACAGAACACTCATTTAGAATTTTAATTCTTAAATCGATCTTGTCATCCTTTCTAGCAGTTAAATTAAAATTATGAGGATGTTGATTTGATCCTGGTTCTATGTAAGAGCCAAGTTTAGCGCTAATAGTTTCAGATAATGCCTCACGATCATCAAGCTTTACAGATATTTTAATATCCTTCTCTGCTCCTAATGGAACATTGACCAATATAGCAACATCCGTAGCTGTGATACTCGATGACGGTACTACTATATCTCCAAATTTAACCTGAAGTGCATTTGCATTAGTTCCAAAATTTTTACCTCGAATAACTACTTGCTTACAAGAGATAAAGTCTGTTTCTGTTTCAACTGCTTCAATAACAGGAGGAATTATTATGCGAAATAATTGAGGAGCACTAACTACCTGATCCTGGATTACTACTGAAACTGATTGATTTGATCCCCGTTGAGCCAACTCGGGCACTTTCACTTTTATTTGAGTTGATGTAAGGGAAAGAATCTCATTTTGAGCAACCCCAACCGCTCCAAAACGAACTGCAATTTGACTAGCATCTGTTGAGAATTTATCACCGTTGACCGTAACAATATCCCCTACCTCACCAACTGTTTTATCAATACTTGTTACAATTGGCAGGGTTAAATTTTCAAACAGGAAAGTAGACTCACCCTGTTGATCATCAAACGCAACTGTTACTGGAACTGGAGCCCTAGACAGTCCAGGCGGTACAGTTACGGTTATCTCATTACCATTAGATAACCCTTGAACTACAGTTGCTTGGATAGTGCCAAACTTAACAGTATTAGTGAGTGTTGTCTTTCCAAAATTTTTGCCTGTGATCTTAACAAGATCCCCGGCATAGGCACGGTAGGCATTTCCCACTTTGGGCACATTCATCGACAGGAGTTCAGGAGGTGGATTTTTAAAGAGATCCAGTCTTTTGAGATTAAATTCAGTTCCCTTGATCCATCCTAACAGTAAGGATGATGCTGAGCTATTAGAAAGTATTTTATATTTTTTTGAACTGATTGTTTCAACAATTTGATCATTTGGTATTTGTCGCAAGAGTGACTGGGGATCCAGGTAATTATAAAACAACGTTGAGTTATCCTGATTCAACCAAAATGCTGCATATTCATTTCGTTTACTAAGACGGGCTAAATAAGGCAAGCGAGCGCCTGTGTTAGGAACTCCATTGCTGATATACGTTAATTGCGTATTACCAATTGAAATTTCATAAGTTGGATATTCATAACCATAGACTCCAGCAATAACCAAATTAACATTTCGATTCAGCGAAACTATCTTATTGTTATATGAATCAAATTCAAGAAAAGAATCATATCCACCCAGATTAGGGAGCTTATCCGAAAAAGTAGAAATCTCCTGCAAATTGCTATTAAACGAAAACAGAAATGTACCCTCGGTGTTATGAACCTGATAATCATCAATATATAGTGCCTTTTCAACATCAGTGACTAACAAAAAATAGTTTTTCGTGGATACATTATGCGAGAAGCGCAAACTAAATCTTCGACTTGCATCACTATCATACGTGGAGGTAATTAGTTTTGAGCTCGCGGCAACGAGTTGAAACCCACTAGTTACATTGACCTTTTGTAGATGCAATTGAGCTCCATTTGTATATACAATAGCAATCAGGTATTGGTTATTTGTTGAACTGTGGGTGATTGCGTACTCGATTTCCATCAACGGATATAGTAATTTGTGCTTCATTACTATTGCCTTGTCCCGTAGTAGAAATAAACTATCTCCCTTGAGATAAGACTTCAGCAAGACATTGTTGCTGGTTAAGGATGTTACTTTTGACTTTTTAGCGTTCAAACGAAATGCATCCTGACTCACCTTAACAAAACTGGATGAAACTTCGCTGTACGTATATTTACTAAATGTTGCCCCATTGCTCTTTTGTAAGGCAAGCCAGACTGAATTATCCTCAGCTACTGCACCATCAAAATCAATTATACTATTAAATGCAAGTTCATTGCCGTTACCTGGCCTGTTAATCGTAAACGAATTCTCTGTTGCGAAGGCGGATAATTTTTTACTTTGATAATTAACCCGTACCGACCAGTTATACACTCCATTTTCCAGATTCTTAAATAACCAATTTGTTGTACTCCCGAGATTTGATTCATTCCAGTTGCCATTCGAAGGGGATTGAACATTTCCGACATTGGAGAGATAAACGGTATCAATACCTTTTCGCAGGTATATATCATACGTGCAACCAATGCAATTGGCAGGAGCTGTCCAAGAAGTTTTTACCTCAGTATCAGCTATAGCCGAAACCAATCCAGAGGGTGCTGGCACTGTTGCCGGGGTAGTTCCCATCACATTTAGTAGAAACGTGAGTTTGCCATTATAAATATAAGCTAGATCAATTCGACCATCTTTGTTTATATCTAAAATAGAAAAGAATACATCATTGACATTTGAGACTTCATTCATTACTGAAGTTAAACCAAAAGGTATCTGATTCGTAACATTTGATACAGACCCATCATATTCGTCTCGATAATATGATAATAAAGTACTTAGTAAATCAGCCTTACTATCGCCATCAAAATCTGCAGACCCAATTAACTTGGTTTCAACGCTGAGGTTGCAATCGTAGGAGTCTGATTTCTTTACCAAATCAAAAATACCATTAGAGCCATTGAGGTACTGCAATAAAGAATTAGCGTTTGAATAGAAATTTTGCTCGCCACAAAGACTACTGCCTATTAATGAAAAGTTTACATACGAATCAATTCGGTTGTCGAAATTGATATCCGTAAAGAGAGAATTCTCGACAGATATAAACCCGCCTCCTAAATATTCATTGTCACGGTAAAAACTATGAGTAAACGAGAAGATAGAGTTACCGAAATTCGTAAAAATGTAAGGACCCATCGCTACATCATAATGAATATCGTTGTTATAATTAATAATCCGGAAATTGGTAAGGTATTGTGCTAGATAGTTTTCAAACGAATACGAATAGCCCAATTCAAAAACATTATTACCTACATTCGTGTATACATTAAACGCCCCTTCATTCAATTGCAAGATGTCAATTTGCGTGTCATTGTTAATGTCCTGAAAGATTACCTTCCCGCTCGCACTGGCCGTTGTTATAGAAATAGGAGTATTGATATAGCTTACACCTTCCAACTCCGTTAGATAAATTGTTAGAGATCCATTATAAATGGCCACATCCGTCAGTCCATCAAAATTGTAATCGATGGGTTTTGCCCAGATTAAACCCGTAGTGGTTATCTGATAGGGTTCTTTTTGAAAGGTAAGTGTAGTACCGGGTTTGTTAATGAAAAATTGAACGGTGTTGCCGTTGATCTTAAATAAGTCTAGCCGACCATCATTATTAAAATCAACAAAATCAATATTGGAATTAGCGAATGTGGTGTAACCAGACAGAGTAAAGGCCGACTTGGTAAATTTAGCTTGTCCGTAAACATGAGTGTCTGGGGCATATAAGAAAAAAGTGGATGCAAGTAAAAGATACCCTAAGGGGGTGCCTTTCAGGCCTTTTGAAAACGATCTCATAGGGTTAGTTTTTGAGTCGAGAAAATTACACGGGTAAAAGATAATCTATTTTATCCTTTTTTGAACCACATAATTTAACTTTTCTTCTTCAGAAGCGGGGATTAATGAGTCCAATAACCATCCTGAATTGGCTGATTCCCTATACACATGCCTAACTGAAAATATCCAGTTATCAATCTGCAGAAAATGATAAGTGATGTTATGGATTTGAATCAATCGTAAATCCTTTGTAATCAACAAATCCAAAATCCGGGATGTGAGAATCTTATTATTTTCTCTTGCTTCCTTTATCCATTCAGGGTCAGATAAGGATAGACGCACGCCCATGAAATCAGTACCATGAACTGATGGAATAAAATTCAACTTATTCTCAAAGTGTTCATCCAATTTCAAATCCTTCGAGAATATTTTCGTAATAGTCCAAGTGTAAACACCTTGTGGATCTCGATTTACTTTTAAGGCGCAATCAATTGTAACCGGTTTTTTTTTGTACTCGCATTCAAAAGTAAACGTAGCATACCAACCAGAATCCGAGAAGTTTAGAAACTGTTGTTGATATGGATTATTAACCTGGCGAATAAAATCCTGCACATTGCTCTTTGAGATATACTTATTTCCTTCATTTTTTAATCGCTGCTTATCAAACAATGTGAAAATCAAAATGTCACGCTCCTCCAATTTCTTTATATAAGAGGCTGTGTCGATTTTATCCATATGCATTAATTCCTTTCTGCCATGATTAAACCGATCCATAAAAAATTCTATGTTCTTTATGCGATTGTAAAAATTGTTAGCACGGGATTCCCAATCTGTTACTACCTGGCCAAAGGCCTGCATACTTAAAAGAAAGAAAATGATTGTTATCCAACCTTTATTCATTATTGCTGAGTGCGAGTTTCTTTTACGTTTATGTTGCCCAACTTAGCGGGGTAAAGCACAATCGTTTTATCGCCTACAACTGTTGTGTCAGGCTTTATGGTTATATCAATGGCCTTTTCAGTTACATCTGAGTAATCTGGAATATCGCTTGAGTTATTGTAGTAGATTTTAGTATCCTGAAAAATGTAAGCTGTTGCATAATACTTTTTATCAGGACCTAGGTGCACGTCCGTAAGTTGAGTTACCTGATAAAATGTAATATCTACCCGATCTGCTTTAATGGCATATAATCTATCAAAATACACACGCACTGGTCGTTCTGTAATAGTCTCTTTACCATTTTTCAAATTTGAAATTTGAACAATCTTGTTTTCGTCTTCAAATAATGCCACTGCCTGATCAATGGAACTTTTACGTAAATTATCATCCATAGATTTATTTGCGATTAGCGTTATGTAATGTTCTAATCTTTTAACCTTACTCAATATTGATTTTTTGAAATACTCTTTCAACTCATCAGATAATTCAGGCTCTGTTGTTTGAGCTGAACCAGCAAAAGAAATGGTTATTAATATCAAACAGAATAAATATTTGGTGATAGGTTTCATGCTCATTCTTCTAGTTCAATATAGAGTTCAATAATGCGTCCTGAATCAGCTGTCTCCTGAGTTAGAACTTTAATGTTAGTATCTGGCAATGTAATCAATCGATCCATTAATTTATTGGCGGCAATTCTTTCATCAATACGCTCACCAATCATAACATTAATAAACGCATGTGGCACAACAAAATACTTAAGTATTGAGGTGACTGATAATTGTCTCTTAGAAAATGGTGTTGCTGAGGAGGTGAGATTTGTTAACTCCAACGCAAGTTGTTGATCCGTAACAATCTTCTTTGATAGTTGACGTGTTTCTGTTTTTTCTATTACACTTGGCGGATCGATTTTTGGAACCTGCGATGAGGCAACCACTACATTATCTGATGGATTCATAAAATAAAAATCACCAAGTATGTTTGAGCTATCCCATGTGTATTGCTTCTCACCTGATAATCTTAGCACATTACGTCTCACCACTTTAAAAACCTGTTCAATGGGCAAGCCGGGTATTTGCATAGCTTTAATTAATTCTTGTGTATATAATCCATTTTCACCTGTGCCATCAGAAGCTACCGAGCCGGGTGCTGTTGCGTAGGCAATAAAAGAGCCTTTTGCCTTTTGAAATTCAGCCAAGCCAGAAGTCAACGAACGAGTAGTTGCTGGAAAGGGATTGTTTCGACAGGCATCAAGAATCACAATATTCATAGCACTATTTGCCCGCTCCATGCTACCTAATATTATGCGCTGAACTGGAAAACCCATTCGAACAATATCGTCCTCAAATTTCATTTCAGCATCAATTGGAATAAGATAATTTTCATTTTCAAATTGTACTCCATGGCCTGCGTAATAAAATAAGCCAACCGTGCGGTCCTTAGGCCCCGCCACCAATTGATCATAAAACTTACGAACTCCTTCTCTTACTTCTGGATATGTTGCATTGGTAATATGAATTACTTCAAACTCTAACTGAGTGAGAAGTGATGCAATATCTCGGGCATCATTCACAGGATTTGGCAATTTTGGTACGCCATTCTTATAATCTCCATTGCCAATTACCAAAGCATATCGCTTTTCCTTCATTGGTTGTGCAGTCAAGCTACTTCCAGCGCTTGCTACCATCAACATTATAAAAATAGCCCAACCTGCTATTTCACGGTACATTGTATTTGATTTAAACTCAAGTTTAATTATTTCTTGCTTCAATTCCCAGTTCAGCTAAAGGTTCGACTACGATTCTCCATAAGTTAGAATCGTCTTGTATTAGTTATACTAAAAGTAAATTTCCATTATTAAACTATCTTTGCGCTCCGCTTAAAAGCGCTATATGAAAATCAAAGATCTCGAATTCAAAAAATTTATCGCTGCAGCTAAGATTGATGAAAAAGTAAGTGAGCTTGCTGGTCAAATCAATCGCGATTACAAAGATAAACTACCTGTATTTTTGCCCATACTAAATGGGTCATTCATGTTTGCTTCCGATTTATTGAAAGAAATAAAAATTCCGTGTAAGGTTTCGTTTGTTAAAACCTCTTCCTATTCAGGCACGGCAAGTACTGGCCAATTAAAAACATTAATCGGTCATGACGAAAGCTTGTTCAAGCAACACATTTTAATTGTTGAAGACATAGTTGATACTGGCCTTACCCTTGGAAAAATTATTGAAGAACTACGAGAGTTAGGCGCAATGTCTGTTGAGGCCATTTCTTTATTGAGAAAAAGCCCGGCACGCGAAAAAAAAATTGATGTTAAATATGTGGGATTTGATCTTGAGAATGAATTTGTAGTTGGTTACGGCCTCGACTATGATGGGTTAGGTCGCAATAACAAGGATATCTACAAAGTTGCCGACCCTTCGGATAAATCAAGTTCGTGAAAATTTAGATCCGATTATAGCCCTAAAAAATGGGTTGGCTAATTGTCAGTATGATCGTTATCTTGCAAACTGTTTTACCTAAATAATAGACCTACATGATCAATCTTGTACTCTTTGGCCCACCGGGAGCAGGAAAAGGTACGCAAAGTGAGAAGCTAATTCAGAAATATGGATTTGTTCACATTAGCACAGGCGACCTGTTTCGTTGGCATACTAAAAACGATACAGCACTTGGCAAACGAGTTAAGGAAATCATGAATAGTGGAGCTTTGGTGCCCGATGAAATTACTATAGCCATGTTGAAAGAAGAGTTAGATAAAAATCCACAAGCCAAAGGATTTTTGTTTGATGGATTTCCGCGCACGGTGCCTCAAGCCGAAGCCCTTGACACGTTTATGAAAGCAAACAATACTGCCATACATTATGTGATTGCACTAGATGTTACGGAAGAAGAAGTGCGTAACCGTATTGCCAAGCGCAGAACGATTGAAAATCGGGTGGATGATGAAGAAGAAAAATTAAACAAGCGCATCACCGAATATTTTACTAAGACTATTCATGTACTGCCTCACTATAAAAGTCAGGGAAGATTAAACACTGTGTATGGAATTGGAAATATAGACGAGATCTTTGAAAACATCTGTAAGCTGATTGTTTAGGTAGTAGTCCATAATAGTAAGTCGATCATAATTTAAAATTTGTCTCCCCTTGTCTTCTCCCAACTTCATCGACTACGTAAAATTTAATTCTCGCTCTGGGCATGGGGGTGCAGGCTGTAGACATTTTCATCGCGAAAAATTTGTTGATAAAGGTGGTCCTGATGGTGGTGATGGTGGCCGAGGTGGACATATAATCTTAAAAGGAAATGCACAACTCTGGACATTACTGCATTTAAAATTTCGTAAACATGTTGTAGCTGAAAATGGCAAACCAGGTGAAGCGCAAAACCGAACAGGCGCTTTTGGTAAGGATATTACTTTAGATGTCCCTCTAGGTACTGTTGCTCGTAATGCTGAGACCAATGAAATTATTTGTGAAATAAATACTGAAGGTGAGGAAATAATACTATCACCGGGTGGCCGCGGGGGAAAAGGAAATTGGTTTTTTGCAAACTCTACAAATCAAGCACCTCAACATGCACAGCCTGGGGAACCTGGTCAGGATGATTGGGTCGTGCTTGAATTAAAATTATTGGCCGATGTTGGATTAGTTGGATTTCCCAACGCAGGCAAATCGACATTGCTTTCTGTTGTGTCGGCTGCCAAACCGAAGATTGCTGACTATGCATTTACTACACTTACCCCAAACTTAGGTGTAGTTAAGTATCGCGATGAGTTATCTTTTGTAATGGCTGATATCCCAGGCATTATTGAAGGTGCTGCTGAAGGTAAAGGATTAGGCATACGATTTTTAAAACACATCGAACGAAATTCTCTGCTACTCTTTTTAATTCCCGCAGATTCAAAAAGTATACAAGAGGAATACGATATTCTGTTGAATGAATTACAGAAATACAATCCCGAACTTTTGGATAAAAAAAGAATTCTGGCCATCACGAAAAGTGATATGTTAGATGAAGAGTTGAAGACTGCATTGCAACTTGAGGTTCCTAAGAATATTCCGGCAGTTTTTATTTCTTCTCTTGCAAACCAAGGTCTTGTTGAGTTGAAAGATCTCATTTGGAGGGCGCTTCATTAATTTCTCCGACATTCTGACAAAATTCCACTATTGGCAAAATTCTTGTCATTTTGCAGTCCATTAATCGATTATTATGGAAAATACTTCTCCACAAGAGCAGGAAATAGAAAAACAAGTTGAATCAAGTACGGAATCCACTGAAGGACAGCCAGTAGAAGCTGAAAAAACAGAAAACAAGGAAGATTCGATAGATCCAATCAAGAAAATTCAAGACGAATTGGCAGAAGCTAAGGATAAGTATATCCGCCTATATGCCGAGTTCGATAATTTCAGACGCAGGTCATCAAAAGAGAAACTTGAGATGATTCAATCAGCCAATGAGCAGCTATTAAAATCTTTGTTACCTGTATTGGATGATTTTGAACGGGGCGAAAAAGCATTTAAGGAACGAAACGATAAAGAGTCTGAGGGTTTTTTCCTGATTCAGAATAAGTTTAAGAAAGTACTTGATCAGTATGATATAAAGCCGATGGATGCTCAAGGAAAGGACTTCAATCCTGACCTTCATGAAGCTATTACTCAGGTTCCTGCACCTCAAGAAAAATTAAAAGGAAAAGTTATCGATGTGGTTGAGAAAGGATACTTGCTTAACGACAAAGTTATTCGCTTCGCAAAAGTCGTAGTCGGTAGTTAATTCCCTCCATTAATCCTCAAGCATGTCAACAAAAAGAGATTATTACGAAATACTGGGTGTAGGTAAAAATTCCACTCAGGAAGAAATAAAAAAGGCATACCGTAAGGTTGCTATCCAATTTCACCCCGATAAAAATCAGGGAGATAGTGCGGCCGAGGAGAAGTTTAAAGAAGCGGCTGAAGCCTATGAGATATTAAGTAATACCGAAAAGCGAGCGCAGTATGATCGCTTTGGCCACTCCCGTCCGGGTGCAGGTGGATTCCGCGGTCACGATATGAACATGGAAGATATCTTCAGTCAGTTTGGAGATATTTTTGGTGGCGGAGGTGGAAGTCCGTTCGATAGTTTTTTTGGTGGTGGAGGCAGCGGAAGAACGCGCCAGCGCAAAGGCTCAAACCTGAGGATTAAACTCAAGCTTACTCTGGAAGAAATTTCCAGTGGAGTCGAAAAGAAAATAAAAGTAAATCGACTCGTTCGTGCCGAAGGAGTTTCCTTTAAAAATTGTACAACGTGTGGGGGCACAGGCCAATTAAGAAAAGTGGTTAACACCATGTTGGGTCAAATGGTATCCACCACAACGTGTTCAGCCTGTAATGGTGCTGGTCAATTAATTGATAAACGTCCTCCCGGAGTTGATAATTCAGGTCTTGTTTCTAAAGAAGACATGATCACGGTAAAAATTCCTGCGGGAGTTAGTGAGGGTATGCAACTTTCCATGTCGGGCAAAGGAAATGAGGCACCGGGTGGCGGTATTCCTGGCGACTTGTTGATTTTGATTGAAGAAGTCGAAGACAAAGAATTGAAGCGTGATGGAAATAACTTGGTGTACGACCTTCACATTAGTTTTATTGATGCTGCCATTGGCACTCAGGTAGAAGTTCCATCCATTGGTGGCAAGGCGCGCATTAAAATTGAGCCCGGCACACAAAGTGGTAAGATTTTACGCTTGCGCGGAAAAGGACTTAAAGACATAAATGGTTATGGAGCTGGTGATCAACTGATATATATTAATGTGTGGACACCTAAAAAGCTCTCGAGCGAAGAAAAGGCAAAGCTCGAAAGCCTGAGATCATCAACTAATTTTCAACCTCAGCCTGGCGCCAGTGAAAAGGGCTTTTTTGAGCGTATGAAGGAATATTTTGGCTAATTGAAAGTTTTTCAGTCAATTTCATAACCCAAATTGCGTTAACCCGTATAAGTTCTTTACGGGTTATTTTTTTGTTACCAATTCCACTTTGGATTGGTGCTAAATGCTAGCCTTTCTTACATAACAGTAACATTAACCTAACTAACGCGTAACAACAGGCATGTTGAAATTGGTTGTTTTAGCTTGTATTGGAAGCAGTGTGGCCGTGGGGGTAAGCGGACAAATCAAGAAGCAGTTTTCTGTTGAAAAGACAGAACAGTGTAATCAGGTTGAGTTACGGCTGTATGCCAAAACGGGCAATTGCTTTATTCGCCCAAGTCAGAATGATGATATTCTGAATATCTACAGCAATCAAGAAGTAGATGAGTATGCCCATTCATTTAGCAACGAATTGAAAGGTTCAACGTGTGTGGTAGATCTCTCGCTCGAACAAGATGGCCAGCGTGGTGTAAGTCAAAAGATATCCTATAATCTTTTTGGTTCAGGTGAACGTCCTTCAGATAAGTTCTGGAAAGTATATTTAACTGAAAGCACCTCCTATTCTTTAGATCTTGATTATGGGTTAGGTAATGCAAACATTGATCTCTCAGGCCTTTCAATAAATAAGTTAAAGATTAAAACCGGAAGTGCTGATGTAAACATCAGTTATAGCGGACAGCAGAATAAAATTGACATGGATACCTTTTGTGTAAAGGTGGATATGGGTTCGCTCCATGCACGACAGATTAATATGGCACGTTCAAAAGTAGTGCTGGCCGATGTGGGTTTTGGAAATATGTATCTTGACTTTAGCGATAAGCCAAAGGTTAATAATCATGTGATTGGCAAGGTAGGTGCAGGAAATCTCGTTATTCAACTCCCTTCCGAGGATGTACCTGTAATCGTAACAATCAATGATTCATGGCTGTGCAGTGTCAACTTATCTAAATCGCTTAAAAAAGTAGCTCCAAACAAATATGCGAATGATGCATACACTAAGGATAGTAAAAATGCATTGGTTTTTGACTTGGATGTGTCGATGGGGAAAATCGTTTTCCGATAACAATCTCACTTGTAAAATTTTATTGTAATTGATATTGGGTTCAGATATAAATTTCTGGTTCCTTGTAATTCTATTGCTATTTTTGATACTAACTAGTAGTTAAAACTAACCACCTTGCCTGTGAATGCACTCATTACTAAAAATGTTACCAAGCGCTATACAAATCACACTGCACTTGATTCAGTAAGCATTACTATTCCAGAGAAATCGATTTACGGTTTACTTGGCCCCAACGGAGCAGGTAAAACCACACTTATCCGAATCATCAATCAAATCATAAATTCGGATGAAGGCTCGGTTGAAATCTTTGGCGAAAAACTACAAGAGAAACACGTGGGTATCATTGGATACTTGCCTGAAGAACGTGGCTTGTACAAAAAAATGAAAGTGGGCGATCAACTCCTTTACCTAGCACAACTTAAAGGCATGAGTCGTAAGCAAGCCTTAGATCGGATTAAAGTGTGGCTCGAAAAATTTGAAATCAAAGATTGGTGGCATAAAAAAGTAGAAGACCTTTCGAAAGGGATGGCGCAGAAGGTGCAGTTCATTAGTACCGTAATGCATGAACCCAAACTGATTATTTTGGATGAACCCTTTTCGGGATTTGATCCGGTAAACGCTCAATTAATTACAGAGAAAATTTTAGAACTAAAGGAGAATGGAAGCACGATCATCTTCTCTACACACCGAATGGAAACGGTAGAGTCGTTATGCGATCACATTGCGCTTATCAACAAATCAAAATTAATTTTAGAAGGCGCCAAGAAACAAGTTAAAGCACAATACAAATCAAATACGTTTTTGGTTGAGCACCGCGGCAACAATTTCAGATTGCCTGCCGAACGTTACGAATTAACAAATCAGGTTCCGCTAGAAGAAGGGTTGTTCTCCTCCACATTAAAAGTAAGTAATGGCGTCAATGGCAATCAGGTAATCCGCGATTTAATTGATATCACCGAAGTGCACAGCTTTATGGAGAAAGTACCAAGCATGGCCGATATTTTCATTGACCTGGTAAAAGGCGAAGGAGACGAAGCCTTGAAAAAACATTTACAAGAAGTATAAACCACTCTTCAGCTATGAATAAAATTCTACTCATTATACAACGCGAGTTTCTAAACAGGGTACAGAAAAAATCTTTTCTGATTGCAACCATCTTGGTTCCATTGATTTTTCCAGCAATCATTGGAGGTCTGGCTTACATTGCTTTTAAAGATGCTGAATCGGCAAAAGCCGAAACCGTGCAAGTACTTGATGAAAGTAAATTGTTTAACTTCGAAAGCAATAAACGTTTTACGTTCGTCCCTCTGGATGTTCCTTTCGAGCAGGCAAAGAAAGTATACCTTGAAACTGATTACTTCGCTCTTCTATACATTCCAAAAATAGACATTAACAAACCTGAAGGTGTTGCTATCTATACGAAAGAAAACCCAAGTATTGAGAAAGTAGGCGACCTTGAATCATCTATCGCAACACAAATTCATGATTTAAAATTGAAAGAGTATAATATTGACGAAGCCATTCTAAAAAGTTTGCGACCAAAAGTCAATTTAAAGCAATACAACTTAAGTGATACCGGTGAAGAGAAGTCAAGTAACTCAGGTATTCTATATGGATTGGGATTTTTTCTTGGGATTCTTATTTACATGTTTGTTTTGATTTATGGTATTCAAATCATGCAAGGCGTAATTGATGAAAAGACCTCTAAAGTTGTAGAAGTAATCGTTTCTTCAGTAAAGCCATTTCAGTTGATGCTTGGAAAAATCATTGGTATCGCCTCAGTAGGATTGGTTCAGTTTACTATCTGGATCATTCTTATTTCAGTATTGTCGTCTGGCACGCTGGCTTACTTTGGTTTAAAAATGCCACAAAAGGAAATGATGGAGCAAGTAACTAAACAGATGGACAATGATCCTGAGATGAAGGAAGCTGTGGCTCAACAGAATTCTAAAGTGACTGAACTACTTGGGAACTTAAATGAAATTCCTTTTGCCAAAATTGCTTTCATATTTGTCTTCTATTTTTTAGGTGGTTACTTACTGTATGGTGCATTATTCGCGGCAGTAGGCTCGGCAGTAGATTCGCAACAGGAAGCGCAACAATTTCAATTTCCTGTTACTATCCCACTCCTAATAGGCTACATGGGGCTTTTCATGTTTATCTTACGCGATCCGCATGGATCAGTTAGTTTTTGGCTTTCTGTGATTCCATTTACTTCACCTGTTGCCATGGTAGGTAGAATAGCCTTTGGTGTGTCTGCCTGGGAGTTAATACTTTCCATGGCATTATTAATTGGTGGGTTCTTACTAACCACCTGGATAGCAGGAAGAATTTATCGTGTTGGAATTCTAACAAGCGGTACTAAAGTGAGCTACAAAGTATTGGCTAAATGGTTTATGATGAAAAATTAACCAACTCCTGAACTTCCTATAGAAACCGGATCGATTCGTCATCCGGTTTTTTTATTTAATTTCCATTCTAATATGGCCAAAAAAGTACAGCTTCCTCCTTCCATGGAGTTCTATAAGGATAACACTACACTGAAGTGGATCATCCTTGCTGTGTCTGTTTTGATAAGTGCTGGTTCAATTTATTACACAAACATCCTTGTTGAGCAGCTAAAACAACGTGAACGACAGCAAGTAGAGCTTTTTGCAAAAGCCCTTGAATACACGCTCAATAGTTCGGAAGGCAATATTGTTTTTATTACAGATGAGATTCTTTTCAAGAATAAATATGTGCCGGTAATTTGGTTCACCAAGGATAATGGCTATCAGTCCACCAACATTGACATAAAGGAATCTCTTTCAAAAGAAAGAAAAGATGAAATCCTTAAAAGAGAGGCTGAAAAAATGAGCCTCACTTTTGCTCCCATCGAAATAATTTTGAAAGATCCCGAAACAGGTGAAGTATATGAGAGACAGTATGTCTACTATAAGAATTCTGCCTTACTCACCCAACTAATCGCATTTCCTTACATTCAACTTTCGGTGCTCGCCATTTTTGGATTTATCTCATACCTCGCTTTCAACTATTCGCGTACTGCCGAACAAAATCAAGTGTGGGTAGGGCTTGCCAAGGAAACAGCTCATCAATTAGGTACGCCTCTTTCCTCATTAATGGCTTGGATTGAAGTTCTGCGCGATGATCCTGACATTAAGAATAAAGGTATTGTAGATGAACTCGATAAAGACATTCGCAAGTTGCGTGTAGTAACAGAACGCTTTTCCAGCATCGGTTCAAAACCTGTGCTTAGAACTGAAAACATATTTCAATTAATCAATAATGTTGTAGGCTATCTGCAGCCACGCATTTCCTCAAAAATAAAATTTGAAGTGTACACTCTATCTGAAACGATCGATGTTAAGGTACATGCTCCACTTTTTGAATGGGTAGTGGAAAATCTTTGTAAAAATGCAGTGGATTCCATGGGTAGCACAGGCACAATTGTTATAAAAATTCTTAGGGGCAGCGACCACAAGGTTTTCATTGATATTTCTGATACGGGGAAAGGGATACCAAAGCCTCTTATCACCAACGTATTTAAACCAGGATTTACAACCAAAAAAAGAGGTTGGGGATTAGGCCTCGCCTTGGCAAAGCGAATCATAGAAATGTACCACGAAGGCAAAATTTTTGTGAAATCTTCAGACGAAACTCTTGGCACTACATTTCGCATTGAATTAAAAAGTGCTTAAAACACGGACATCTCATTACGAATAATCTAAATCACTGATTATCAATACAATTAATAAGAGCTATGGATCAACTCAAACTTCAATAAATCCTCGTAGCTTCGTTTGTATTAACCCCACAAAAAACTACTTTTGTGGCCGGATTTTTTGGCCTTTGTGTGCCTTCTGATCCTAATTCAGTCAATAATCATAAAAACTAATAAGTCAATGGCCAATATTGGTAGAATAACTCAAGTAATCGGTCCGGTAGTAGATGTTGCATTTGACGAGCCCGGTACCAAACTCCCTAACATTCTTGATTCGCTGGAAGTAACCAAAGGTGATGGTACAGTTGTGGTACTTGAAACTCAACAACATTTGGGTGAGTCTCGCGTTCGCACCATTGCGATGGACGGAACTGAAGGTTTAGTACGCGGAATGAAAGTTACCGATACGGGTTCTCCTATTGAAATGCCAATTGGCGATGATATTAAAGGTCGTTTGTTTAACGTAGTGGGTCACGCTATTGATGGTATTCCACAGCCAAAAGGAACTCAATCTTTGCCTATTCACCGTTCAGCCCCTACCTACGAAAATCTTTCTACTTCATCAGAAGTACTTTTCACCGGTATTAAAGTAATCGATTTGATTGAGCCCTATTCCAAAGGCGGTAAGATTGGATTGTTTGGTGGTGCCGGTGTTGGAAAAACTGTATTGATTCAGGAATTGATTAACAACATTGCTAAAGCATACGCAGGATTATCGGTGTTTGCTGGCGTTGGGGAGCGTACTCGTGAAGGAAACGATTTGCTTCGCGAGATGATTGAAGCAGGTATTGTTGATTACGGTCCTGAGTTTATGAAATCACTTCATGCAGGTGGCTGGGATCTTTCGAAAGTAGATTCAGAAAAATTAAAGGATTCTAAAGCAACGTTTGTGTTCGGTCAGATGAACGAACCTCCAGGTGCTCGTGCACGTGTAGCTCTTTCAGGTCTTACCGTTGCTGAATATTTCCGTGATGGTGATGGCCAGGGAAAAGGAAAGGACATTCTATTCTTCATTGATAACATCTTCCGTTTTACACAAGCAGGTTCTGAAGTATCAGCTCTATTGGGTCGCATGCCTTCAGCTGTGGGTTATCAGCCAACGCTTGCATCTGAAATGGGAGCCATGCAGGAACGCATTACTTCAACTAAAAACGGATCAATTACATCAGTACAGGCTGTTTACGTACCTGCCGATGACTTAACCGATCCTGCCCCTGCAACCACATTTGCTCACTTGGATGCAACTACAGTATTGTCTCGTAAAATTGCTGAGTTGGGTATTTACCCTGCCGTGGATCCATTGGATTCTACATCTCGTATTCTTCGTGCTGATATCGTGGGTGAAGAGCATTACAATTGCGCTCAGCGTGTTAAGAACATACTTCAACGCTACAAAGAACTTCAAGATATCATTGCTATTTTAGGTATGGATGAATTATCAGATGAAGATAAACTTATCGTATCACGTGCAAGACGTGTGCAGCGTTTCTTATCACAACCATTCCACGTGGCCGAAGCCTTTACTGGTTTGAAAGGCGCGTTGGTAGATATTAAAGACACCATCAAAGGATTTAACATGATCATGGATGGAGAAGTAGATCATCTTCCTGAAATGGCCTTCAACCTGGTGGGTAACATTGAAGATGCCATTGCCAAAGGTGAGAAAATGATGGCTGACGTTAAATAATTCTATGCAACTGGAAATAATAACACCCGACAAGAAAATCTTTGAAGGCGAGGTGGCTTCGGCAACTTTTCCGGGTGAAGATGGAACCTTTCAGATTTTGAATGATCACGCACCACTCGTAAGTTTATTAAAAGAAGGAGTGGTGGAATATAAATCTAAAAATCTGGCTGAACAGGTTCACATTACAGGAGGAGTTGTTGAGGTGCTGAAAAATAAGGTGATCTTGTTGGCTGATGGTATAAAGAATTAGTCAAAAAAATTTCAAATCATAAAAAAGCCCGGCTGTTATTCAACCGGGCTTTTCTTTTTATTCTAATTTATTATTGCCTAACCAGCCACTTCACAAAGAAGACAACGCCTATAATCATGGCAATACCACCAATAATCCAAAATACCTCGCCACCAATAATCAATGCCACTATGCCTACCGCACCAAAAATCGCTGCTAATTTCAAATCATTGTCCATACCCTGTGTAGCATTCACGGTATGAGGTTCTAATTTTTTCTTTTGAATTTTAGTATATGTTTTGATCTCTGAACGTAAATGATTACGAAGAGCCTTGCGCTCAGATTTAGTCATTTGAACGTATGTCTTTTTAGAGGCAACTGGTGCGGTTGTTGAAATTGATTCAACAGGAGCTGATGAAGTACTTGCTAGAACCACCTCGTTACTAACTGAAGATGGAGATATTTCAATCGGCTTTACTACCCCTTTAGTGCCATAGGATTCGTAAGAATTAAAACTTGCCGTGTACTTTGGACTTGAACAAGCCCCTAATAATACAATAGATAACAAATAGATAATTTTCTTCATAATGGAATGGTTTATTTTTTAAAGTTAGACATTATTCGATTAAAAAAACGCTTCTCAAAATCCCAAAAAAATCGGAACTGGCCAAAAACAAATCCATAAATCAGCAGGAAAAGATTATAAACCGGAAAAATTAAAACCCAATAAAGTAGAGTAGCCCATAATGGCTTTTCTCCAGTTGGATACCAGTACTCAAAAAGGGGTTGTTTAATAAGCAGTACGGTAAATCCTGTACATGCAAAAACAATCAAAATCAATAGTACCTGCGATAAGGTATTCACCTTCCATCGCGTCTGTAATTTATTCAGCCAGCTCATTAGTCTTCTTTACGCATGAAGATAATAAAGACAACAGTTACAGAAACAGTTTTCCTAAGATCAATTTTATTGTCCTTCAGAAATAACAAAAAATTTCGAAATGATGTATTAATAATACTGTTTTAGCTTGCCAATGTTGAGATAGAGTATTATTAAATTACTTTCTGTCGAGAAAATTGATGATCAAACCTGAATGAACCTGAAAGGCAGATGGACTGAAATTCGAATTGGTTACTTCAAAACCCGATAAATAGTGATTGTAATTGGCTTCAAACAAATTAAATCCAACGTTCCTTGAAAATCTTAATACGATGCCAAAGCCGACCCCTCCTACCATTCCTTTATCAGACAGCGTAAAACCTAACTCATCTTTAAAATCATAAACAGCCTCCATTTTGAAAACTTTAGCAACCGCATAAATTTGAAGAAACCGTTCTCTACTAGTAGTAATTTTTCCAGATATTCCATATTGCAGAAAATCATAGGTTCCATAATTACCATCATAAGATTGGGAGGAGCTCAAATAACCTCCAACTACCTCATCGCTAAGCATTGATTTAGAATAAAAAAGTCCGGCTGCCAATTTGCGATTAAAGTAATAATGAGCATCAATGGAGTATCCTACTCCTATATAGGAATTAGATTCGGTGTAAACCAAATCCGAAGAAAGTAACGTTCCCTTCAATCCTAATTCGATCTGCTGATCCTGGGCAAACAATGAAGTTGCTACCAACACTGAAACTACAACTGTAAATATCTTTCTCATTATCATAAAATCACTTTGAAGGTGCATATCCATAATCAATACCCACCAAATTCCATTTTGAAGTTTTAGCTGAATTACTAGCTATCCACTTAACCTCACTATCAACAGTAGCAAGGTAAAGCGAGGTGTAATCAGGAATGACTTCAGGGAGCAACAAATAGCTATTTAAATAATCACTATCGGAATAACAAAAGCTTGCAAAGGAATCTAAATAACGAGGCTTCTCATAGAAGTTTTTACCCCCTGTAGAAACTGAATTGTAAAAATAATTTTTACAATATTGATTGTTTAAAAATTGCGTGTAACTACTGTTGGTGTAAAATTGATTTCCGTAAAAGTCATCGGATTGCGTAAATGAATATCCTGTTTTATTTAATTCATTAGGAGCGGGAGAAATACTGGTGCATTCACAATTTCCATAGAAATTATTAGAGAGAGAATAACCTTGACTTTTATTGAAAGGGAAAATACTTAGTAAATTAGATTCATCAATCCACTTATAAAACCCTGATTGAGTGGTTGTGTTTGGCAGGGTTCTTATTTTTGAGATACTATCCAATTGATTATTTGAATAATAAAACAATAGGTTATCGTTAAAGAAAGAATTTTTAAGTTCGATAATTCGATTACTACCATCATACACTAATTCATCAACAATTTCTTTTCCATCTGCAAAGGAGGTAGTAATTTTAGTTGCATACCCAGCAGAATTCAACTGGTAAATTGTTTTAACCATGTTCTTATTGTAGAAAAAGATATCAATATCGGCTGGCCAATTAATTTCAACTTTATTAGCAGCAAGAACTAGTTTCACGGCTATGTATTTGTATTCTCCTGTGTCCTCATTCACGAATCTTAATGTAAGTTGGCTTACTTGCACATCTTTGGGAAAATCTTCAACGGCATCATCAGGAATAATTGAACAAGCTGTGAGGAGAAAAAGCAAACACAATGGTATCTTTCTAAGCATCTTTTAAAATTTGGGCTTCAATAAAACCAAAACTTGCGGAACTACAAAGCAAAAAAAACTTAAGAGAAGGATTTCCAGAGATTATTATTTGGAAGGTTGGCTGTGATTATAACCTTTTCTTTTTTTACCGGATGAATGAATGTCAATTGCCGCGCATGCAACCCAATGCTGGCATCGGAAGTTGGCGTTGAATATCCATATTTTAAATCACCCACGATAGGACAACCCATAGATGCAAGTTGCACACGTATTTGATGAGGACGCCCTGTTATCGGTTTTACTTCTAACAAAAAAAGTCCTTTTCGGGATTCAATAGTTTTATAACTAAGTTCTGAGCGTTGGCCTTGCGGATTTTCGCGCGCATAGGCATTAGTCTTATTTTTCTTTTCATCTTTCACTAACCAATGCACTAATGTGCCCTCAGGTTTTGGTGGCATAGAGTCAACCAACGCCCAATATGTTTTTAATGTTTCCCGTTCACGGAATAAAGCATTCATACGCTCCAGTGCTTTAGAAGTGCGTGCAAATACAACTACGCCACTCACTGGCCTATCTAATCGATGTACTACTCCTAAAAAAACAGCCCCCGGTTTTTGATATTTGTCTTTAATGTAATCTTTACCAACATCCACTAAAGGCTTATCTCCTGTGGCATCGCCCTGCACAAGCGCACCGGCTGGCTTGTTAAAAACCAACAAGTGATTATCCTCGTATAAAACCTCTGGGTGATTAGTCATAAAACTTTGTAAGTTAGAACCGGATATACAACTGACCAAAATATCATGATAAAACAACTACTCTTTCTTTTTCTGATACTTACTATAATCTCGTGCGATAAAAAACTAAGCCCTGAGGAATTAAAAGAAAGTATAGAAAAAGAGCTGGCCAATCAATCAGGAAGTTTTGCGGTTGCCTTTAAAGATCTCACCACAGGCGAAGAAATTTTAATTAACGAACATACTTTGTTTCATGCCGCCAGTACCATGAAAGCTCCAGTAATGGTAGAAGTGTATAAACAAGCAACAGCGGGTAAATTCTCACTTAAAGATTCTCTTCTAATCAAAAATGAATTTAAAAGTATTTTGGATTCTAGCACATATTCTTTGACTGCTGAGAGTGATAGCGACACATTGATCTACAAACACATTGGCGAGAAGCGTACGGTTTATTCTTTACTGTATGATATGATCATAATAAGTAGCAACCTCGCCACAAATCTTATTGTGGAGTTGGTGGATGCAAAAAATGTAACTCAAACGATGCGCGATATTGGAGCGAATGATATACAAGTGTTACGTGGAGTAGAAGATGGCAAAGCGTATGAGGCCGGCCTAAACAATCAGGTAACAGCGTATGATTTAATGTTGCTATATGAAACCATTGCCAACGAAGAAACCGTAAATGCCGAAGCCAGCATGGCGATGATTGATATTTTGTTGGATCAACGATTTAATGATATCATTCCAACAAAGCTCCCTAAGGAAGTGAAGGTTGCACACAAGACCGGATCGATTACCGGAGTACGCCACGATTCAGGAATAGTTTTTCTACCCGATGGAAGAAAATATATTCTTGTTCTCTTATCAAAAGATTTAAAAGATGCGGATGCCGGTATTCAAGCAATGGCCACCGTATCGGAAATGATTTACAACTACGAAAAGGAGTAACTCAATCCTTGAATTCCGAAGTAAAATGAAAATTGATTTCGGGAAAATTGTCTTGCACCATTTGTAACCACGCACGACTCTCAGCCATAAAGACTAGTTTATCATCTTTGTCGCGGGCAATGTGTCGCTGTTTCGAATCTAAAAACTCCTGAAGTTTCTTTGGGTCTTTGCTACTAATCCAACAAGCCTTGTAAATATTCTGTCCAGCAAAATCTGCAGAAGCGTTGTATTCATTCTTTAATCGAAACTGAATTACTTCAAACTGAAGCGCGCCAACCACACCTACTACTTTGCGGTTTCCTAATTCATAGGTAAATAATTGGGCAACACCTTCTTCCATCAGTTGTAACAAGCCTTTCTCAAGTTGCTTTGTTTTCATTGCATCCTTGTTGATCACCTCTTTAAAAATCTCCGGTGAAAAACTTGGAATACCAGTGTAGATAAATTTTTCGCCTTCGGTAAGCGTATCCCCTATTTTCAAATTGCCGGTATCATAAATACCAACAATATCGCCCGGCCATGCTTCATCAACTGTTTCTCGGTCTTGCGCCATAAAGGCGGTAGCATTCGAAAAGCGTACACTCTTATCGTGACGAACGTGGTAATAGTTGCTTCCACGCTCGAACTTCCCGGAACAAATTCGAATAAAAGCAATTCGGTTCCGATGCTTCGGATCCATGTTGGCATGAATCTTAAAAACAAATCCTGAAAATTTTTCTTCCTCAGGTTTCACAACCCGAAGAGAAGTTTCGCGCGGAATAGGCGGTGGTGCAATTCGGATGAAGGTGTCCAACAATTCTTTCACTCCAAAATTATTTACCGCGCTACCAAAGAAAACCGGAGCTACATTTCCACTGAGATAATCTTCCGGTTCAAACTCAGAATAAACTCCTTCAATTAACTCAACATCGGCCCGTAACTGCTTTGCATTATTTTCACCAACCAAAGCATCCAACTCAGGATCGTGAATATCCTTAATATTAATACTCTCTTGTATGGTGATTTTACTAGGCGTAAATAAATTTAAACTCTTCTCATAGAGATTATAAACTCCCTTAAAAGTTTTACCCATACTAATGGGCCAACTCAATGGACGAACTTTGATGGCTAACTTTTCCTCCACCTCATCCAACAAATCAAACGGATCGCGACCTTCACGATCGAGTTTGTTTATAAAGCATAACACTGGTGTGTTGCGCATACGACAAACCTCCATCAACTTTTCAGTCTGCGACTCCACTCCCTTCACACAATCAATCACCAGAATTACACTATCTACGGCTGTGAGTGTTCTGTAAGTATCTTCAGCAAAATCCTGGTGACCTGGTGTATCAAGTAGATTGATCTTTATATCATCATAATTAAAACCCATTACGGAAGTTGCTACCGAAATACCACGTTGCTTTTCAATCTCCATCCAGTCGCTGCGCGCGTGATCTTTAATCTTCGATGACTTTACTGCTCCTGCTTTTTGAATAGCACCTCCAAAAAGCAGCAGCTTCTCAGTAAGCGTTGTTTTTCCTGCATCCGGGTGACTAATGATGCCGAATGTTCTTCGTTTGGCTATTTCCTGGTCTTGTGTCATGATAAAAATAGGCGCAAAAGTAACTAATTTGATGAAGCTGAACAGCAGAAACATTGATTGGATTGAATCCCGCTAAGGAGAGTCAGTAATTCTTAAAAGTGCCATAGAAATAACTCTATTTCTGCCAGTCTGTCACTTTTTCCCAAGAAATACCCGTTGGCACAACCCTTGTTCAGGAGGGATTGCATTAGAACTCTAAAATCAAAAAAACTGAACATATCATGGGAAAAATTATTGGAATAGACTTAGGAACCACAAACTCGTGCGTATCCGTAATGGAAGGCAACGAGCCTGTGGTGATTGCGAATAGCGAAGGCCGCAGAACCACACCAAGTATTGTTGGCTTTTTGGACAATGGAAAAGGAGAACGCAAAGTGGGCGATCCTGCAAAGCGTCAGGCTATTACTAATCCAAAAAATACTGTTTCGTCTATCAAACGCTTTATGGGCAAAAAGTTTGGCGAAATAACTGGCGAAAAGAAAATGGTTTCTTACGAAGTAGAAAGCGGTAATAACGATACTGTACGTGTGCGTATTGGAGACCGGCTTTATACTCCACAAGAAATTTCAGCGATGATTCTTCAAAAAATGAAGAGCACAGCTGAAGATTATTTAGGAACGACTGTCACTGAAGCGGTTATTACTGTGCCTGCTTACTTCAACGATGCAGAGCGTCAAGCAACTAAAGAAGCCGGACAAATTGCTGGCTTGGATGTAAAACGAATTATCAACGAACCTACTGCCGCAGCGTTGGCTTACGGATTAGATAAGAAGAACAAAGACATGAAGATTGCTGTGTATGACCTTGGTGGTGGTACATTCGATATTTCTGTTCTTGAATTAGGTGATGGGGTATTCGAAGTAAAATCAACCAACGGTGATGTTCACTTAGGTGGTGATGACTTTGATATGCGCATTATGAACTGGTTAGCCGATGAATTTAAGGCTGATAAAAACATTGATCTTCGTAAAGATCCTATGGCACTTCAGCGTTTGAAAGAAGCTTCTGAAAAAGCTAAGATTGAACTTTCAAGTTCTACAGAATCTGAAATTAATTTGCCATATATCACTTCCGTAGATGGAGTGCCTGAACACTTAGTGAAAAAACTTTCACGTTCTAAGTTCGAGCAATTGTGTGATGATTTGATTCGTAGAACTCTAGAGCCATGCCGCAAAGCGGTTGCTGATTCTGGTTATTCTGTAGGTCAGATTGATGAAGTTATTTTGGTGGGTGGTTCAACCCGCATACCAAGAATACAAGAAGAGGTTGAGAAGTTCTTTGGCAAGAAGCCATCGAAAGGTGTAAACCCTGATGAAGTAGTAGCAGTAGGTGCCGCTATTCAAGGGGGCGTACTAACCGGTGAAGTGAAGGATGTTCTTTTATTAGATGTTACTCCGCTTTCATTAGGTATTGAAACTATGGGTGGTGTATTCACTAAATTGATTGAGTCAAACACTACTATTCCTTCTAAGAAATCAGAAGTGTTCTCTACCGCATCAGATAGTCAGCCTTCGGTTGAAATACATGTGTTGCAAGGTGAGCGTGAGATGGCGCAATACAACCGCACCATTGGTCGCTTCCATTTGGATGGAATTCCACCAGCACCTCGTGGTGTGCCTCAAGTTGAAGTAACCTTCGATATTGATGCGAACGGTATCTTACATGTATCCGCTAAAGATAAAGGCACAGGTAAAGAGCAGAAGATTCGTATCGAAGCATCTTCCGGCTTAACCGATGCAGAAATAAAGAAAATGAAGGAAGAAGCACAAGCCAATGCTGAAGGGGATAAGAAAGAAAAAGAGCGCGTTGAGAAAATCAATCAGGCTGATTCATTGATCTTCCAAACTGAAAAGCAATTGAAGGAGTTCGGTGAAAAACTTTCTGAAGGCAATAAAACGGCTATCAATGGTGCGCTTGAAAAGTTGAAAGAAGCTCATAAGAGCCAGGACTTGGCAGCCATTGATGCTGCTATGACAGCTCTTAACGCAGCGTGGCAAGTGGCTTCACAAGAAATGTATGCAGGTGGCTCACAACCGGGTGCAAACCCAGGCGAACAGCCAAACAATGGCGCAGCTAATGAAGCAAGCTCAACTGCTGGTGGCAACGCTACTGATGTTGAATACGAAGAAGTAAAATAAGTTTGCTGAACAAGTAAAAGCTAACGACCCTTTGGAAGTAAACTCCAAAGGGTCTTTTTTTTCTTATCCTTTTTGATTCGCTTTTGCTGCAATCAAAACTATCTTTGCCACCCATAAATTTTAATTAATATGTTGGTAGTAAAGTTTGGAGGCACCTCAGTAGGCAAGCCTGAGCGCATGAAAAAGATTGCTAACCTTGTGTTAGGCATGCCTGGCAAAAAGATTGTTGTTCTATCGGCTCTTAGCGGAACAACTAATGCCCTGGTGCGTATTGGTGAAAGCTTAATTGCCCAGCAGCACTCAGCAGCTAACCATGAAATGGCTGAGCTTGAGAAACACTATCAGCAATTTATACTTGAACTTTACGAAAGCGAGGGTTATCAGGCAATCGGGCAGGAAATTGTAAGTCGTTACTTTAGTTTGTTTCGACTGCTTGCTGCTGGCAAGTTTGACGATAGAAGTTATCGCGAGTTGTTGGCGCAAGGAGAATTAATTTCAACAGAATTATTCTATCATCATCTTCAAGAGAAAAAAGTATCGGCTCGTCTCCTTCCTGCTTTGCACTTTATGTCGATTGACGAAAATCATGAACCAGAACTTGAAAAAATTGGCGAGCGTCTTGGACCAATTCTGGAAACGTTGAGTACAATAGATGTTATTGTAACACAAGGATACATCTGCCGCAATCATAGAAATGAGATTGATAATTTAAAAAGAGGAGGAAGTGATTACACTGCATCATTAATTGGTGCTGCCATTCGTGCTCAGGAAATTCAGATTTGGACAGACATTGATGGAATGCATAACAACGATCCACGCATAGTCAAGAAAACGAGACCGATTGCTGAACTTACGTTCGATGAAGCCTCTGAGCTAGCTTATTTTGGTGCTAAGATTTTACATCCTTCTACCATAGTGCCTGCCCAGAAATACCATGTCCCTGTGATATTAAAAAATACCATGGATGAAAAAGCTCCTGGTACTGTTATTAGCGATAAAGGAAGTCGGGGCCAATTTAAAGCCGTAGCTGCTAAAGATGGAATTACAGCAATCAATATCAAATCATCTCGTATGCTCTTAGCCCATGGTTTTTTACGCAAAGTATTTGAAGTCTTTGAACGCTATAAGACATCCATCGATATGATCTCAACCTCGGAAGTTGCAGTTTCAATCACCATTGATGATAACAAAAACCTACCTGCAATTCTTGATGAGTTGAAAAATTTTGGGTCAATTGGGGTAGATGAAAATCAAAGCATTATCTGTATTGTTGGCAACAAACTTTCTGAAAAAGAAGGCGTGTTGAAAGAGGTTTTTGAATCCCTTGCTACCATTCCTATTCGTATGGTATCGTATGGAGGAAGTCAAAACAATATCTCTATTCTGGTTGAGACAAGTCAAAAAGACAAAGCCTTAAATCTGCTCAACGAAGGAATTTTTCACCTATAAAAGCGATCGACCTTTAAAAAGAATTATAACCGCTTATCCGGTAATAAAGTCGTAATTTAATTTTAATAATCAGAGTGATTATTTTCACTTATATTTACCATAGACCTAACTTGAAGATTTATGGTAGCGATTGTTATTATTGTGTTTGTTGTTGGCTACATGGCCATCGCTCTTGAGCATCCCATCAAAATAAATAAAACGGCATCGGCACTTTTAACAGGTGTTATCTGCTGGACACTATATGCACTTTCTTCACCTGATTCTATTCATCATGTTGGTGAACAGTTGGCCGAACACCTCTCTGAAATTTCAGGCATTTTATTCTTTTTGATGGGTGCTATGACAATTGTAGAATTGGTAGACGCCTACCAAGGATTTCGAATCATTACAGATCGTATCAATACTAAAAATCCTAAAAAACTTTTATGGATTATCTGTACCTTAACTTTCATTCTTTCAGCCATTCTTGACAACCTGACCACTTCTATTGTAATGATTTCGCTTATCAGGAAGTTAGTACCCAACAAACAAATGCGTTTGTTTTTTGCGGGTATGATTGTTGTTGCTGCCAACGCTGGAGGAGCATGGTCTCCTATTGGAGATGTGACTACTACGATGTTATGGATTGGTGGTCAGATTTCTTCCGGCAATATTATGCTAACGCTTTTCTTGCCAAGCCTTGTATGTATGATTGTTCCTCTTATCTATCTTCAATTTACTTTGAAAGGAGAACTTGGTCATGCAGGTAGTCATGAACATAGTAATGATGATCATGGACATGGTGGTCATGGAAATGAACCAATAAAAGGTTCAACTACCATGTTGATTATGGGTGTTGGTGGCTTAGTGTCAGTGCCAATTTTTAAAACAGTAACGCATCTTCCACCTTACTTAGGAATGTTACTGGCTTTGGGTGTGCTTTGGGTAGTATCCGAGCTAATTAATCCAGATATGGATGAAGCTGACAAGCGTCCTTACACTGCCGCAGGTGCATTAACTCGAATTGATGTACCTAGTGTGCTATTTTTTCTTGGGATTTTATTAGCGGTTGGCGCGTTACAATCCATGGAAATACTTGGTCAATTCGCAATGTGGCTTGACGAAACAATCGGTGATCAACGAATTATCATTACCCTAATAGGAATTCTGTCATCCATTGTTGACAACGTGCCACTGGTTGCTGCTAGTATGGGGATGTATGATATGACCATTTACTATCAGGATCACTTAATATGGGAATACCTGGCATACTGCGCGGGTACAGGCGGAAGTATTTTAATTATAGGTTCTGCCGCTGGTGTTGCAGTTATGGGAATGGAAAAAATCGATTTCATCTGGTACATCAAGAAGATTTCATTGCTAGCCATGCTAGGATACTTTTCCGGAGCAATAATCTACCTGATTATTCAACCATACTTAGCCGTGCATCACGCTGGATAAAATCATGCAACGAGTTCTTTCAGGGCAATCTCAAAGGATGTTTGTGCGAGTTTAGTTTTTGATGATTTGACTTTCTTTGTCTTTGAAAGCGCTTTGTAAATGGTGTGAGAAATATCATTAAAGATTGCATCATCCATCATACTTACTTCTTTCTCCATAAAATAAGCAAACACGCGTGCCATTCCACAGTTGGCAATAAAGTCGGGTATTACCGAAATTTTTTCATCGGCATATAAACCCGTTGCGCCAAAGAAAATTTCTTTATCGGCAAAAGGAACATTCGCTCCACACGAAAAGACTTCAACACCAGAATTAATCATACGATCAATCTGATCTTTTGTAATTAACCTTGATGCGGCTGCTGGAATAAAAACTTCAAACTCTAAATCCCAAATTTTTTGATTCACAATGTCAATAGACAAGAGGTCTTCCGTTACCAATCGATTCCCTTCTCTGGTAACAACTAATTTATTTACCTCTTCCTGCGAAAGTCCGCCCTGATTAATTAGTCCACCTTCGCGTGTTAAAATGCCAACTATTTTTACACCCATTTTAGCAAGATAAAATCCGGCTGCTGCACCTACATTGCCCCAACCTTGAACCACAGCTCGTTTCCCCTTTAAGGTTCCGCCCCACAGTTCATAATAATGGCGCACCGCTTCTGCAACTCCATACCCTGTACACATATCGGCAACAGTATATTTTTTTTGCAAGGATGGAGTATACATTTCACTTTCTATAAGCTTAATTACCCCTTGGCGCAACTGCCCAATACGATTTACTTTCTGGGGTTCAGAAGGTTTATAGTGACCTGTAAAAACTCCCTCTTGTGGATGCCAGATACCTACATCTTCCGTAATGGGAATTACTTCATGGATTTCATCTACATTTAAATCACCACCCGTTCCATAATAATATTTGAGCAGAGGCATAACTGCTGCATACCAACGTTGTAATACACCTTCCTTACGTGGATCGTTGGGATCGAAATTTATTCCCGATTTAGCACCACCAATGGGTGGACCTGAAACCGTGAATTTAACTTCCATTGTTTTTGCCAGCGATTCAACTTCTCTTTTGTCCAATCCGGCACGCATGCGTGTGCCACCTCCTGCTGCCCCACCCCGCAACGAATTAATTACTACCCAGCCCTCAGCTTCTGTCTCACTGTCTTTCCATTCAAAAACAATTTCAGGCCTTTTGGTTTCAAACTTTTCGAGGAGGAGTTTCATCTTACTTGTTTATTTATCTCACCAAAGATATTAAAATCACCTATGGTAGGACTTTGCTTATTTTTGCTTGTTGAAGGAAATCTATGAATCTTGTTGTTGACTCCGGTAATACACGTTTTAAGGTTGGTGTTTTTGATGATGCCGTATTAGTTCGAAAAGATTTTTTCTCTCATGCCCATGATCTTAAAAAATTCATTGCAGAAACTTCTTTCGAGCATATGTTAGTGAGTTCGGTAAAGTTTGACCCATCTGAAATTCTTAGGTGGTCATCAAACTCAGGAAAAAAAATAGTACTCACTTCATCACTTCAGCTTCCGATCAAATTAAGTTATACAACACCTCAAACATTAGGTGTAGATCGTATCGCTGCCGCATGTGGCGCATACTTGAAATATCCCAATGAAGACTGCCTTGTAATTGATGCTGGTACATGTATTAATTATGAATTTCTTGATCATAATAAAACCTATCATGGAGGAGCAATCTCACCAGGAATTTCCATGCGATTTGAAGCCATGCATACGTTTACATCAAAATTGCCGTTAGTTAAATCGATTTCTGAAAGCAAATTAATTGGCGATAGTACCGAATCATGCATGCAAAGTGGAGTAATGAACGGGGCACTTGCCGAGATGAATGAAATTATTCAGCGGTACAAAGATTTATATCCCGAGATACGAGTGATTTTAAGTGGTGGAGATTATTCGTTTTTTGAAAAGAATCTTAAACACCCCATATTTGTAGCCCCTGATCTCGTTTTTGACGGATTAAACGGGATTTTACTCTATCATGTTGAATTATAAGAAGATTTTCCCCTACCTATTTGGCCTTTCATTGCTCTGTTTTTCAGATGCTCTGAGCCAGGTTGCGAAATCGCCTTTTTCTTATATAGGAATTGGTGAATATTATGGTAATGCGCTTGCACATAACCAGGGAATGGCAGGTATTGGAGTAAGCAATCCTCAATATTATTACCTTAATAATATGAACCCAGCTCTGCTTGTTTTCAATCGCGCCACCGTTTTTGAAGCTGGTATTATTGGCGAACGAAGAACGGTAAAAGGAGAAGGAAGTTCTGAAACAAATGGTAATGGAAACTTGAATTACCTAATGATGGGATTTCCTATAATAAACAATCGATGGTCTAGTTCGATTGGTCTTGCACCTTACTCTGCAGTTAATTACCGACTTAATTATCTTGATGATATTGAAGGAAGTACAAACACAGTAAACGTTACTGAAATTGGAAGCGGGGGCATTAATCAACTCTTTTGGTCCAATGGAGTTTCTCTTCATAGGACTCTCTCTTTAGGAGTAAAAGCTACTTATCTTTTTAGCTCAATCAATTATGAATATACTAATACACTTAGTCAAAGCCCACAGCCAATAGTTTACTTTCCAACCGTTTATGAAAGAACCAACGTAAAAGATTTTAATTTTTCATTTGGGGTTTCTTACCATAAAGATTCTGTCTTCCGTAAAAATTACAATTTTAATATTGGTTTGGTTTACGACTTTAAATCAGAATTAAATACAGGATATTCTGTGCGTGTAGAGCGAAGAGACTTATCCGGCAACCCAGTTGACTCTACTACATTAATAAACAACGAGCCTGGCACTCTTACTTTGCCGCAGGCTTTTTCGGGTGGAATTTCGTTTGGCAAAGGCGTGAAATGGACAACCGGAATTGATTATACATTCCTAGATTATTCGCAATTTCGCGACACTAAGGGTTTGAGACAGGGCGCAACTGCTGGTTGGAGATTAGCCTGGGGTACTGAATTTACACCTGATCCTTCTGCATTGGGAAGCTATTTAAAGCGAATGACCTACCGAACAGGCGTAAGCTATGATAAGTTTCCTTATTTGATTAACGGAATGCCAGTTAAAGATATTGGCATTAATTTTGGTTTCTCATTGCCAGTAACTGGATTTTCAAGTCTTGATTTTGCCGTTAAGGTTGGAAAAAGAGGAAATCTTGAAGAAAATACGATTGAAGAGAACTATTTTAAGATTTATTTTGGCGTGACTTTTAACGACAAATGGTTTATTAGAAGAAGGTTTGATTAAAATTAACAGAACAATGAAAATGAAAATGAAATCATCACTACTTGGATTAACCCTTATAATCCTAGCATCTGTTTCTGGTTATACCCAGTGCAAAGAAGTTAAATGGCCCGAAGAAAGAGCAAAAGCTGAAGAGTCTGTAGCGATTTATGGTGATGCGTTAAAACAAAAAAATTATAGGGGTGCTGTTAAAGGCTTTCAATGGATGCTTAAAAATGCACCTGATTGGAATACCAGACTTTACATTGATGGAACCGATATCTATAATAACCTCGCTGCTGCCGAAAAGGATCCAGCAAAGAAACAAGTACTTGTTGACTCATTAATGATGTTGTACGATATGCGTATAACTCAGTGTGGTGATGAGGTAAACGTCTTAAATCGCAAAGCAATTTATGCTGCCACTTACAATGGTCAAAACAAAGCTAAAACTGCTGAAGTGCTTGCCCTCTATGATAAGGTTTATGAAATCAGTGGTAACAATGTTTTGGATAACAACTTGATGACCTACATGCAGGTAATCCAGTTGAACGATGCGCTTTTGAAAAACATGACTGATGAACAAATTTTGCAACGTTACGATAAGTTATCAGAAGTGATTGATGCCAAAATCAAAAAGGCACAAGCTGAAAATAAGCAAGCGGATGTTGATAGACTAAAGAAAACTAAAAGTGCTATTGATGATATCCTGATAAAAATTGTAAAAGTGGATTGTGAATTTGTGAAAACTAATTTGGAGCCAAAGTTTAAGCAAAACCCAACTGACATGGTTTTGGCTAAGAGAATATTCCAATTTATGACAACAGGTGGTTGTATTGAAGATCCTCTTTGGTTACAAACTGCAGAAATGATCCACAAAGAAAGTCCTGATTACGGCTTAGCCATTAATATGGCCAAAATTTACGCGAAGAGTGGAAACATGGAAAAGGCAGAAGCACTAGCAAATGAAGCTGTAGAATTAGCTTCTACCCCGGCTAACAAGGAGACTTCAAACATTTTTGTAGGCGATTTATTAGTTCAGAAAGGAAGCAAGTCAGCCGCACGTGAAGCATACCGCAAAGCCGGCAAAGATGGCCTTGAAAAAATTGGTGACTTGTATATGGGTGCTGGCAAAGATTGTACTAAAGGAGTAAGCATAGCTGAAGACCGCTTGGTATACCTTGCTGCCTACGACATGTACTCTAAGGCGGGTAATGGACAAAAGATGGCTCAAGCTAAAGCTCAATTTCCATCGGTAACTGAATTGTTTGAGGTAAACTGGAAAGAAGGCGAAACCAAATCAATTTCATGCTGGGTAGGCGAAACCGTTGTGTTGCGTACTCGGGGTAAAGAATAAGAATTTTAAGAATCTTTCACGGAAGGCTGGCTGCAAGGCCGGCCTTCTTTATTTCAATGAATTCAAAATCGTTTAGTATTAAATCCGGTAGTTTAATGTTGGTTCTTTTGATTTGTTCCCTTGCCGGATGCAATCAAACTGAAACTGCTATGCCTGTTATTTATGAAGGCCCACTAAGCGAAGCAGAAGATGTAACTATGTTCTATACTGAAAAAGAAGTAGTGAAGGTGATGTTGAAGGCCAAGAAGATCTTTGAATTCCAAAATGGTGATCAGGAATTCCCGGAAGGAATTTACATTGAATTTTATGATGAGTTCGGAAAGAAAACGTCTACCCTAAAGGCGAACAGTGCTTACTATTTTAAAGAAGAAAATAAATGGCGGGGACGAGGTGCTGTAGAAGTAATAAATATTGAAAAGCAAGAACAATTAAATACTGAGGAGTTATTCTGGAAACGAGATACAAAAAAAATCTCCACTGATAAATTTGTTACCATCAAACTACAAAATGAAGTTATTTATGGTACCGGGTTAGAAGCCGACCAGGATTTATCCAACTACCAGATCAAAAATCCGGAAGGCGAATTTGAAGTAGAGGATTAATTGTAAAATTTAGAAATCAGCCTTGCCGCTCACCTATGAAACTGTTAGATATCATTATCCTCTCCTTAGCAGCTTTTTTCGTAATTATAGGCATCTACGAAACCATGACCGTAGGCATAGGACAAGCCTATTGGGAAGTGATGATGGCCATAATGCTCTTTTTCCTTTACACCTATCGCAAGAAGAGATAGCCTGAAAATTTGGCCGAATGTGTAATTGCTGGGACACAATCATTACTCATAACAAACCCCGCGTAACTTCCTGATATCCAACTCTTATAATTCAAGGATTATTAAAACTCCCCTTTGTCGATTTGATATAACGGGTTAAATTTGCGGTTCTTTAAACAAAATCGAGGCTGATTTAATTGAAAACAGCCCAAAACAGGAAATAAACAGGTAAAACATTTATAATTTTCTCTTATGGCATTGATAGGAACATTGAGGAACAAGATGACCAAGTGGGTTGTGGGTTTTGTAGCAATAGCAATTGCCGCCTTTGTGCTAAACGACCTTTTTGGTAATGGCACTAGCGCAGTATTTGGAAACGAAAACACGGTTGGAGAGATTGGTGGCAGTACCATTACCCTTGATGAATATCAAGCCGCTATTCAGGAACGTGAAAATAATTACATCCTTAATTTCGGCCGTCAGCCTGGCGATCGTGAAAGACCCTTGTTACAACAGCAGGCTTGGGAATTATTGATTGCTAAAAAAGCAATTAAACCCCAGTTTGAAAAAGTAGGAGTTCAGGTAACTATTGATGAAGTGTGGGACATGATTCAGGGAAAGAATATAGATGAGAATGTAAAATCTTCTTTTCTCGATTCGGCTGGAAACTTCGATCGTAGTCGATTATTACAATACATTAATCAGTTCAATATTCCGGCACCTATTGACCCGCAGGCAGCCGCAGGTTTTAATGAAGCTAAATATCGTTGGACTACATTTCAACAAGATTTAGGATTGGGTCGTGAGCGCATTAAGTACGAAAATCTAATTGTTAAAACTAATTACGTTACTGAAGCTGAGGCTGAACGCGACTATCATACACAAAATGATGTTGCTGAAGTTAAGTATCTATACGTTCCTTATTTTGTTGTGAGTGATTCGACCATTAAAGTTTCTGATAGCAACCTAAAAGACTATTACAATCGAAACAAGGAAAAGTATAAGGCCGAACAAACTCGTAGCTTAAGTTATGTTTCCTTTCCGATTCAAGCTTCTTCAACTGACTCAACTGAAATTCGTTTAGAGTTAGAGAAAATCGCGAATGAATTCAAAACCGTAACAGAAGATTCTTTATTTGCTGCTGCTAATACTGAAGGCAATGAGCCTTTCGCAAGGTATACAGCGTCAACCTTACCTGCATTCTTAGCTGATAAAAGTCAATTGACTATTGGCAATGTAATCGGACCCGTTTTAGATGGTGGTTCGTATAAAGTTGTTAAAATTGTAAAATCCGGTGTAGATACAATTGGTACAGCCAGAGCAAGTCACATCTTATTTAAATGGGATGATGAAACCGATGCTGCAAAAAAAATAGCAAAAGAAAAAGCAAGAAAAGTGCTAGCCGAAATTAAAGGTGGAGCAAGCTTTGCAGCCAAAGCCCGCGAATTTGGTACCGATGGAACAGCAAGCCAAGGTGGAGACTTGGGCTCATTCTCAACTGGTGGTATGGTTAAGCCTTTTCAAGATGCTGTTTTTGGAGCAAAGAAAACTGGTGTTCTTAATGACATAGTAGAAACTCAATTCGGCTACCATCTTATTGACGTGACTGAATTGGTGGATTACACTTCTTATACAGTGGCAACTGTTGAATTGGAGATTGCGCCAAGTGATGAAACTCAAAATGAAGCTTACTTGAAAGCACAAAATTTTGCTATCGACTTATCAGGATTAGATGATTTCACTGCTCGCGCCAAGGAAGAAAATTTAATGGTGATGACTGCAAACGATTTGAAAACAGCCGATCGTAGAATTAATTCGCTTGGTGAAGCTCGCAGCATGGTAACCTGGTTGTTCCGCGATGCGAAAGTTGGTAAAGTATCCGATGTTTTTCCGTTGGATACAGATTACGTAGTAGCCATCATGACTGATGAAACCGAAGAGGGTATCCGTCCATTCGATGATGTGAAAGAAGAGATTAGCCCAGCTGTTCGCAATGAAGTAAAAGGGAAACAAATTATAGAAAAGTTAAAAGGTAAAACTGAAGGATTTGAAGAGTTAGCAAAACTTTTTGGAACCGATGCAATTGTAAGTTCATCCAGCGATTTGAAATTGAATTCTAACACGTTGCCAAGTGTAGGGTTAGATCCTGTGGCAGTAGGTAAAATTTTCTCCCTTGAAAATGGAAAACGATCGGAACCTTTTGCCGGAGAAAATGGTGTGTTGGTAGTAGAATTGCAAAACAAAACGGTTGCACCTGCAGTGGGTGATTATAGCATGTTCCGCAATCAATTGCTTCAGGGATTAAATGGTAAATCAGCTTACGCGATATCTGAAGCACTGAAAGAAGGTGCTAATATTGAAGATAAGCGTTACAAGTTCTTTTAATATTCTTTAACAGAAATACAGGCGTCCTGAGCATTGAGCTCAGGACGCTTTTTATTTAATATTCAAGTATGGACGAGCAGTGGTTCGAAAATTTCAAGGTTCAACTGGATCAATATTATGCCTGGCCGGCACTTTATACATTTAAGTTTATTGTGCCTACCGGAAAAGAATCCGAATTGAAAGCTCTATTTCACAATCACACTACCACAGAAAGACCTTCTAAAAAGGGAAACTATACAAGTGTAACGGTTGATGTAATGGCACCCAACAGTGAGGCAGTTATTGAATTTTATAAGGGTGCGACTAAAATTGAGGGAATCGTAGCCCTTTAAAACGATCTCAAGTACGATAGGATCACTCTTTCTTCTAACTTTATCTCACCAATTAAAATTGTTGCTTATGTGGAAAGAAGAGAACAATCGTCTAAGAAAAACTTTCAAGTTTAAAGACTTTACTGAAGCCTTTGGCTTTATGACTAAAGTGGCGTTGATTGCTGAAAAAGCTGACCATCATCCACTCTGGACAAACGTTTATAATACCGTAAGCTTTGAACTGAGCACGCATGATGCGGGCGATGTTGTTACTGACAAAGACCGTAATCTCGCCAAGGCAATAGATCAATTGATATAATTGTGGAAGAAGTTAAGACCTCTTTATATCTTGTCCCTACCCCGATTGGCAACCTTCAGGATATTACACTTCGCGCATTAGAAATTCTTAAATCAGTTGATACTATTTTAGCAGAAGATACTCGTACCTCGGGCTTTCTGCTTAAGCATTACGAAATTTCAAAACCACTGCAGAGTTTCCATATTTTTAACGAGCACAAAACGTTGGCCGGGTTAATCGCACGCATGCAAAGTGGAGAAGTTATGGCTTTGATTAGCGATGCTGGTACCCCCGGCATTTCTGATCCTGGATTTTTATTAGTTCGTGAAACGTTAAAAGAAGGATTGAAGATTGACTGTTTGCCCGGAGCAACGGCACTTATTCCTGCGCTCGTAAAATCTGGATTCCCAACTGACCGTTTTGCTTTCGAAGGTTTTTTGCCGCACAAAAAAGGTCGACAAACCATGCTTAAAAAACTTAGCGAAGAGGATCGCACGTTAGTGCTTTATGAATCACCGCATCGCCTGGTTAAAACTCTTGAGCAACTTATTGAATTCTTTGGCCCTGAACGAATGGTTTCCGTTTCGCGTGAGCTAACCAAACTTCATGAAGAAACTAAAACCGGAAGTGCGACTGAAGTATTGGAGCATTTTAAAAAGAAAGATGTTAAGGGCGAAATTGTGATCGTGATCGATGGCAAAAAAGAATAGTGCGATATGGAATCCGTGGGGCTTATTCGTGCTCTCATCTGTATTATTAATTGCAGGATGGTTAATGAAGTCATTTCCCGTACTCATCTTTGTCGGCATCGCTCCATTATTTGCAATTAGCGATCATGCAAACACAAGCAAAAATCCCTGGAATCGTTTTGAATTAATCCTACTCGCATCGGCTGTTGCACTGTTTGCAGCAAATCTGTTTGATTTTCATTTACTCGTGCTAGTTCTGGCGCAAGCCATAATTCTTACTTTCACCTTTGTTGGATATTCATTTTCCTATAAAAATTTAGGTCCACGCTTAGGCAAGTTTACCGTTATCTTCTTTTGGTTAGGACTAGAGTATCTTTTCTTAGCACTTCCGTGGAAAGAACAAACTATCTTTCTGGCTGACTCGTTAAGCCTCTATCCTTACTGGACTAAATGGACGCAGCATGTCGGCTATCTTGGAATTTCGCTTTGGATTTTAATTGTCAACCTGGTTTTCTATTTATCGTTTTTCCAGACTAAATCTATTCGGGTGTATTTATTTATCTTAGCTATTGTATTAATCATACTTCCTCCTCTCCTTTCTTACCAAATGGATACCCCAGGTATAAATCGTTTACAAATGATTTCGCACTACACCCTTGAAACGAATATATTAGATGCGCAAAACTTACGGCAAGGTGAGGTAGTGGCAAAAACTTCGGCCTGGGTTTCTGTGTTAGTTGTTTTGTTGTCTTTTGTTAAATATCAAACTCAGAAAAAATGAACTTAGCTGGATTGGAAAAAGATGTAATTGCATTGTGCGAAGAGGTGGGTGAGTTCATGTTCAAAGAATCTGAGAATTTTGATCTTTCACGAATTGAGCAGAAGGGGAGTTTCAGCAATCTGGTTTCATATGTCGATAAGGAATCTGAAAAAAGATTAGTAGCACGCCTAAGTGAATTACTGCCTGGATCAGGTTTCTTAGCAGAAGAAGGAACCGAAACAAAAGGAACTAATGACTACCGATGGATTATCGATCCCTTAGATGGAACAACTAACTACTTACACGGATTACCTATTTATGCCATTAGCATTGGGCTGCAACGAAAAGATAAGACGGTTTTGGGTATTGTTTATGATGTGAGTCACAAAGACTGCTATCATGCCATTGAAAACAATCCTGCCTATTGCAATCAAAAGGAAATTAGAATTTCACCAGTTAATAAATTAGAAGAAAGCTTATTAGCAACTGGGTTTCCCTACTATCATTTAGATAAAAGAGAAAACTACCTGGAGATCATTAAGATTTTTCTTGAAAAGACGCACGGTATAAGAAGGTTAGGAAGTGCAGCAATGGATTTAGCCTATGTCGCCTGCGGCAAGCTTGAAGGATTTTTTGAATACAATCTTTCACCGTGGGATGTTGCAGGGGGAACATTTATTGTGCAACAAGCCGGTGGAGTGGTGACAGATTTTTCGGGTGGCGAAAATCATTTACACGGTGGTCAACTATGTGCAGGCGGAAAAGTTCATGCTGAAATGTTACAGATCATTAAAAGTAAATGGTAAGAATACTATTCACTTCGCAGCGCATCTACAGGATTGGCTGTAGCGGACTGAAATGATTTGTAGCCTACCGTAAGCACAGCAATGATCATTGTGCTTCCTAGTCCTACCAGAAACACCGCTGGACCCAAGGTGATTTTATAAGAAAACTCACTAAGCCAGATATTCATCACATACCAAGCAAAGGGAGCTGCCAATAGAAAGGAAATAAATACGAGAATGATATATTCTTTAGAAAATGAGAAAACAATTCCATTTACCGAAGCACCCAACACTTTTCGCACCCCAATTTCTTTAGTTTTTTGATTAGCCATAAAGGTTGCCAATCCAAACAATCCAATGCAGCCTATTATGATAGCAATGGAAGTAAATATGCTTAGTAGCATAGACATCTTTTCTTCACCATCATAAAATGCCTGGATATCTTTATCCAGAAAGGAGTAATCAAAAATATGTTTCGAATACGCTGTCTCCCATAGTTGTTTAATCTTTGGCAAGCTCTCTTGAAAAGCGTGTTGATTTACTTTAACTGCCAACGTACGGTAATTGCTAAGTCTGTTGAACATAGCGGTGGGTTCAATTTTTTGATGCAATGATGTGGTATGAAAATCCTCTACTACACCTACTACAGGATACATGCGGCCCCAAATACGGATTCTTTTACCCACCATCTCTTCAGGATCTAGAAAGCCTGATACTTTTGCAAACTCTCTGTTAACAATATACCCAGTAGTCGTATCGAGATCTGTCAAATTTTGCCCAGCTATTAAGTTTAGTTTAAATAGTTTAACATAATCAACATCAACAGTTTTTATCTGGGTATCTTTTCTTTGCTCTTCGCTTTCACCTTCCAAAATAAAACCCGTGCCACTTACACTTCCTGAAGAAGGTGGCGTGTTACATAGGCTGGCCATCTCCACACCAGCAATTCTTAGAATTTCGTTTTTTAAAGTTCGCATCTTGCTCGCTTGGCTTGAATTCTCTATCCGCTCCTGCTCTGGGATTGGAATCCGAATGATGGCCTCCTTATCAAAACCCAAATCTTTAGATTTGAAATAATTCATTTGTGTAATGATGACGATTGTTCCTACTATGAGTAACTGTGAAATGAAAAATTGAAATACAACCAAACCCTTTCTCATGAAAAACCCGGTTGAATTTTTATTCGAAGTTTTGTTCTTCATTACCATAGCAGGGCTAAATCCAGACATAATAAATGCAGGGTATATTCCAGATAAAAGGGAAACAACAACAAAGAGAATTACCAAAAAACTGAGTAACGGTAAATTGCCAGCAAAAGCAATTTCTAAATCCATTTCCATAAACGGATTGAGATAAACCAACACACCTTGTGCTAACACAATAGCCAATAAAATAGAAACGAAAGTTACAATTCCAGTTTCACCTAAAAACTGACCTATCAACTGATTTCGTGTTCCCCCTAGTGATTTTCGAATCCCCACTTCTTTTGAGCGTTTAATCGATTCCGCAGTGGAGAGATTAACAAAATTGATACACCCGGTAAGAACAAGAAAGATTCCAATGAAAACCAGTGCTAAAATATTTCCTCTACTTACTGTTGCGCCTCCATATCCATAATACCGGTTATCGAAATGCAATTCATTTAGTGGCTGAAGATTGAAGATGCGTTTGCTGTAATTATCTTCTCCAATATATTTATCTGTAAAGGCTTGCATTCTACCTTCCAGCTTCTCAATATCAACACCATCCTTTAATAAAAAATAGCATTGATTGCCACTAGAAGTGCTGCCCCAGCCTTGTTCTTCATACTGCTTTCGCACTGTTTCGTAGGAAAGCAAAAGTGTGAATGGAAAATCTGTATTGGTTTTAGGATCCTCAATAATAGCCGATACTTTATAATCCTGATCTCTAAAATTTAGTATTTCTCCGCGCGCATCTTCTTTGTTAAAATATTTCTCAGCAAGTTTTTTAGAGATAACTACTTCATTGGGTTCATCTAACGCTTTGTTAATCTCTCCATGAAGTACTGTGTGATCAAAAATATTAAAGAATGATTGCTCCGTAAATACTACTCCATCTTCTTCCTGAAATTTTTGAGGCTCTCCATCTTTTTGAGGAATAAGCACTAATCCATCCCCTTCGTAGGAAGTAATGACTACTTGCTCGGCTTCTTCAAAATCATTCCGGAATGCAACTGGCAGAACTGTTGGTACACCTGGAGTATGAAACATATCCTCACCAGTTCCCTCCTCTGTTACTACGCGATAAATTCTTGCATAGTTAGTTTGAAACTTATCAAAGCTCAGAATTCTTGTTACCAACAAAAATAAAACGATGCTGCCCGCTATGCCCAGTGTAAGCCCGGCTAAATTAAAAAAGGTGCTTGCTCTTTTTCTAATCAGATTACGATAGGCGGTGGTGAAATAGTTTTTAAGCATAGAGTTTAGTTATTACTTGTCGGAGATGAATCTTTCAATAAAAAAGTTCTAAAAAATTATTCACTTTTCAAGGCATCAACAGGATTAGCGATAGCAGCGCGCAATGAGCGATAGCCCACAGTTAGTAGTGTAATGCCAAGCGTACTTACAATTCCAATTGCAAAAACAATCCAGGTGATTTCAACCTTAAACGCAAAATCTTCAAGCCATAAGTTCATAGCATACCAGGCCACTGGGATGGCTAACAAAAATGCAATCAATACTAGTAATACAAAGTCGCGTGAGAAAAGAGTAACGATGTGACTTACTGAAGCTCCTAATGTTTTTCGAATAGCGATTTCCTTTGTTTTCTGTTGTGCCATAAAGGAGGCCAATCCATATAATCCAAGGCATCCAATAAAGATGGCTATGCCTGCAAATACTTCAAAGAGTGCAAACATTCGCTCTTCCTCACGGTACTGGCGACCTACATACTCATCTAAAAAAGTGTAATCAAACAAATATTCAGGATACTGCTGCGACCAGGCATCTTCAATGTTTTTTAATGTTGCTGCTGTATTTGCGGTGTTAATTTTAATTCCTGCATCATAGTAATAATTGAACGGAAGGAGCACGACTGCCTCAATATTATGTTGCAAGGATGCTGTATGAAAATTCTTTACCACTCCTATCACTGGGCCTGTTACATCATTAAACCCAATTGTGATATTTTTTCCGATAATCTCTTTTGGTGAACTAAACCCGAGCATTCTCATGGCCTCTTCATTAATAACATAGGACCATTGGCGTTCTTCCTTCCGAAGGTTGGCAAGTTTCTCATCACTTTCTAAAAACCAACGACCTTCAATAAGTTCAAGTCCATACACATCTTTATAATGAATGTCCCCAAGTTTTAATTTCATTGAATATCGATCAGCATCACCATCGTCAGTAAGAAACATACCTGTTCCAAATTGATTATCTGAGATCGGAGCACCCAATGAAAAGGAGATCCCCTTCACGTCCGAATCGGTTTGCAATTTATTTCTCAGTGCTTCCAGTTTAGCTACATCATTATCGGGAATACTTACGTTGATCACTGCTTCCTTGGCAAACCCCAGCGAGGTGTTTCTAAAAAATGAAAGTTGGCTCGAAACAACCAATGTACAGATGATCAACACTTGTGCGATAAAAAACTGCGCCACTACTAAAATTTTTCGTAAGGATACCGGTGAATTATCATAGCTGGAAAGCCTATTCTTCAATGCCTTTACAGGATTGAATCTTGAGAGTACCCAGGCCGGATAAAATCCAGAAAACAGAGCTGTAAATAAAACAATCCCGATAAGGAAAAGAATCAATTGAGGATTGTTGAGCAAATTCAATTGCACCTCACGCTCTAAAAAATTTCCAACAAGAGGCGCAATCCACTCTGCAATTCCTACTGAAATGATTGCCGCACAAAAGGTAAGTAAGAAAGCTTCACTTAAATATTGGATTGTAAGTTGAGATTGCTGAGCGCCCAATGTTTTTCTTACTCCAACTTCTTTCGACTTATGAACTGAAAGAGCGGTAGATAAATTAATGAAATTTACGCAAGCCACTAATAAAATAAATGCTCCAATTAATGCCAGTATGATTAATGTTGATGATGAGGTGGAAGTGGTTCCTGGATTTTCGCTAAACTCTGTATCAAAATGTATTTTAGATAATGGTTGCAACAAATAAGTTTGTCTTCCAACATCTTCTGGCTTGTAATATTTTTGAACAAATGCCAAAAATCTTCCTTCCATGGACTTCTGTGTTTCAGTATGTGGTAATACGATATATGTATATCCCGCTGCATTTAAGCCCCACTGATCCATAGGAAACCCAAGAAACTCTGGTACCAATTCAGGCGTAAGTGTAGCCCACGATGCAATCATATTGACTTTAATATGAGTAGGTGTTTTGGGCATTCGTATAATCCCCGCTATTTCAAGCTCAAGCAGATTATCAAGTTTTATCGTTTTCGCATTTCTATCTAAAAGTTTTGATGCAAACTCCTCTGTAAGAAATACTTTCCCAGGATCTGCTAAGTCCTTCTTGGGATTTCCTGATAGAATCTCAAAATCAAAAACATCAAAAAAAGCAGGATCCGCGAAAGCAATATTCTCAACACGAATCTTCTCGTCACCAATAGTCATTAGTGATTGATCTTGAAAATGAAATTGGGTTGAAATAAGATCAGGAAAATCATTCTTTAAAGCTTGACCAAGCGGGTAAGGTGTAATGGTGGTCTTTTCTATGCCCGATGCATCCGTTGTCTCCCGCACAATCCGGTAAATATTTTCTGATTGTGCAAAAGCTTTGTCGAAGCTTAGCTCTCGCTTTATGATTAAGAATATGATAATGCACGTTGTGATCCCTAACGCAAGGCCTGCCACATTAATAAATGTGTAACTCTTATTACGAAGCAGATTTCTGAATGCGATAATAAAGTAGTTCTTGATCATAGCGGATTAATTAATTCCCTGCTGGGAAGTCAAGTATGGTGCCAACGAAAAACATTGGATTGGTCCCAATTTTAGATGATTCTAAGTTTCGGTACGTTCAATACCGTTCGCGACCGTCCGTCATCGGACATTGGGAGGTATCAATCATTGGAGTAATTAATCAGTATGATTACCTTTGATCCATGCTTCAGCAAATCATTATCCTTTCGCTTTTTGCAATTGCCGCATTTTATGTTGGATGGCTTGCCTACCGCTCATTTACGGCAAAAAATGCCTGTGAATCAGGCTGTGCGAAATGTGGAGCTTTGGATTTAGAAAAGATTGAAAAGGAGTTAAAAGCAAAGGGGCTTTAATATTAAGCCCAAACCTGGGTACCCTCTGTACAATTACGGCACATTTCTATTTCATCTCTCGATCTTAAAATTGAAGCCCGAAAAGAATTATAACTTTCACTCTGCCAGATTTCTTTAAAGGATTTTTCCTTCAAATCACCCATCACATAATGAGCATCTTTATCAAAACAGCATGGAACAACCTTGCCATCCCAGGTGATCACGCAACTTTGCCACATCTTCCAGCAATGACTGAGTAATTCATTTTTAATTGAATACGTTCCGTCATTCTCCTTTTTATAGCGAGAATATTTATCGATGGTAGGAATTAAATCAGAACCATTTTTATAGTCATAGATCTGAGCAGTCTTTAATGCTACATGATCAACACCAATCTCTTTTGCTAGTTTATGCACTGCTGCAATCTGATGCTCATTCGGTTTCACCACCAAAAATTGAAACACCACAAAAGGCGTTAATGACTTTAATTCTTTCTTAAGTCGGACAATGTTTTTTGCGCCTTCAATTACTTTATCGAGTTTACCTCCTACTCTATAGGCTTCATACGTTTCTTGCGAAGTTCCATCAATTGAAATAATAAGTCGATCCAATCCAGATTCAATCGTACGCTTTGCCATCTCTTCATTTAAATAATGAGCGTTGGTAGAAGTGGCTGTATAGATTTTTCGGGAAGAAGCATAGTTTACTAAATCCAAAAACTGAGGATGTAAATAAGGCTCGCCTTGAAAATAAAATGTGAGGTAGGAAAGCGTTGAAGCAAGCTCATCAATAGTCTTCTTAAATAAATCTGCCTGCAACATTCCCGTTGGACGAGAGAAAGAACGTAAACCAGATGGACACTCAGGACACCGAAGATTGCAGGAGGTTGTGGGCTCAATGGCAATGCTCATCGGCATAGCCCAATGATTTGGCTTACCCGCTAAACGGGAATAATGATAACTTGATAGAACTTTTGAGGCATTGATTATCCGCGCAGGAGTTGCTTTACTTATCAGATTCAATGTATCATTCAAATTTCCGATCATGCACTTAGTCAAAATCAAAATTACCGTTTCGACAGCGATTGTTTATCTTTCGACACATTTATTTGCAACATGAAAAGATTTATTACAGCCTTGTTTGTGTTTTTAGGATGGCAGAGTTTTTCGCAGTCTATGCGTTTGTCCGAAAAAGCTGAAATTTCAATAATTACTTGCGGACCGAGCAATGAAATAGTTTACAGTGCTTTTGGGCATAGTGCCTTTCGTGTGGTTGACCCTGAAAATGGATTCGACTATGCATTCAACTATGGTGTATTTGATTTTGACAAGCCTAACTTCTATTTAAATTTTGCCAAGGGACGCAACTATTATCTACTCGCTGTTTATGACTACGAAAATTTTGAATGGCCTTATGTTCGGGACAATCGATTTGTGCATGAGCAAGTGTTGAACTTAACACAATCGCAAAAGGAAAAAATATTTTCGTTTCTATTGTGGAACGCAAAGCCCGAAAACAGATCGTATCGCTACGATTATTATCAGGATAACTGTGCCACTAAAATTCGAGATGTGTTGGTGGAGCAATTAGGAACTGACATTACAATCGATAGTTCATTTCTTACACCCACTCATTCTTTCCGACAACAAACAGATGAACATCTTGACCAATTACCTTGGGGCGATTTAGGAATTGATATTTGTCTTGGGCTTCCTATTGATCGAACCATGGCTGCACGTGAGTATATGTTTCTACCAGAATTCATAGAATCATTTGTCGATCACACTACCATTAAATCAGATAGCCTCACACTACCACTAGTAAAAGAAAAGAGAATTATTAATACCGATACACAAGAAAAATCTAAAGTGGCTTTTGTTCATCCCTGGATTGCTTTTACCGCCTTGTTGGTAATGATTGTTTTAATCTCGTGGTTTGATTGGAGTAGAAAAAAATTAAGCCGTTGGTTAGATGTAATCCTGTTCTCCGTTGTTGGCTTGATTGGAATACTCCTGACCACCCTCTGGCTATTTACAGATCACCATGATGCTGCCAGAAATTTTAACTTGCTATGGGCTTTTCCTTTTCATTTTTTTGCAGGAGCCTTCTTAATTAAGAAGCGATGGGTACTCCATTTAGTAAAGTATTATCAAATCACCTGGATAGTCTTGGTAGCTACCCTCCTATTTTGGTGGTTATTACCGCAACAACTTAATGTATTCTTAATTCCGCTTGTGGTTGCCCTTGCAATCAGAGCATTTCTGATCTCCAAATTACTTACCAGATAAGTATTACATGTGTATCGGTCTATTGGCAGTTGCTGATAAACAAGCTTCTTTCACAGCTTCCATATAAGTAGGGTGTGCATGCGATGTTCTTGCAATATCTTCTGCGGAAGCGCGGAATTCCATAGCAGTTACTCCGGCAGCAATCATATCAGCAGCGCGAGCGCCTATAATATGAATTCCTAAAATTTCATCAGTCGTTTTATCAGCAAGTACTTTTACCAAACCATCCAAATCCATTGATGCACGAGCGCGACCTAACGCTTTGTATGGAAAACTTCCCGTCTTGTAAGCGCGGCCTTGTTCTTTTAATTGCTCTTCTGTATATCCAACACTGGCAACTTCCGGCCAGGTGTAAACCACGCCTGGTATCAGTAAATAATTGATATGTGGTTTTTGTCCCGCTAATTGTTCTGCAACCAACACTCCTTCTTCCTCTGCTTTGTGCGCGAGCATAGCGCCACGAACCACATCACCAATTGCATAGATGTTATCGACTTTAGTTTTTAAGTGATCATCCACTGGAATTTTCCCTTTATCCAGTTCTATTCCAATCTTCTCCAAACCAAGTCCGTCCGTATAAGGCTTGCGACCAATGCTTACCAAACAATAATCACCTTTAAGATCAACAGCGTTTCCACCATTCTTCGGCTCAGCCTTTACCAGTACTTCTTTTCCTTTTGCTTCAACAGAAGTTACCTTATGACCAAGGTATAATTCCATTCCTAATTTCTTCGCCACCTTCGTTAGCTCCTTTCCCATCGTTCCATCCATCGTTGGGATCAAATTATCCAAAAACTCAACAACAGTAACTTTAGAACCAATGCGTGCATAAACGGAACCAAGTTCCATTCCAATCACACCTCCACCAATAACAATCAAATGTTTTGGTATTTCCTTTAACTCTAAAGCTTCAGTACTTGAAATAATTCTCTTCTTATCGAATGGCGCAAATGGAAGTGGCGTTGGCTTTGAACCAGTTGCTATAATTACTTTCTCAGTAGTGATCTGAGATTCCTTTCCATCTTTGTTAGTAATCTTAATCGTGTTTTTATCGACAAACGAACCTACTCCGGTAAGTACTTCGATTTTATTTTTCTTCATCAAGTAAGCAATCCCATCCACGTTAGATTTAACCACGCCTGCTTTCCGCTTGATCATTTGTGCGATGTTAGCTTTTGGTTCGCTAATGTCTATGCCATGCTCTTTAAAGGTGTGAGCCGCATTATGAAAATGTTCTGATGAATCAAGCAATGCTTTTGATGGAATACAACCCACGTTCAAACAGGTGCCACCAAGCGTATCATATTTTTCAATGAGCGCTGTTTTAAAGCCGAGTTGTGCGCAACGAATTGCAGCTACATATCCACCGGGACCCGAACCAATTACTGTGACGTTGTATTGCATACTAGTATGATTTCAAATTCAAAATTTCAATTCTTATTAAATTCCAAGAATCAGACGTCCCGGATCTTCCAACAATTCTTTAACTCTTACTAAAAAGCTCACTGACTCACGACCATCAACAATGCGATGATCGTATGAAAGTGCTAAATACATGATTGGACGTACAACAATTTCTCCTTTTTGTACAACAGCACGTTCAACTATGTTGTGCATTCCTAAAATGGCAGATTGTGGTGGATTTAAAATCGGAGTTGAAAGCATTGAGCCAAACACGCCACCATTAGTAATTGAGAATGTTCCACCCTGCATTTCATCAATGGAAAGTTTTCCATCACGCCCTTTGGTTGCCAAACGAACCACTTCAGCTTCAATTTGATCAAACGAAAGTGATTCTGCGTTCCTAATCACTGGTACTACTAATCCGCGAGGCGTTGAAACCGCTATGGAAACATCACAATAATCATGATACATAACTTCATCCCCATTTATCTGTGCATTTACAGCCGGAAATTCTTTTAAGGCAACACAAACTGCTTTCGTAAAGAATGACATAAAGCCAAGCCCTACACCATACTTTTCTTTGAATTTATCTTTGTATCGCGAACGCAAATCCATTACAGGTTTCATATCAACCTCATTAAAGGTTGTAAGCATAGCAGTCTCATTCTTAACAGAAACCAAACGTCTCGCAATCGTTTTACGCAGCGAGGACATTTTCTCAGAATGTTTCTCACGGCTTCCGCCCGATGTAATCACTGGAGGTTTTGCTGCCCCTGTTGATTTTGGTGCTTCAGGTTTTGCCGCAGTTGCTTTAGCCTTCTCAGCATCCTCTTTCGTAATGCGTCCGCCTACACCTGAACCAGAAACTTGTGAAGCTGAGATTCCTTTCTCATCTAAAATTTTACCTGCTGCTGGTGAAGGATGACCAGAAGCGTATGATTTGTCGCCTGTGGATGAAGCTGGTGTTGATGCAGCAGTGGGAGTACTTGTTGGAGCTCCACCTTCCATCACTTCAATTTTACATATCAAACCACCAATGGGTAATGTAGTTTTCTCTTTTGCCACGATGCGCAAAATACCATTTGCTTCTGCCGGCAATTCAAAGGTTGCTTTATCTGATTCTACTTCAGCAATAATCTCATCAAGCTTAACAAAATCACCCTCCTTCTTCAACCAGGTTGAAATCGTAACTTCTGTGATTGACTCGCCCACAGCTGGTACTTTCATTTCTTTAACAGCACCAGTAGCCTTTGGAGATTCTGATTTTGTTTCTGCTGGTTTTGATTCTTGCTTAGCAGGTTTTGACTCCTCTTTACCAGAAGCCGTTGCTCCTGATTCATCAATTTCACAAATCAATTCACCAATAGGAACCGTTTCACCCGCTTGCTTAACAATTTTTAGTTTGCCTGCTTGTGGAGCAGTAAGCTCGAAGGTTGCTTTATCCGATTCAAGCTCTGCTATTATTTCATCCATCTTCACAACATCGCCATCTTTCTTAAGCCAATTAGCAATGGTAACCTCAGTTATCGATTCGCCAACGGTAGGAACTTTTACTTGTGCCATGTAACTATTTTTTTGAGGTTAATTAAATTTCAAAAGCCTGATTAACAATTTTCTCTTGTTCAATTTTATGAATCTTTGAGTAGCCTGTTGCGGGTGATGCGCTAGACTTGCGTGCACCCAATTGAATTTCAGTATCGGGTAACATCCGTTTAATGAATGACCAGTAACCCATGTTCTTAGGTTCTTCCTGAATCCAAAGAAGTTTGGCTCCCTTATACTTTTTAATAATTTTATTCAATTGCTTATCCGGGAAAGGATAGAGTTGCTCGATTCTAACAACAGCAGCGTCTTTTATTTTTTTCTTTTGTTGAACTTCCTGCAGATCGTAAAATATCTTTCCTGTACAAAGAATAATACGCTTCACATCTTTTGCCTGAACAGTTGGATCATCAATCAATTCGGTGAATGTTCCAGAAGTAAATTCACTGATAGGTGAAGCCACTAATGGATTTCTTAATAAAGACTTTGGCGAAAATACAATACATGGCTTCCTGAACTCCCATGCTACTTGCCTGCGCAACAAATGGAAGAAGTTTGAAGAAGTGGTAACGTTAGCTACTACCATGTTGTATTCTGCAGCTTGCTGCAAGAAACGTTCTGGTCGTGCACTTGAATGCTCTGGCCCCTGACCTTCATATCCGTGTGGTAACAGCATCACGAGTCCGTTCATTCTCTGCCATTTCGATTCTGCGCTGGAAATAAACTGATCGATGATAGTTTGTGCTCCATTAACAAAATCACCAAACTGTGCTTCCCATAAAACCAATGCATACGGTGTAGCCATGGCATATCCATATTCAAAACCAAGCACTCCAAATTCAGAGAGTAGTGAATTGAAAATTGAAAAGCGCGCTTGATCCTTATCTACCTGAGTAAGCCCCGAGTAAGCTTCATTTGTATTAGCATCCCAGAAGTAAGCATGTCTGTGAGAAAAGGTTCCCCTCTTCACATCCTGACCTGACATACGAATCGGAACTTTTTCAGCCACCAATGAACCATATGCCAGTAATTCTGCTTCGGCCCAACCCAATACTTTATCATCAAAGAAAGCTGCCTTTCTGTCTTTAATAAGTTTTTCTATTTGTTTAAGTGGTTTAAATCCTTCGGGGATAGTGGTTAAAGCTTTACCAACTTTATCAACCAACGCCTGACTAATTGCAGTCTTAGGAGATTGATCAAAATCTTCAGGTTTTGCTCTTCGCAATTGCTCCCACTCTTCTTCAATTTTTTGTGGTTTGTAAGGAAGTGGTTTTTGTTTCACTTCATTCAAACGATCTTGAAGTTGATTACGGAAGTTCTTATCCATCTCATCCGCCAACGAAGAGTCGACTCCTTTTTCAACCAATTGCTTTACATAAATTTCCCGTGGGTTCGGATGCTTGGCAATGATGTTATACAATTTCGGCTGAGTGAATTTCGGTTCATCACTTTCATTATGGCCATGTCTTCTATAACAAAGCAAGTCAATGAAGATATCTTTACTGAATTTTTGACGATACTCAACAGCTAAATTTGCACAGAACGTTACCGCTTCGGCATCATCACCATTTACGTGTAGCACGGGTGCATCTACAATTTTAGAAACATCGGTACAATAAATAGCAGACCGCGCATCATCAAAGTCAGTAGTAAATCCAACCTGATTATTAATTACAAAGTGAATTGTTCCTCCAGTTGTATAACCTGGTAACTCTGACATTTGAACGACCTCATACACAATACCTTGACCAGCCAATGCAGCATCACCATGGATAAGAATGGCCATCGCTTTTTTTAGATCTCCTTTATACTCATCATCAATCTGGCCGCGTGTATATCCAATCACCAAAGGATCAACAGCCTCAAGGTGCGATGGATTGGGAGTTAGCTTAACGTAAATCTTTTTGCCTGATGGAGTATTGATATGACTGGCATACCCTAAGTGATATTTAACATCACCATCACCCATGGTTAAATCAGGATTTACATTTCCTTCAAACTCGGTAAAGATCTGTTCGTATGTTTTTCCTAAAATATTTGAAAGCACGTTTAATCTTCCTCGGTGTGCCATCCCAATCACAACTTCTTTTACATCCAGCTCAGCTGATTTATTGATGATCGCATCTAATGCCGGAATTGTGTTCTCGCCACCTTCTAATGAAAACCTTTTCTGACCCAAAAATTTTGTGTGAAGGAAATTCTCAAATACAACAGCTTCATTCAGCTTAGAAAGGATTCGCTTCTTTTCTTCCAGATTTGGGTTGTACTCGTAATACTCACGCTCAATTTTATTATGTAGCCACGCTCTTATATCATCGTTGCGAATAAAGTTATATTCAAAACCAATTGGGCCGAGGTAAAGCATCTTAAGCTTCTCAATGATTTTGCGTAAGCTCGATTTGGGCATTCCTATTTCTGCTGCTACATCAAACTCGGTATCCAAATCAGCATCGGTAAGTCCTACATTCGTATGCTCAAGATTGATATTATGATTTCTTCTCTCCCGTACTGGATTTGTTTTAGACTTTAAGTGACCAAATGAGCGGTATTGAAAAATAAGGTTCCTAACCTGAGTTTCCTTAATTGAAAGTGAATCATTGCCTGGTGCAGAAGCGCCATTTTCACCATATCGCTGCTGCGAGAAGTCATAGCCTTCAAAGAACTTCTGCCAGGTGGCATCCACTGAGTTGGGGTCACTTTTGTAATTTTGATATAGCTGGTCCAAATACCCAACGTCTGCATTAGAGATGTAAGAAAACTTATCCATGTCAATTTTTATAAAGGGAACCAAATGTAAAGAGTGATGATAAAATATGAAAACCTAATAATCGCTTATTCAAATATAATAGATAGTGAGACACTTACGCATTTATTTACATATCCAATTGGTAAAATCACAAAATAAACTACCTTTGCAGTCCTTTAAAAACGGACGTGTTCCAACATTAAAAACGTAACAAAATGGCAGTAAAAATCAGATTGGCCCGCAGAGGTCGCAAAAAATTAGCTCTTTATGATGTGGTAGTTGCTGATGCAAGATCACCTCGTGATGGAAAATTCATTGAAAAAATTGGTACTTATAATCCCGCTACTGTGCCAGCATCCATCGTTTTAGATGATACAAAGGCATTTGATTGGTTAATGAAAGGTGCACAACCTTCTGATACCGTTAGAGCGATGTTATCATATAGAGGCGTAATGCTTAAGAGACATCTTCAAATTGGTGTTGGTAAAGGAGCAATCACTCAAGAAATTGCAGATTCAAAATTAGCTGATTGGTTAAAGGCAAAAGAAACCAAAATCCAATCTAAGATGGAAGGTCTTTCAACTGCAAAACAATCTGCAGCTAAAGCTCGCAAGGAAGCTGAAACTAAAGTAAAAGAAGCCCGTGCTGAAGCTATTCGTAAGAAGGCAGAAGTAGCCGCTGCTGTTCCAGTTGCTGAAGAAGTGCCTGCTGCTGAAGGTGAAGCACCTACAGAAACTGAAGCTACAGAGCCACAAGCATAATTTTCTTAAAACAATATTTAAAATGCCAGTACAAGTTGTATTGGCATTTTTGTTTCATTTAAGTTCAACTTTATCAAATGGAAAAAGCCAAGTGCTTTAAGATTGGATACGTAGCCAAAACACATGGCCTAAAAGGGGAGGTTACAATTATGTATACCGATTATGCAGATCTTGAATCTACCAAGTCTGTTTTCGTTGAACAGAATGATAATCTAGTTCCTTACTTCATTGATCATGTTTCCAGTCGGCTGGATAAAGCCTTTGTTAAATTTGAAGATGTTAACACGTTAGAAGCTGCTAATCTACTTAAAGGATGCAGCGTTTACCTTGATAAAACGCTAAGACCAAAGCTTAAGAAGGGTGAATTTTATGACGATGAAGTTATTGGCTTTGTTGTTGAAGATGAAGAATTGGGCCTTTTGGGTTCCATTAAAGAAGTTGTCGCATCGGGTCCAAATCGACTACTTTCTATAGATTATTTGGGGAAAGAGGTGCTCGTTCCTATCAACGGACCTTTTATCCAATCTGTAAACAAAACCAAAAAGAAAATCATTGTTCAGTTGCCTGATGGGTTTCTTGATTTGTAGCTATTCTACTAATCGAACTGTAATTTTAATAGGGTATGCGCATCGACATTATTACTTGCCTTCCTCGTCTGTTAGAAAGTCCGTTCTCTGACTCCATTTTAAAACGGGCTCAGGAAAAAGAAATTGTTACCGTTCAGATTCATGATCTAAGAAATCATTCCACCAATAAACATAGAGCAACGGACGATTATGCATTTGGTGGTGGAGCCGGTATGGTGATGATGATCGAGCCAATTGATAACTGCATCACCCAATTAAGATCTGAACGAACATATGATGAGGTGATTTACATGAGTCCTGACGGAGCGCTGTTCTCCCAGGCCATGGCCAATGAACTAAGCTTAAAGGGAAATCTAATTTTGCTTTGCGGACATTATAAAGGAGTGGACGAACGGGTACGCGAGCATCTGATTACCCGAGAAATTAGTATTGGCGATTACGTTTTATCAGGTGGCGAACTAGCTGCTGCCGTGGTGTCTGATGCAATCATTCGTCTTATCCCGGGTGTTCTCTCCGATGAAAGTTCTGCCCTTACAGACTCTTTTCAAGACGGCTTGGTAGCTCCACCCGTTTACACGAGGCCTGCAGAATATAAAGGATGGAAAATACCCGAGGTCCTGATTTCAGGTCATGAGGCTAAAATTGCTGATTGGCGACACGAAAAATCAATTGAAAGGACAAAAAAACGCAGGCCAGGATACCTCACGGACTAAAGTCAAAAAATGTTCGCACTGAATCTCCTAATTCTGCCTTTTACCCCTATATTTGCAGTCCATTTCAAAAAAACCGAGCGTCATGGTCGATTTAATAAAAGAAGTTGAAAAAGAATTTGCTGGAAAAAGAGCAGATATGCCTGTTTTTAAGTCAGGCGATACTATAAACGTGCACGTTAAAATCCGAGAAGGTGCCAAGGAAAGAATTCAGCAATTCCAGGGAGTTGTTCTTTACCGCAGAGGCAAAGGAACCAATGGAGAGAGCTTTTCAGTAAGAAAAGTATCTAATGGCGTAGGTGTTGAGCGTATTTTCCCAATTCTTAGTCCAACCATTGATAAAATTGAGTTCGTAAGAGCTGGTAAAGTTCGCAGAGCTAAATTGTTCTATTTGAAAGGCCGTCAAGGCAAATCAGCCAGGATTAAAGAGAAATTAGCTACTACAAAGCAAGCTTAAGACTCGTTATAAATAATTGTTAAAACCCGCTTCCTGATTAATGGAGGCGGGTTTTTTTATTGCTTCTATATCTTACATCTAATTGTAGAAAAGGGCATATAACTCTATATTTGGCGCTCACATCAACCGAAATTATGGCGAAAAACAATGTAAGTTCATTACTGGGTAAAGACGCTGAATCGCTCCTTACACACAAAAGCAAAACTATTTCGAAAGAACAGCTTCATTTACCGGGTCCCGATTTCGTGGATCGTGTTTTTTCTATTTCAAACAGAAGTACGCAAACCATAAGAAGCATTCAAACACTATTTGATCATGGTCGGTTGGGCGGAACCGGTTTCCTTTCCATTCTACCCATTGATCAGGGTATTGAACACAGTGCAGGAGCTTCCTTCGCAAAGAATCCGATTTATTTTGATCCCGAGAATATCATTAAACTTGCTATTGAAGGTGAGTGTAATGCAGTAGCAACTACGTTTGGTGGCTTAGCCATGATGTCGCGCAAGTATGCTCATAAAATTCCTTTCATTGTAAAGATTAACCATAACGAGTTGTTGACCTATCCTAACAAAGCGGATCAGATCATGTTCGGCTCTGTAGAAGATGCATGGAACCTTGGTGCTGTTGCCGTGGGTGCTACCATTTATTTTGGCTCAGATAATTCAACACGTCAAATTCAAGAAGTTGCAGCTGCTTTTGAGCGCGCTCATGAGTTAGGAATGGCAACCATCTTATGGTGCTATACGCGTAACGCTGCTTTTAAGAAAGATGGAATTGATTATCACGTTTCTGCAGACTTAACGGGTCAAGCCAATCACTTGGGAGTAACTATTCAAGCTGATATTATTAAACAGAAACTTGCTGAAAATAATGGTGGCTATAAAGCACTGAACACAGGTGGTAGCAGCTATGGGAAGTTAGACGAAAGAATCTATACTGAATTAACTTCTGATCATCCTATTGACTTATGTCGCTATCAGGTGGCTAACTGTTACATGGGACGTGCAGGACTTATTAACTCAGGGGGTGACTCAAAAGGAGAAAGTGATATGGCAGATGCTGTACGAACTGCAGTTATTAACAAGCGTGCCGGTGGAATGGGATTAATATCAGGTCGTAAGGCATTTCAACGCCCAATAAAAGAAGGTGTAGAAATTCTGCAGGCTATTCAGGATGTATATCTTGATAAGACCATTGACATAGCATAACTAATTTGAGAATTTGAAGATGTTGTTAATTTGATGAATGCCCTTCATGTTTTTAACATTTTCAAATTTTCAAATCACTTAAATCGACAATTAAAATATGCCTTGGTTTAAACGCACCGACAAAGGAATCTTAACCCCTACTGAAGCTAAGCGCGAAGTACCTGATGGGTTATGGTTTAAATCACCAGCTGGAAAGATTGTTCATACCCGCGAATTAAAAAACAATGCATTTGTAGTTCCTGAAGAAGAGTATCACGTAAAGATCGGATCGCAGGAATATTTCGAAATCTTATTTGACAACAACGAGTTTACAGAGTTGGATGCCAATATGGAATCGGCAGATCCACTTAAGTTTACGGACACCAAGGCTTATCCAAAAAGAATAAAAGAATCTCAAGTTAAAACAAACCTAAAAGATGCTGTGCGGACAGCGTATGGTAAGATGGGTGGTTTAGAGATTACCATTGCTTGTATGGATTTTAGTTTTATTGGCGGTTCTATGGGTTCTGTAGTGGGCGAAAAAATTGCTCGTGCTATGGATCACAGTCTTAAAACCAAAACTCCCATGCTTATGATCTCACGTTCAGGTGGAGCGCGCATGATGGAAGCTGGTTTATCATTGATGCAGATGGCAAAGACTTCAGCCAAAATTGCGTTGCTTGATGAGGCAAAGATTCCATACATCTCGTTGCTTACAGATCCTACTACCGGAGGTGTTACTGCATCTTATGCTATGCTCGGTGATTTCAATATCGCAGAGCCAAATGCATTGATAGGATTTGCTGGACCGCGGGTTATTCGCGAGACCATCGGAAAAGATTTACCGGAAGGATTCCAAAGTTCAGAATTTGTTTTGGATCATGGTTTTCTTGATTTCATTATTGATCGCAGAAATTTAAAAAACAGACTGACTACCCTATTGAAGATGCTTCAATAACCTTTGACTTATTTTCTGTTTGAATTCAGTTCGACTGAAAAAGAAGATTGACCAAAGAATAATCTACCATCTTTAGTAAGTCCATTAATTTCTACCCGCATCAAACCCACATCATCACTCGTCATAAAATTCACATGAATAGGTTCCTTTGAATCAGCTTTCATACTTGGATTCCAATACAAGGTAGACCTCAAACTGGGAATTCCTGAATGCAACTCTGAATTGAATTCCTCTTTATGAGAAGCCCAAGTTGATTTGCTCAGACCCACTACCGGAAAAATATTTTCACTCGGCTCTTTTAATAAATTTCCTTTTTTTGATTCGATAAATATTATTCCATACTGCCCCAGGCTGCCCAACTGCGCAAGTTTATTTGGATTATTAATTACTTTAATAGAAAGTAATTCCTCAGGTTTAAACCCCAAAAATTTTTCTGTGTTTGTTGTCATTTTCCCATCCACCACATACACTGGATCATGTTTATAAAACAAAACGGATTTTTCGTATCTATAATATAACTGAACAGTTTTGTCTGCTCCTCTCTTTTTAACCTGCACAAATGGAACAACCTCTTTCAGCAAATCTTCCATGGTAGGGAACACAACATAATCTGCGATTTTACTTATTTGATCAACCCCTTGAAATTCTTCCTCTAAGACCTCATTCGGGGACTTCAAACTCTCTATCTCACTATTTTTTTTCTCAAAGAAATTAAAAGATTTTAAGACCAAATTTTTTTTCAATGAATAGCTAGCATATAAATCAAGAAAATCTGTTTCTTCTGATTTCCATCTATCATTCATTTCAATGATGTCTTCTCTAAGAGAAATTGAATATTGATCATCAATACACTTCGATTTGTTTCTGGCTGATACAAAGACCGCATCATCATCCCAGAAATCAAAAATTAAGGGAATTTCAAAATCACCATCTTTTGTATAGGCTTCATACCCCATTGTGTTTTTTAGCAGATATGCGATTACTTGAGTAGAGTCAGGAGCAGGCTTTCCATTCTCTTTAGATAGTACTGAACCTATTAGTTTTATCTTATTAATAAATGGAAATTGAAAATCAGGAGATTTTCCATCAAGCAAAGACTCCCAGTTAATCCGTGTCCATTTTTTTGAAATTAATATATCATTGAGAAATGGTTCAGCATCAGAATTATACTTTTTGGTATGTAGTGTTGATAGAATATCGACATACGAATTAGTTGTATCCTTAAATAGATTTTTCTGAAAAACTGAAATACTTATATCCGACTCAACTAATTTTCCCTCCTCATTAACAACGCTAACGCCAAACGAAAAAAGCTCTCGCTGTTTAGTATTCTTCTTAGACTCCACGTTGACATTTATATTGCTGCTAACAGTTGGCACAAATACTCGCTGGCAAAGTTCTTTTCCACTTGCATCTAAAATGTAAAGTTGGTGCACTGCCCTTGCTTTGTTATTCGCAGGTAGTCTTAAATTGACCATTCCATTTTCGTTAAATACAATCTCTTGTTTTAATAAAATATTACCTTCAGACAGAAGTAGAAGAAATGTTTTCTGATTAAAATATTTAGATCGTTTTTTGATTGAAAGGTTGACCATCTTCTCTTGTGACTCTAATGCGAAGCGGATTGCGATGCCATCTTCTTCAGTTGGAGGTAGTTGAATTTTTTTATTCTTCGAGCTTCCATAATAATTCTTACCGTTTTCAGGTGTTAATAGAAATGTCCCTACCCCAAACTTATTGAGTGTAACGTTCTCAACTATATTCCCTAGATCATCATAGATCGGTACAGTAATTCCAGCGGAGCCAGTTACAAGTACTTTGTTGGGAAGTAACTCAATTAGATGTCCCCCTTCACTATAGAATTGAACAGGCTTATCTAACACATACGAATTTGAAAATTTATATCTTGAAACAACAGGAAGTGTTGAGTGAAAGAAAGCTTCCGCTCCGAAGTTGCGCATCCAATCAGTAAAGGCGATTAATTTATAAACTCCAGGATCAATATCTTCCGGAATAACCAATTGGTTACTCCCCAGGCCATCCAGAATTTTAAATCTGACACTCTTTACCAATGTCCCTTCACCTGAAATTAAATTAACATTGACCAAACTTGTTCCTTTAACCGGTTGATAATTCTCATATAGGTAACGCATTGAAAAGAAAACAGTGTCCCCCGGACTATACGAGGGCTGATTAAACGACAAATCAATAAAAGTGTAGGGATACTTTTCTTTAAAGAGTTGGTATCTATTTTCAATATCCGTCAAGAAATCCACTGGAATCCACGAACAGGTTATTGCTACGAGAATTATTGAAATGAATGTTTTAATTGTTTTCATTAATTGTCATAATACTTTGCAACATCTTTTTTAATCAATCCAATAGTCTGGCTTTACTGTCGTTGCCCCGGGAAATAATTTTTCACAGCTATCTGTAAATAAAAGTTCAACAGTGGGGATCACCGATTGATTTGGCACGTCATTGCGGGTAATATAAATTGATTTCTTGCTGATTGATGACGCATAAAAAATTCCTTCAATTGATCCTTCAGAACCATTTATGGCGATAAAATTTGATGGTATTTTACCTGACTGTGGTGCAAACAGACTTCCGGTAGCCCTTTTTTGATCTTGAATCGCCTTCCAAAAAGCAAATGCTTGTGGCGAAAGACTAAATTGCTGCACTTCAGCATGAACCTTATGCAGAAATGTCCATTGAGTAATGGGTAAATAACTAGCGTTAACATTTAAAAAGCGTCCATTTTCTACAGTTTGGTTGTCGCTTACAATAGGTTCCGGATTAAAAATTTTTGCCCAACAAGTACAACATTCACAGGGCTTAGTCCATTGAAGACCACCGCCAGACAATACATATGAGCTACAAGGTAATGGAGCGGGGCAGCGGCTTTCTCCACATCGAACAGTATATAGCTCTGGATTAGTTTCTACCTGAAAAGTCCCAACAAATTTCCATAAGAAATAGTAATTGTCTTGATTCCCTGAAGACGAATTAAACATGACATTAAAACCATATTCAGAAGCGCCATCCTTGTTCTTTCTTTCTTCAAATTGGTGATATACACTATCTACATTACCAGCGGGTAATAAAGGATCGGGTATAGAACGGAATATTCTCCCATCCAACAATTCGACTTCCAGTGTGTATGTTCTACCCACAGTGCCTTGAATACCCAACGGATCCGTTTGATATTCCCCATCTGCAATCGCTACCAATTGCTCACTAGCCCCCAAATCATCTGACAAAATTAATTTACGAACGGAGATTGGTGTTTTAATTGATTGCTTTGATTCAATATCAAACGCTTTGGATACTTTAATCGTATAGGGCCCTGGTTCATCTGATATAAAACCTTCAATCACAATTGGAAATGAAGTCGGGATACCTACGTCAAAAGTTATTCTATCTACACAAGCCCATGAGATCAAGAGTAAACTATAGATGGAAAAATTTCTCTTCATAAAATGCACTATAGTTTAAAACTGTAAGAAATGGAGGGTAGTGCAACGCCAATAATCGATAGTTGATAAGGTCTTAAAATTCCTGGCCTAGCTTCTTTAAAGAAAACTGAATACGGGTTTTTCCTAGCGTATACATTATATACTGAAATTGTCCAGGTTCCATCTAGCAATTTTTTGCGTTTGTGATTTCCCTCGATCACAAAACCGATATCTAATCGATGATAATCCGGTATCCTATATTGATTGCGATCTGAAAAAGCTGAAGCTGTAAAATTTTCTACACTAAATGCTGTTAATGGCAACGTTATTGGTCGTCCTGTTCGGTACGTAAATGATCCGGTGAAAAAATGCCTTCTCGTTAAATTATACTTCCAATTAAGATTAACGACATGAGGTTGGTCAAAGTTTGATGCATATTCCTTTCCGTCATTTATTGATTCCCCATTAAACTCCCCTTTAATAGTTCGTAATGAACGAGAGTAGGTATAGCTTAACGATCCTGTGAAGTTACCTGTTAGCTTCGACACCTGAGTTTCAACTCCATACGATCTGGCTTTTCCTTGCAGCAAGTCCGTTTCAATTTGAGGGTTCAAAATGAGTTGAGCACCATCTTTAAATTCAAGTACATTATTATAGTATTTATAATAAGCCTCAATAAAGGCCTGATATTTCTTTTCTTTAATATTTTTAAAATAACCCAGCGAGAACTGATCTACTTGTTGCGGTTTAAAATAATATCCTGTAGGCTGCCAAATATCTATTGGGGTAACTGCCGTTGTATTAGTAACTAAATGTAGGTATTGATAAATTCTATTATACCCAAACTTAATAGAAGCTTCTTTTTTCAGGTCATACCGCAAGCCAAGCCTTGGTTCCAGGTTATTAAAAGTTTCTATTTTTTTTCCGGCTCCATACGTAATCGTATCAATCGTATTAAGTGTTTCTCGGGGCTTTCCCGATTCATAAATATAAACCTTGCCCGGCCCCATGGAAGTAAAAATAGAATACCGAAGTCCAAGATCTACATGTATTTTCTTTGAAAGATCAAATTGATCGGACACATATAAACCTGATTCAAGTGATTTTTGTAAATCCATTTGAACGAATTTACGGTTTGATTTTTCCGAAGAAGGCAATAACGTACCTGGATTGAAATCGTAATAAGTGCTTTGAACACCAAAATCTACTTTATGATTTCTTGGTGTCCAATGAAAATCGAATTTCACTGTTGGATAGGTGATTTTATACTGAAGATTAAACCCATTGAGTGAATCCTTATCTTCCACATCATAACTATACGCACCTACGCCTATTTGCAGGCTTGCACTTAGTTTTGAATTTACCTGGTGATCAAGTCGCGCAGAGATTAGTGATGTATCCCATCTGTAGGTAGTGTCGCCTTGCAATCTAAAATCATCATGACTTACGTATCCAGACAAGGTAAATTTAGTTTTCTCATTGAATAAATGAGTTAGCTTAGCTGCGCCATCATAAAAGGTTACTGCGCTTTTATCAAGTCCTACATAATTACTGCGCACTGTATTGATTAGCCAATCTGAATAGGTCGTTCGAAATGATGCTGTAACTGAAGTCTTATCCCTTTTAATTGGCCCATTTATCATTAGGTTAGTGGATACCATCCCTATGCCACCGCTTGCATTCCATTTCTCATAGCTTCCTTCTTTAGATCGAATGTCTAATACCGAAGAAACCCGTCCTCCATATTCAGCAGGAATACCGCCTCTGAAAAAAGTGACATCGCGAATTGCTTCTGAATTGAATGAGGAGAAAAAGCCAAATACGTGAGAGCTATTAAAAACTGGCAATCCATCATACAGTATTAGATTTTGATCAACACTCCCACCACGAACATTGAATCCAGAGGCTGCTTCCCCAGCTGTTGTGACTCCCGGCAGCACTTGAACTTGTTTGATAAGATCCACCTCACCCAACATGGCGGGCGCTCTCTTTATTTCCTTTAAGCTCAATTGCGTTTGCCCAATGCCACTAGTAGTAATCTCCCTTGCCGCCCGATCAACCACTACAATTTCATCCAGTAAGGTGGGGGTTTCTTCAAGTTCAATATTTAATTCTCCATCCGAGTAAATCTCAAGATCTACAATCTTTTCTTCAAAATTGACATACGAATAACTAATAGCATGAAACCCAGGAGTAAGGAACAATTCGAATTTTCCTTCCTGATTTGTAACCGCGCCAATCTTCAAATCCCTTACTGTGATATTCGCGCCTATTAACGGATCTTTAGATTTACCATCTAGTACCGCACCCGAAAATAAAATCCTTTTTTTTGGATTTGATTTTACCTCAGTACCAATGACCAATTTATCAATCTTGCGTTGCCCGCGACTCGCTTCTTGAAGAACTGTATTTCTTTCCAGCGTCTGCGTTGGATCCTTTACAATAACAACTGTATTCTCATTAATTACCACATAACTAAGATCCGTGCCCAGAAACAACTCATCCAATGCAGCGCTCAAAGATCCACCTACATTTCCTTCAGTAAAACTGATATTATCAATCCATTCGGGTAGAAAATAAAATCGTACTCCTGTTTTTTTTTCAATGTCAATTAAGAAAGGAGTTAGGCTTTTGCCTTTTTCAGTTTCATCAACGATTGCACTAAGAACCGATTGTGAGTGTGCCGAAGTTTTGATTAACACTAAAATAATGAGGGGTAAAAAATACTTTAACTTCATAGTAGCCCTTTCATCAATCTACCCATTGGGATATTTAGCACGTGAAAAGATAGTACTAATTAATACTCTTAGCAATTCGAAAAATAAGATTTCAGAATAAAATGAAGTGCAATCGATTGGAGTATTAGCCATAAAAAAAGCTGCTCTTTGCAGAGCAGCTTTTTAAATACCTTAAAAATTAAATCTTAGTTCATTGTTACAGCCTGAGGTGCAGATATTGCACTAATCACGCCTGTATTACTCAAGAATACTACGTACACATCTAATGTGCCATTAGGAGCGAATGATGAATATACAGTACCTGAAGTTCCAGACGAAACTGCAACTGATCCTGATTGAAGCGAGGATGTACCTGTTGCAAGCGTGAATGCAGGAACGTCTCCACCAACGAAGCCGGTAGGTGCAGCTGAACCTGTTGCTAATGCAACATAATACACTGAGCCCGTTGTTGAGCCACCAGGGTTAGCACCACTAGTTGCATAATTCAATGCCCACTTAATCTGAGTTCCCCAATCATATTGAGCACCATCCAAAACAACTGTAGGAGCTGGTCCGGAAGCAAGATCAATTGTTAAAGGTTTGGAAGCGATAGCGGCAACTGAGTTACCCGCTTTGTCCTTTCCTGGAGTAACCACAATGATAGTTGCATCACCATGTGTAGGACTAGCACCAGCCTTATACTCATACGCATAGGTAGCGGTTAAGCCATCTGTGCTTAGTGCAGTTTTAACAGCAGTAACACCTACTATTCCAGTGGTTCCAGGATCTACCGTAATGGTTGGAGCTGTACCAAGCGCTTCATTAAATCTTAGCGTAATGGTAGCACTTTGCCCTTTACCGATGCGAGTACCCGTTGTAAAGCTTAGGTTTTGTGGCGCAAGATTATCAACCGCAATGTTAGCAGTCTTACTTACCTGCACAAGCCCAGCCAATGGTGCTGGTTCACCTGAAGTAGCACCACTGATGGTAAACTTAGCATCACCGGTGTAAGTAGCTCCAGCTACAAACGGAACATAGAAACTCTTTCCAGAAGTACCATAAGCCACTGGGGCTCCAGCTGTTCCTGCCGTTGCAGGGCTAAATGTTACCGTAGGAGCAGTTGTGATTTTCTGATCAAATACAATGTTCAAGGTATCCTTGCCGCCAGACGCTAGCGGAAGAACTGTACGAACAATTTTACCGGAAACAGTAGAAACCTGACCGCGCAAACTTGTAGTAGCTACCGGTTTTGCATCATCAATATTCTCAACTCCATAAATCATTTTTTGAGCTGGATAAAACTGATCACTATCAAAAAGACCTGCAGATACTAAATCAGCAGCTAACACTTTAGTTCCGTCTTTAAGAGTCAAATCAGACTCCATTTGAATACCATCTGCATAAAGGCCAATAAATGCAGTTCGACCTGCTGGCGTAGATAGATCCGCTCCGATTTTGGTTAAGATGCTGGCCAATGTTAACGATACAGATATTGAAGGACCTCTATAATCACCTTTTGCAAAGGTTGAGCCTGCAATCGTTGTAAGAGAGATACGTTCCTTACTTGGTCTTTTTATCACAAAAATCTCAACACTCTCAATTGAGGTTGGATCTTCAGATAAGAACTCAGCATCATAATCAAATGTCTCAGTTCCAGTTACAGCATTATAGTAAAATGCTGCACCATAAGCATCGCCATCGAAATAGATAGCATCTAATTGCGCCCCTCTAAGAGCCAACAATGTGCCCTTCCCTACTTTCTCCGACTGAAGCGGATCAAGTTCAGGATCGGCACACGAAAACCCAATAATGGTTAAGCTAAAAACTAATAAACTTTTTATAATATTTTTCATAATTGTCGCTTATTTAAGGGTTAACATAGGATCCCAAAAAGGAGCCGCAGGATTATCTAAATCCTTTTGTGCTGCGTTGCTATTTAGGTTAACGTAAGTAGCAGGATACACATAAGCATGATAGAATGCGCCCGGATTAGGAACCCTGGCAGGCTGCATGTTTGTAGGCGCGCCTGTTCTTCTATACAAATTATATGCTTCAATACCGTTACCAAACGTTGACATATAAAACTCACGTGCTACCAAATTCATTTTAACAGCAGCGTTATCATACGCAGTTGCTACTGCTGATTGATAGGCAGCTGTTGATGGCTCCAAACCGGCTGTTAAACTAAAGCCTTTTGAGGTTGCAAAGTTCCTAATCTGTGTAATTGAGTTACCGATGGCTGTAGCTACAAGAGTCTTAGCATCCTGATTATTACGCGCAGCATGCTCTGCTTTCATAAAATCAGTATAGAAAGACATCCAGATAGGCTCAATACCAGCACCATTTGCCCCATCACCACGGATAGTTGGCTCATGAAAAGTTCTATCAGTAGTCGGCTTGTTATCAAGCTTTCCACCAGCTGGATAAATACCCGCTGCTGTAATGAACGGTGAATCTGGGTTTGTTCCTGAATCATCTCCATGATCGCGACCATAGAAACCAGGTTCAAACTGACACCAAATATCCGTTGGTGCATAATGCTCAGGTCTTGTTCCACAACCAACGTTCTTTGGATCTTGTTTAAATGCTTGAGCGTTACTTCCTACCTGGCGATATAAAATATATCTCCAACGTGGATCTTGCACGCCCGGATAGCCATTGAATAATTCGTACTGATAGTAGTTACCAATATAACCACCAGCAGATCCTCTGATTGGATCATAATACTGATTGTACAATGGGTGACGAGATACTGGTACCGTTACTGCTGCATACTTATACGTAAAATTTTCAGCCTCTGTATCAATTAGATCTGTTGCAAGGATAGCATCAATCGTAGCTTTAGCAGCTGCAGGAGACTTTGCAGACTTGTTCATCCAAGCCTTTAATTCTAATGTATTTGCAAGCGCATTCCATCTCGCTCTGTTTCCTGCATAATAAGGATCGCGGGCAAGTGCTGGACCTGCGGCTGCACCCGTCTTAGCCAATTCTGCTTTAGCTTCTGTGATTAAACTTAATGCATACTCGTAAACTGCAGCTCCACCGTCTGCAGTTGCAGCAGGATTGAAATTGCCTTCAGGGCCTTTCAACGCTTCACTTTGCGGAACATCGCCATAAACATCAACCAACGACATATACACATACGCAGAAAGCAATTGAGCAACCGCTCTATGTGTAGTTCTATCAGGTCTGCCATCTTCAGGTTGAGAAAGTGCAATTACCGTCTCCGCGTTTACTAAAACACGCTGATATGCCCAAAACCAAACACCATTGGTGGTGGTAGAACGAATAGCAGTAGCATAACGATCTCCGCCTGTCATAGATTCGAGGCGGGTAAGCTGGCTTCCTACGCTTGTAACATTGCTGAAAAAGCTAGCAAAATCTGCTTCAACGGAGTTCAAAATTAGATCAATATCAGCACCGTCAACGCTAATATCGTTAGGATTTTGCAAATCACTATCCAGATCGCACGAAATGGATACGAGAAAAAGCAAAACAATTCCAAATTTCTTATATAGATGCTTCATATTTTCTGCTGTTTAGAATGTGATTTTTACGTTAACACCATATCTGCGAGCGGAAGGGCCTCCCAAAAAGTCGAAACCTGCACCATTGTTTGTACCAAAAGCAGTTCTGTCGAAATCGGCTCTTGTAAACTTAGGCGCATTGATGGCACGATACCATAAATTGTTTCCTACCAGGCTAACGTTTATTGCTCCAACCTTAAGTTTTGAAGTTACAGACTTTGGTATGGTATAACCCAGAGATACTTCTCTGAAACGCACGCGCGTTGCATCATATACACCGCGGTCATCCGGGCTTCCACCAATGATTGTGTTACCGAAGAAAACTCCCGAAGTTGTTAATGGAAGATTGTTTGGCTGATAACCCGTAACATCTCCATTAGAATTAGTTATTTCAAGAACTCCTGGCAAAATCAAAGGCAATGTTGGATCAAAATTTTCCAAATCCTTAGAAACACCACGGCCAACGGTAGTAGCGGCAGTGTAAGAATAGGTTTGTCCTCCATGTACATAATCCCACTGCATACCAAAGGTAATGCCCTTCCAGGATACTGTAGAGATAATAGAACCTAACCAGTCTGGGTTTGGATCTGCAATAATTCCGATTTCATCGGCAGCCTTATAATCACCTTGAGAGTTAACAATAAGGTCTCCGTCAGGAGATCTTTCAACGAATGAACCTTTTATTACGTTAAGAGGCTGACCTTCAATCGCAAAATTTCCGAGGTTAGTAAAACCATTAACCAAAATTTCCTGAGAACCTGCAGGCAATTCTTTCACCAAGCTTCTGTTCAACGTATAATTTACAGCCAAATCCCAGATAAAATCTCCTGACTTAACTACAGCACCCCCTAATTGCATTTCAATTCCTTTATTTTGAATGGTACCTGCGTTAATAAACACTGAACCATATCCTGTCGAAGGATCTAAAGGACGGTTAATAATTTGGTCTTTTGCCACTCTGTTATAGAATGATAAATCCAATCTAAGACGATTCTCAAACAATTTTGATTCTATTCCAAATTCAGTTTCAGTTAGCAACTCTGGTTTTAAGTCACTATTAGCCAATAATGAAGGTTGAGTTGATGTAACAACGTTTCCTATATTATCTACGCGAGACTGTGCATTAAGCGTTAGTGTAGGTCGTGTGTTATATGGCGAACCAAAGTTTGCAGAAGTACCATACGCAAATCTAAGCTTCAAGAAATCTAACACATTAGGTGCAAAATTGGCGAACGCTGCAGTAGGAACGAATGCAACACTACCGCCTGGATAAAACAGCGATCTGTTATCTTTTTCCAAAGTTGAAGACCAGTCATTTCTGCCTGAAAGGTTAACATACAAGAAATCTTTATACCCTAAGTTGGCATCAAAAAATACCCCTGCAATGGAGCTATTTCTTACAAAATTTAAATTGTTACCTCTGAAGTCTTTGGCTTGAGTGGACGTGAAATTACGATGTTCCATAAGTCCGTACACAACCTGTCCCAAACTTTCTAGGCCAGTTTGAGTATATTGGTTATCGCGATAGTTAAAACCAACTAACGCACTGATATCCAAATCTTCATTCAACTGTTTCTTAAAAGTTACAAGTACTGAATGATCAAGCACGGTATTTTCTGATACTGAGGATCTATAAGCACCTGGAGTAAGATTTGTATCATATCCAACACCCCCTTTGTTAATCTGATAAGTCTGTGTTTCGCTATACGTATCAAGCCCCAAACGATAGGTTACATTCAACCAATCGGTAACATCATAATTTAAGCTTGTACTAGAAAAGAAGCGATTCGTAACACTTGTTTGTAGCGTGTTTTTCAGTAACCACCGTGGGTGAGTAATGCTGTTATTATTGCGATAATATACGTTCGCTTTTGTAACCGGATTTTCAAACGGCCAGTTCAAATCAATATTTCTGGGCGTATAGAAAAGGTTAGCAAAAATAGATGGACCACCAATTGAGTTCGAACCAGTACCTCCAGCAGAGGGTGGGGTTTGAAAATCTGTTCTAACAAAGTTAAAACTACTTGCAAGGGTTATTTTTTTAGTCAGTTTCACATTTCCACCCAGTGAAATGTTATCGCGCTTAACATTATTATTTTGAATAAAACCTTTTTCATCCAAGTGGCTATAGCTGAATGCAACATTCCCAAATTCATTGGAAGCACCAAGGCTCAATGAAGTTGTTGCTGAAGAACCCTTTTGGAAAATGTCTTTTACATTATTAGGTTGAGCCACAGGGATGTACCCTGCATCTGTGCTGCCACCAGTTATTGCAAATTCTGGATTTTCTGGGAAAAGAGCGCGATGCTCCCAATAAGGGTGGCGAACACCAGTAGGATTTCCATCAAATAAACTACCCCAGTTACTAAAGAATTCTCCGTAAGCACCATCAAAACCATTGGCCCACTTATTTTGGAATTCTGGAAGGATTGCTTCTGAAACAAAGTAGGATTGACCAATTGAACCCGAGAACTTATTCCGGCCTTTGCCTTTTGCACCTGTTTTGGTAGTAACTAAAATTACACCATTTCTTCCTTGCGAGCCATAGGTTGTTGTTGCACTCAATCCTCTCAATACACTTACTGACTCTATGTTATTAGGGTCAATATCTAAAAAGCGTGATGGAGATACCTGGCCATCACGAAAGTTTGCCGAGATGTCATTAGACTGGGTATTAATTGGCACCCCATCAACAATCCATAGCGGTTGAGTATCACCAGTAATTGAACTGTTACCACGAATGTTAATACGTGAAGAAGAACCAGCAAGACCTGATGAATTCAAAATTTGAAGACCAGGTGTTCTACCTTGCAACGCACGACCTACATCAGTTTCTGGTTTTTCAGCAAGAAGTGCCGAAGAAATTGTGGTAGTAGCGAATCCAAGTGCTTTTTGATCGCGCTGAATACCCTGTGCCGTTACAACAACTTCTGTAAGTTGCTGAACATCAAGACCAAGTCCAATGTCAACTGTTGAACGCTCACCAATTGGCACTTCTTGAGTTTGAAGGCCGATGAAAGAGAACACCAAACTACCGCCTTCGGAAGGTACGGTAAGTTTATAGTTACCATCGGCATCGGTAACCGTTCCATTTGTAGTTCCTTTAAGAACCACGTTTACTCCGGGAATAGATGAGCCATCTTCTGTTGATGTCACCCTACCCGAAACCACTCGTTCTTGCGCCCATGCACTGAGCACAAAAGCAAATGAGAAGCATACTAGTAAAATCTTCTTCATAGGTTAAGGTTTAGGTTTAAATGAAGCGGTAAGTTAATTGATAATTTATTAACAGAAAATACTTTCTAAATGAAAAAAAGAAAATATGCTTCTGAAAGAGACCCTACCTGCCCAACAACCTTCGTTTGCATAAGTGTGAAAACATGATTTTTTCACACTATTATATTTCAGAAAAAAAATTTAAAATTTTCTTTCGATACCCAAAAATAGGTGTGTAAATAAAAAAGCACCCTCAAAATTGAGGGTGCTTTTCAAAAATTCGATGTGTTTTTTAACAACTAGGCTTCAGCCTGAACCGAAACGAATGATTTGTTCTCTTTTCCTTTTTTAAACACTACTGTTCCAGGAATAAGGGCAAATAAGGTATGATCCTTACCAATTCCCACATTACGACCCGGATTATGCTTTGTACCGCGCTGACGCACGATAATATTACCTGCAATTACTTTTTGACCACCAAATACCTTGATACCAAGTCTTTTGCTTTCCGATTCGCGGCCGTTCTTTACTTTACCTTCACCTTTTTTGTGTGCCATATCAATTCAATTTGAAATTGTGATGATTTGTTAATTTGAAAATGATGCCCTGATTTAACCGATTGCTTCAATTTGAACTTTAGTGAACTGCTGGCGATGGCCATTCTTCACGGCATAGCCCTTTCTGCGTTTCTTTTTGAAGATGATCACTTTGTCACCTTTCACATGTTCTAATATCTTACCAGATACCTTAATACCTTTTACAGTAGGGGCGCCAACTTCTACGCTTCCATCATTATCCAAAAGAAGAACTTTATCAAACGAAACGCTTGAACCAGCCTCGCCTTCCATTTTGGGAGCGTATATGTATTGGTCTTTAGCCACCTTAAACTGCTTTCCTGCAACGTCAACTATTGCGTACATGTTATTGATTTTTAAAAATGGACTGCAAAGATAACTCAATCAATTTGAAAAGCAAAAGCGAAAATCAAAATCAATTAAAAGTAACTGAAAAGCTCTTTTTTGGCACTCATTCAATGATTTTTGGGATCCTTATTGTAGCGGAGAAAGGTTGCTGGCTGGCCAGCCAAAGTTATCGATCTCAGCCACTAAAAGTTGGATGAAGGAACGCTAACAATTTTATCGTCTCAAACTAATAAAACGGAGGGTAAAAAAAATCGATTTTTTTTCATCTCATCTATTAATTGATGAATGAATTTAAAAGAACTATCTACCAAACACTTACATGAAAAGTACATGAGGAAAGGAGATTTTGTACAAAAAACACCCCTTTGTTTTTCCTTCATCATTTCGAATATTTGTCGATGGCGTTGTTTGAATTGAAGACTCACCTCACAATTTCTGCTCGCTAAATAATTTTGTATTAACTGCACGCTAAGGCAATCTGCTTTTGTTTGCTAAAACATATAGTTAACATTTAAAAACATTTTACGATGGGTCAATCACTACAGGAAGAACCAATTTTGAAAGAAAACAAAGATCGCTTTGTCCTTTTCCCAATCAAACACCACAACATCTGGAAGTATTATAAACAGGCTGAGGCCAGCTTCTGGACGGCCGAGGAGATTGATTTAGGACAAGACATGAAAGATTGGGTTGCCTTGAATGATGGTGAGCGACATTTCATCACACACGTGCTTGCCTTTTTTGCTGCCAGCGATGGAATCGTAAATGAAAACCTGGCCGAGCACTTTGTAGGCGAGGTGCAATATACCGAAGCAAAATTTTTCTACGGATTTCAGATTGCGATCGAAAATATTCACTCTGAAACGTATTCGCTTTTGATTGATACGTATGTAAAGGATCCGAAAGAAAAAGATAAGTTGTTTCATGGCATCGAAACGATGGATTGCGTAAAGAAAAAAGCTGACTGGGCGCTCCGCTGGATTGATCAGGGAAGTTTTCAGGAACGATTAATTGCTTTTGCTGCCGTGGAAGGAATTTTCTTCTCTGGTTCATTCTGCTCTATTTTCTGGTTGAAGAAACGAGGCCTTATGCCAGGCCTAACGTTCTCTAACGAATTGATCAGCAGAGACGAAGGTCTTCATTGCGATTTCGCTTGTCACCTTTATACAGAGCATGTGGTTAACAAAATGCCTGTTGACAAAGTGATTGAAATTATAAAAGATGCCGTTGAGATTGAGAAAGAGTTCGTAACGGATGCGCTCCCTGTTAATTTGATTGGCATGAATGCGGAACAAATGCGCCAATACATCGAGTTTGTTGCCGACCGTTTATTAAATGAGTTAGTGGGGAAGAAAATTTACAACACCGCTAATCCGTTTGACTTTATGGATATGATTTCGCTGCGCGGAAAAACTAATTTCTTCGAGAAGCGGGTGGCCGAATACCAAAAAGCTGGAGTAATGAACAGTATGGACAAAGATTCGTCTCCTAAATTTTCACTAAACGAAGATTTTTAATATATTCGACTCACTATTTTTTAAACTTATTTTTTTACCAACACAACCCTACTAAATAATGCTTGTACTAAAACGTGACGGACATCGGGAGTCCGTAAAGTTTGATAAGATCACGGCCCGTATCGAAAAACTCTGCTATGGTTTAGATCCCAATTTTGTCAACCCGGTAGAGGTGGCCATGAAAGTGATTAACGGATTGTTCGATGGTGTGTCCACTCAAGAGCTTGATAACCTGGCGGCTGAAGTTGCAGCTTCCTTAACTACCAAGCATCCTGACTTTGCTAAGTTAGCAGCACGCATCGCAGTATCTAACCTGCACAAGGTTACGAGTAAGTCCTTCTCGAATACGATGAAGCGACTGTACACGTATGTAGATCCTAAGAATGGGCAGAATGCTCCACTTATCTCGAAAGAGACGTGGAAGGTGATTAAAGATAATGCTGCTGAACTTGATGCCGCTATTATCTATGATCGCGATTTCAGCTACGATTACTTCGGATTCAAAACGCTGGAACGCTCTTACCTGATGAAGGTAGATGGAAAAGTGGTTGAACGTCCGCAACATTTGCTAATGCGTGTAGCTGTGGGTATCCACGGTGAAGACATTCAGGCTGCGGTTGAGACCTATCATTTGTTATCGGAGAAATGGTTTACTCATGCAACTCCTACCCTGTTTAATGCAGGAACACCAAAGCCACAACTTTCGTCATGCTTCCTTCTTACCATGAAGGATGATAGCATTGATGGAATTTATGATACCCTAAAACAAACTGCCAAGATTTCTCAATCGGCCGGAGGTATTGGTCTTAGCATTCACAATGTGCGTGCAAAAGGATCCTATATTAAAGGAACCGGTGGCACATCCAATGGAATTGTACCGATGTTGAGAAACTTTGACATGACAGCTCGCTATGTCGATCAAGGCGGTGGCAAGCGTAAAGGAAGTTTTGCCATTTACTTAGAGCCCTGGCATGCGGATGTGTTCGAGTTTTTGGAATTAAAGAAGAATCACGGTAAAGAAGAGATGCGTGCGCGCGATCTGTTTTATGCTATGTGGATTCCGGATTTGTTCATGAAGCGCATTGAGGGCAACGAAATGTGGTCTCTGTTCTGCCCGAATGAAGCTCCAGGCTTAGGCGATTGCTATGGTGAAGAGTTTGAACGCTTGTATGAAAAGTATGAGAAGGAAGGCAAGTTCCGTAAGCAAATAAAAGCTCAAGACCTTTGGTTTGAAATACTGGAAGCCCAGATTGAAACCGGAACACCATATATGCTTTACAAAGATGCTGCTAACCGCAAGTCTAACCAAAAGCATTTGGGTACTATCAAGTCAAGTAACCTATGTACTGAGATTATCGAATACACTTCACCGGATGAAGTAGCCGTTTGTAACCTGGCTTCTATTGCATTGCCTAAGTTTGTAACGGAGGATGGAACATTTGATCATCAAAAACTTTATGACATCACGAAAGTAATTACACGCAACCTTAACAAGGTGATTGATGTAAACTACTATCCTGTAATTGAAGCTCGTAATTCTAACATGCGCCATCGCCCTATTGGTATTGGAGTGCAAGGTTTAGCGGATGCATTCATTTTACTCCGCATGCCATTCGATTCAGAAGAAGCGCGTGGTTTAAATACAGATATTCATGAGACTATTTATTATGCTGCCATGGAAGCTTCTATGGAGTTGTCAAAATTGAATGGCCCTTATGAATCGTTCAAAGGTTCACCCGTATCAAAAGGAATTTTCCAGTTTGATATGTGGGGAGTGACACCAAGTTCTAAGCGTTGGGATTGGGATGCCTTGAAGAAAGAAGTAAAACAACACGGTGTTCGTAACTCTTTGTTGTTAGCACCTATGCCTACTGCTTCTACTTCACAAATTTTAGGTAACAACGAATGTTTTGAACCTTACACTTCAAACATCTACACCCGCAGAACATTATCAGGTGAGTTCATCATTGCCAACAAGCACTTGATGAAAGACTTGATAAGCTTGGGATTGTGGAGTGAGAACATGCGCCAGAAGTTGATTGCAACCAACGGTTCGGTTCAACCAATTGCTGAGATCCCTCAAAACATTAAGGACATTTATAAAACCGTTTGGGAAATTTCTCAAAAGTCAATCATTGATATGTCGGCCGATCGTGGAGCTTACATTTGTCAGTCGCAGAGTTTGAACATCCACTTAACGGATCCAAACTTTGGTAAACTTACTTCTATGCATTTCTATGCCTGGAAGAAAGGATTGAAGACTGGAATGTACTATTTACGTTCTACCGCTGCTGCTGATGCAATCAAGTTTACACTGGATAAAACAGCCATGCAAAAACCCCATGTTGAAGCTACTCCGGTTCCTGTGTTAACAAAAGTAACAGAACCTACTGCTGTGTATGCTATGAAAGCTGAAAAGCAAAAGGAAATTCCATACCAACAGGTTGAGGAAACAGATTATGATCAGAAGCGTGCTGATATGGCTTGCTCACTTGATAATCCGGATGCGTGTGAAGCGTGCGGATCGTAGGATTCTGAATTTAGATTAAAACAAAAAACCCCGATCTCTCGGGGTTTTTTGTTTGGGAAAGTTCTACTTGATTTAGCGTATTTAGTTTGTCGAAACAATTTGCTTTTTAGAGCCCACGTTAATTCCAAACTCGGCCTCCTCATGTAACTTAACAACAGCATAGAAAAATACCCCAAAGAAGGTGAAAACGGATACTAGGCAAAATAAGATCATAGTGGTTGCGTTTAATTGCTTTCCAAAAATGATCATCTCAAATCGACCATTCCCTGCCAAGTTTGAAAAGTCCCCACAGAAGTAACTTCCTTTGCATTTTTGATAAACTTCCATTCTATTAGAGATCGAAAAACGAACCTTAGATACAAATAATAACCACTTATCGTCTCAAACGGTATTTTAGCACGATTTTTATACTCTTAAAATCCTATGACAAAGCAACTGATACGTGTACTTTTTTTACTGGTAATCACAATTCCAGTATTTTCTCAAACTCAGTTTAACAAAGCAATACCTAACGATTGGTTTTTGCGCGATCCTGAAATAGACAGTCTTCAAGGTGTTAGTGCGGAACGCACCTATGAAACGCTATTGAAAGGTCAACCCTCGCGCACCGTAATTGTCGCTGTGGTTGATTCGGGTGTTGATATAGAACACGAAGATCTTAAGAGCGTGATCTGGACAAACGAAAAAGAAATTCCCGGCAACGGAATTGATGATGACAAAAATGGTTATGTGGATGATGTACATGGCTGGAATTTTATTGGTGGCGCAAACGGGAATGTAAATGCTGATACCTATGAATTAACGCGTGAATACATCCGGCTGAAAGCGATCTATGGAAATGCCGAAGAAAGTAAGCTAAACAAGAAACAAAAGGCTGAATTCGAAAACTATAAAAAAATTGAAGACAAGTACACAAAACTGAAAGCCAAAAACGAGCAGCAATACAAGTTGTACTCTACTCTTTATAATAACCTTTCACACAGCATCGATACCATGAAATCCTTGCTGGGTGTTGATACGCTTACCGCTGAGGCCGTGCGGAGTTTTGAAACAACCGAACCGGGCCTGCTTTTCGCGAAAGGGTTCTTGTTAAATGTTTATCGAAATATTGGTGAAGATGAAAGCCTGGAAGAATATGTGAGTGACTTGAAAGAAGGCAATGACTATTTTGAGGTGATTGTAAAATATGGGTACAATGAGTCTTTTGATTCGCGACAAATTGTTGGAGACGATGTAAACAATCCGAATGAAAAATATTATGGTAATAATGATGTAACAGGGCCCGATGCTACCCACGGCACTCATGTTTCGGGTATCATTGCTGCCGATCGTAAAAACGAGGTAGGCATTAAAGGGATTGCCGACAATGTGAAAATTATGCCGGTGCGTGCGGTGCCCAATGGAGACGAGCGCGACAAAGATATTGCCAATGCCATTTATTATGCGGTGGATAATGGAGCCAAGATCATCAACATGAGTTTTGGAAAATCCTTTTCACCTGAAAAAGAAGTTGTTGATAAGGCTGTGCGTTATGCTGAAAAGAAAGGTGTGTTGCTGATTCATGCGGCCGGAAACGAATCGGAAGATATTGATAAGGAGAAAAATTTTCCTTCGCGCATTTATGCCGATGGAAAAGAAGCTAAAAATTGGATGGAGGTGGGTGCCTCGGCCTGGGGCGCAGACAATGAGTTTGTTGGCAGCTTCTCTAACTATGGCAAAAAATCTGTTTCGCTTTTTGCTCCCGGTGTTGATATTTATTCAACCATACCTGGCAATAAATATAAAGATGAAAGTGGTACGAGTATGGCAAGCCCCAGCACAGCAGGCGTTGCCGCTATCCTTATGTCTTACTTTCCTGAACTAAATGCCGAACAGGTAAAAAGCATTTTAATGAACTCAGCCCGTAAGTTTGATAATCTAAAAGTTCAAAAACCAAATGGCAGTCAAGTAAATTTTAATCAGCTAAGTATTTCAGGTGGATTAGTGAACGCGTATGAAGCGGTGAAAATGGCACAAGAGATGAAGAGCCAGAAGGCGTTGGTAAAGTAAAGTCAATTATGTTTTCACTGATAAATCAATTTGGCAATTCAAGCTTATAAAGGTGTAATGCATCATTCTCATTCTGAACTTCCTTCTCATATTTAAACCCAAGCTTCTGAAGTAATTTGATTGACCTTGTATTATAATGCAATGAAATAGCAAGGATAGTTTCAAAAGCTTTTCTCTCCATCAAATAAGTTAAGACTGCTCTTGTGGCTTCATAGGCAAATCCTTTGGCATTGAAATTTGGCAAAAAAGCAAAGCCAAGATCATGATGTGATAAGTAATCACGCTTGATGAAAGTAACTAATCCGATGGAGGATCGGGTAGCTTTAAGTTTTGCAGTCCAATAGATAATGTTCTGATTGGCATTAATTTTTTGAATATATGCCGTGGCATCATCTAGTGAGTGAATCTTCTTATCTCCAATAAATTCTATCCAACCTTGGGTATTGACGAGTTCAAGAATAAAAGCCTTATCATCAACAGAAAGTTGTTCCAGTAAAAGGCGCTCCGTTGCTATAGTTTTTTTAGAGTCCATGAACACTCACTCATCCTGAAACAGAGCCCCTATTACTTGAAGATGTTATACGCTGCCGCCATTTTTTTATACTCCGGAAGTATCTTTTCATAAAGCGCTTCATCTACTTTCTTTAGTGAGTTCATCAACCCACCAATACCCGAATCTTTTAGGCTTACCTTTTGTTTTTTGATGTCCTCCATTTTTGTTCGGATAGTACGCTCTAATTTGATCAGTTCTAGTTCGGTCATGGAATTAATTTTTACAATAATAAGAGGATTGATTCAATCCGGCTAATGCTTCACTTTGTTATAACAAGAATGGAATTATTTTTCCATGTCATGTAATTGAACCATCGATGTATCACGCATGGGGTGAGCTAACTTTAGGTTTAGGTCACTAGGCGATCCTATACGTTGGTGGGCAGGTTTTATTGTGTGTTGATGAGGCTTTTTTTCGACTGAGAAATTCCCGTTTTCAATGACTAAAGTCATTTTTTAGAAAAAAAGATTTTAGGCTATATTTGCGCGCAATAAACCAACATAAATTTTTATGAAAAAAATACTAATCACTGCTTTACCTCTTCTGGTATTAGCAGGCTGCTATCCAGGTGGCGCAGAATATACCGAGGAGCTGGATGCAGTGTATACAACCTACGATGACAAATATGATTTTCAGGCTCAAAGCACCTATGCCAGACCTGATAAAATTGTGATAGACGTTGAAATAGATCGAGGTGACACTACCTATGTATACATGAAGGATGTGTTTGCTACACCTATTCTTCAGGCGATTGATGCCAACATGGAAAGTAATGGATGGACAAGGGTTCTTATAAGCCAAACACCTGATGTTTTAATAACTCCTGCGGCCATTAAGTCTACGACTTATTTTTACAGCTACTGGTATGACTGGTGGTATGGTGGGTGGTATGGTGGTTATTGGGGTTGGTATTATCCTCCTTATTATACCGTAAGCAGTTACACAACCGGCTCGGTCATTATCTCAATGTCTGATCCTAATGCAGGTGAAGACAGCCCGATTAATCAATCGCAAGCTGCATGGCTAGCTGTAATGAATGGATTATATACAGGCACAAATGATTCCAAACGCGTTACAACTGCCATCAATGATGCCTTTGCACAATCTCCTTATCTTAAAACCAATTAATGCTCCTTATCATGAAAAAGATATATTTAACACTTGCCATTGGGCTTATCACAATCGGAGCACTGCACGCACAAAGCAATATTGTTACTTTTAATTACTCGATGGGTTTTGGAACCGGAGATGTTAAGGATTTTATTAGTAAGCCTAGTTTCCGTGGATTTGGATTTGATTTCAGAAAGTTGGTTACTCCTAATGTTGGAGTAGGAGGTTCAATCGGATGGAACGTTTTCTATGAAGAGTTGGCTAAGGATGCCTATACAGTAGGAAACTCTACTCTATCGGGTAAGCAATTTCGCTACAGCAACCATATTCCTATGTTGGCGAATGCAACTTACTATTTAAAACCCGGTGAACAATTTAATCCATTTGTTGGACTGGGAATTGGAGTAACGTATACCCGTAGAAATACAGATATGAACTTGTATACGCTTGAACAAGAAGCCTGGAATTTTACCTTGCAACCTGAATTTGGCTTTCTATACAATATGAGTGATGAAGCTGCCTTTAGTGTTTCAGGAAAATTCAATCAAGGATTTAAAGCTGGAAGTGAATTGAAGGAAGCACAAAGCTTTTTCTCGTTGAATCTCGGCTTTGCCTTTACCAAATAGAAAAATCCATTCAATCAAACTTCAAAAATGCGAATGAAATTCATTCGCATTTTTTATATACCTCTTGTCTTTTCATTTTTCACTACCGACTTAGTTCCATAATCCACAACAGTATAATTTTTATGTTTAGTTGTTGTTTGTTGTCTTAGCTGGATTCAAATACATTTTATACCGAAGTTGAATCACATTGTCGTTACTGATAAAGCCACCCTCGATTTCGGCTCGTGACGATTGTCGTGTGTAGATTGCTTCAAACCGATGTTTATAATTCAGTCGGTAACTTAACCCAATCCTTGCCCGTCTGCGATTTGCAAATCGTTCATCCACTTGTTGATCTAGCACAATAAATTCCTCATAGTCTAAAATTACATGCCAGAGATTGTCCCCACTATATAAATTGGGTCCATTAATACTGATTAAAGCCTCACCCTTAATTCGGGTACGATTGCTAACATCCCAGTCTTGTTCTTCTATCTGTCTAAAATAGCGTGATTGGTATCGTAAAAATAAGCGTGTATCGATTCTTCTTCTTTGTGTAACGTGAAAGCGAGCTCCAACAAGGGGTGAGACTTCAAATGAATTGACTCCGTCCTTTTGCGTTGTATAGGCAATAGGAATCTCAGCCGTCAAATCTAAATTGTTAAGTAGTGTGTACTCAACCGTTGTGCTCAAACTATAACTTCTCCATTTATCTTCCGGAGATAAAACAGTTTGATAGGTGGGAGATATCTCCAAAACATAATTGTTTGCAAACGGATAGGAGACTTGATAATCCAGCCAGAGTTGCTCGTTACGTTGACCAAGTGCAGAAACGAAACTCCCTATACAAACCATTAAGCTTAATAGCCTTCCGTTCATCATTAATTTCAAAATTAAGTAGGTCGTTATTTCAAGATGCAGCAGTAAATACAACTCTATGCAGAAGAACTTTTCAATATTGAATTAAAAGTAATCTCAGTATTGCTAACTCTGATTATCCTACAGCCTCTATTCATGCTATGCAGTCAATTCCATTACAATCCAAAACGGTATTGAACACCTCCCAATATCTGTTTGCGTGAACCTAAAAATCCTACTTCACCACGAAACATTAAGTGTTTATTGACTTGAAATTGGCCACCCACAATGAAGTTCCAGGCATCCTTGACTGTCTTGTCCATCGAGTATTGAACCGTTGAGGTGGAAATGGTATTGACTGCACCATCGGCAGCATTTAATATTTCTCCTGCCCTGCCCAACGCAGCATTGGCTGCTTCATATTTGGCTTTGTTAACAGGGTTATTCTGTTGTGGAGGAGTGAGGCCGGTCCACCAGGCATCTACCTGCTCTTGTGCGTCTCCTACTTTCTGAATACCCTGGTCAATTTTTGCACTTATTTCAGCACCGCCTCCAGGGAATACTTCCGAAAGACTGAGAGAACCATTAGTTCCGCTAGCAATCGCAACTCGAAATCCCCCGACCCATAAGGCAACCGATTGTTCAGGTTTTTTTAATTTGAAATTCTTTCCAAAGCGCGGACCAAACACAAACGAACGTGCCGGCTTGCTTAACTGTGGAACATCTACCCAGGCCACGTTCATGTCGAGTGCAAGAAAACCTCCACCAATCCCTATGGTAGGTGTGATGCCTAACCCAAAGGTGGTTGTGTTGAAGTCAACCGTTGTACCTGCTTCGAAAACTTCTTTGTCAATGCCCGATGCATCAGGAATCCAAACACCAAAATTAACATCGGTGGAAGCTTGCGCTTTGCCGAGTATTCCATAAACATTCAAAAATGGAAATAGCCAGATATCAGGTCGTATGGTTACTGCGCTGGCGCGGGCTTTAGCCTCATCGAAACGTACAATCCCATCCAGGTTGTACATAGGTCCATTGTTGAATCCTACATTGAGATTATCAATAATCAGGAACGACTCTTGTCCAAAATACTGAACACTTATTCCGGCAGAGTAAGGCAAACTATAACCGGCTTTGGTTGCCTTATCACCCCAGATGGGTAGTGAGTACGGATAATCAGAATTTTTCAAACTGTCGCTCAGCCCTTGATTCTTCTTGCCTACTTCTTTATTGGTAAAGACCTGAGCAAATGCACTCATACCAGTAAGGAGAAATAAACCTACTAACAAACTGCGTTTCATATTTTAATTTTTGTATTCAATTTGTATAACTATTTAAAATTGAAGAAATAAAAAATAGTAGTTGATCGTTGATTCAATCATAATGTCCATTCAACCGCTATTTACTATAAATTTGTGGTTTGGACAATTTAAGGTAAGTCAACTACCGTCATTAATCTTTTGATGCATGATGCCAACACCGTGCGTTGTATAGGAAAAAATCACACGGTAATTCTATATACTCAAGAGAATTTGACAATGTTAATTTTATAAAAACAATGATTACGCTATATTGAATTTGACATTGGTTAAAATCCTTGATATGAATCGATCAACAATTATCCTGAATCTGTTTATTTTTTGCTGGGTTTTCACGCACAGTGCACACGCGCAGCAAATTCTGGTAAGGCCTTATTTGCAGCCAGGAAATGTTTCTGATCTAAGGAAAGAACAAAAAGTGTTGATCTGGCAAACGGATAGCATTCCAGGAGATTTCACTGTGACATGCAACCTTCATGGTCCTGCAAACAAAATCAACTCTTCAAAAATTTCCTTTGTACAGCTTAACCTAAAAGGAAAAACCACTTATCTATACCGGGCTGTTTTAGAAAAACTTCAATTTGATACGTTGTATCATTATGAAGTAAAGGAAAAGAAGAAGCTTATAGCGAGCGACTCGTTTCGCACCCGCACTACAAAACCCTTTACGCGATTTGCTGTGCTGGGAGATTTTGGTGCCGGCACATCACAACAAGCTGCCATTGCCTATCGCATGGCTGAACAGAAACCCCAATTTGTTGTAACCACCGGTGATAACGTATACCAAAATGGACTCGAAGATGAATATCGTGCAAATATTTTTCCATACTATTTGCCGCAAGCGAATGAGCCAGCCAAAGGTGCTGCGCTGATGAACAATATTCCGTTTTACATGGTGCTTGGTAATCATGATGTGCGCGTTGATAGTTTGGATAAAGAGCCTGGCGCCTATGCCTATTTTTATTATAACGATTTACCGTTAAACGGACCAAGCGTTTCCTCTCCTACAACCATAAAAGGAAGTGCTGCATTGGTGAAAGCATTTAAGCAAAATACAAAACCCCGCTTTCCGCGGATGTCGAACTATTCATTCGATCAGGGAAATGTTCATTTCACATGTCTCGATGCAAACGATTATGTCAACCCACTTGATCCTGCGCTCTTAGAATGGCTTCAACGCGATATTGGCAACAGCAAAGCCGATTGGAAAATTGTTGTGTTTCATGAACCTGGATTTAATTCAAGCCAGGCCCATTATAATTTTCAACTCATGCGACTATTGGCACCGGTATTTGAAAAACTAAATGTGAATCTGGTACTTACCGGTCACGTTCATAATTACCAGCGAAGTGTTCCGCTTACTTTCGTGCCCGCAATAAATAAATCAGACAATCGGTATGTCATTTCTCCTGAAGGCAGAGTGAACGGCACCTTTGCACTTGATACCTTGTACGATGGCATAACCCGAACGAAGCCAAACGGAATAATTTATATTGTTACCGGAGCAGGTGGTGGAGGTTTGTACGACACTAGTCTCAGTGACAAACCAGAAAGTTGGAAGCACGATATTCCAGGAAACTGGGTGCCCTTTACTGAAAAATTAATTTCCAACAGGCATTCCTTTTCGCTGATTGAAACGAAAGGGAAAACGTTAATCCTTCAACAAATTGACCTGACTGGCAAAGTCATTGATGAAATAAAAATTACACAATAAATACATTTCAAAGAGAGTTCCGGCAAAATGAGTGCTATGAACTGAATAAAGAGTCACTTTTATCCACAGCATGAACTCAATTCAACAACGCAAAACACTGACGGGAAATTTCTAATTCTTCGTTCGTTGGAACAATCAGAATCTTTACCGGTGAATCGGTTGTGCTAATTTCATTTATTCCTTTTCTACCGGTTTGATTTTTTTCTTCATCTAAATGAATACCAAAATATGCCATGTCTTTTGTAGCCAGGCTTCGTGTCATTGAATCATTCTCACCAACACCTGCTGTAAATACGATCGCATCCAACCCATTGAGGATGGCAGCAAACGCACCGATATATTTTTTGATGTGGTATGCATACATTTCGTACGCCAGCAAGGCCTCACTATTTCCTTTGTTACACTCTGCTTTCACATCGCGCATATCGCTGAAACCTGTAAGGCCAAGCATCCCGCTTTTTTTGTTTAGGATTGTATTCACTTCTTCGAGAGAATAATTCAACTGATTGACCATATAAAAGATTATCGATTGATCAATGTCACCGGTGCGTGTGCCCATGATCAAACCATTCATCGGACCGAAGCCCATACTGGTGTCTACACAAACACCTTCGCGAATGGCACTCATGCTGCAGCCATTTCCTAAATGAATAACAATGATTTTAGAATCTTTCTTCTTCAAGTATGTTACTGCTTTTTCTGAAACATACTTATGACTCGTGCCATGAAAACCATAATTGCGAATACCATGCTCATCATAAAATGATTTTGGAATAGCAATGCGATAAGCAACAGGGGGCATCGTTTGATGAAAGGCTGTATCGAACACTGCTACTTGTTTAGCCGTTGAGAAAATTTTCTCCGCTACTTCAATACCTAAATAGTTTGGTGGATTATGAAGGGGCGCGAGTGAGAATAGTTTTTTGATTTCTTCTTTTACTTCTTGTGTGATGATCATCGTTTTTGAAAAACTCTCGCCACCATGTACAACACGATGCCCCACTACTTCAATTTCTTTTGGATCTTTGATTACTCCAATTTCTGAATCAGTTAAGAGTTGTGATGCCGCTGTTAATCCGGCAGCATGATCACGGATGGGTAAGTTTTCTTTTTTTACTTTCTCACTTCCATGAATAAAAGCTTTATGCTGAATAGAAGAACTCTCCTGTCCAATCCGATCAATCAATCCAGAACAAACCACGGTGGCCTCAGGCATTCGAATGAGTTGATATTTTATCGAGCTGCTTCCGGAGTTAATAACGAAGACATTCATTTAGAGAAACGTTAGTAATTAGACATTAGTAATTGGATGTTAGACGTTAGACTTATTGCTGAGCTTGGATGGCAGTGATCACTACTGTATTGAAAATATCGGCTACAGTGCATCCACGGCTGAGATCATTCACGGGTTTATTAAGACCTTGCAACATGGGTCCGATGGCGAGTGCTCCGGTTTCGCGCTGAACGGCCTTGTAGGTATTGTTACCTGTGTTTAAGTCTGGGAAGATCAACACGCTTGCTTGTCCGGCTACCTCAGAGTTTGGCATTTTCTTTTTACCTACAGAAGGATCAACAGCGGCATCGTATTGAATTGGACCCTCTACTTTCAGGTCAGGTCTTTTTTGCCGCACAAGCTCCGTTGCCTTTCTTACTTTCTCAACATCAGCACCTTCTCCGGAGGAACCAGATGAATAGGAAAGCATAGCGATCTTCGGCTCGATATTAAACATCTTGCTGGTTTCGGCTGAGGAGATCGCGATGTCTGCTAACTGTTCAGCCGTTGGATTCGGATTGACAGCACAATCACCAAACACCGAAACACGATTGGGAAGACACATAAAGAAAACAGAAGATACCGTTGAAACACCAGGCTTGGTTTTAACAAACTGAAGTGCAGGCCGTATAGTATGTTGTGTAGTGTGAACAGCGCCTGAAACCATTCCATCGGCCTCACCTTTGTACACCATCATGGTGCCGAAGTACGAAACATCCAGCATCAGGTCACGCGCCATTTCCAACGTAACATTTTTATTTTTCCGAAGTTCATAGAGTGTGCTCACATAATCTTCATAACGATCGGATGTAGCAGGATTGATGATTTTTACTTTTTCCAGATCCATTGAAATGTTCAATCGCAGTAAGGCGGCTTTAATACTTTCCTGGTTACCCAGTATAGTAAGGTCAACAACATTCTGTTTGATCAACGCATCCGCTGCCATAAGTATGCGATCGTCATCACCTTCGGGAAGTACGATATGTTTTTTCTTTTCCTTTGCCCGTTTCACAATTTGATATTGAAACATGCGCGGAGTAATACCACTGGTGCGAAATAAAATTATTTTCTTCTCCAGTGCTTTAACATCTACATACTTGTCGAACATGCTGATGGCAAGTGCAATTTTTTCTTTGTTCTCCGGATAAATCCGGGATTTCGCATTGGCTACGTGCGTAACGGTTTTGAAGGTTCCGGTTTTCACCGAGATGATTGGAACGATTGTATCCAATCCCTCAATCAGATTCATGATGGTCTGTTCGGGTACTAATCCACCCGTTAAAACAAGGCCCGCAATTTTAGGATAGCTTTTCGAAATGTTAGCTTGTAAGGCGCCAATGATAATATCACCACGGTCGCCTGGTGTAACAATCAATGTGTTATTATTTAATCGTGTTAAGCAATTATGCAATTGCATAGCGCCCACAATAGAATGGTCGACCTGATTGGACATCAGATTTTCTCCAAACAAAATAGTACCACCCACCGATTCAACTATTTCTTTCATGGTGGGATTTCCTAAATCGATGTTCGAAGGAATACATGTTACAATGATTCCCTTTGGTAAAGCCTTCGTGAGTTGCGTCCTGATTTCTTCTTCGTACTTAATATCAATTTTATTGGCAATGAGGGTGAGCACCTGAACACCTTCATCCATAAAACTTTTTGTGGTTGATACTGCAGTGTCAACAGTCTCCTGAACCGAAATTCCTTCGCCCTTTACGAGGATCGCTGCTGGTATTCCCAGATTTTTAGCGATGGAAATATTGCCATCAAATTCCTGGTTGGTACTGGCGCCTATAAAATCCGTTCCTTCCACCACCACAAAATCATTTTTCTCCTGAAGTTTCTTAAAGCGTTCAATGATTGTATCAATAAATTGAGCCTCGTTACCGGAATTTAGAAGCTTAAAGACTTCTTTACGGGTAAACGCATACATATCCTGATAAGGAATGTTCAGCTTAAAATGGCTTGAAATAGTATCAAGATGTCGGTCTTTCTCAGCACCCTCCCTGCTGATGACTGGCTTGAAGTAAGCTATCTTCTCTGTTTTACTAGCCAAAAGATTAACAAGACCAAGTGCTATAATTGATTTTCCTGAGTAAGGTTCTGTTGTGGCGAGGTAGATTGCGTTTGTCATGGGATCATACTTGCTTCAAACCATTGAAGGTTTATATAAAGGCTAAAGATAACAATTGATTAATTCAGAGTGGCAAAAGTTCTAGCCTCCTTTGAAGAACTGGCCCGTGTCATTGCTGATAAATACGTTTTGGCTGTAAGCAAATATCTCAGTGTAAGTGCAAGGTGCGGTAGCACCATTCTCAGCTAATATTACAAAAGCAGTTCTCTTTCAATACTCATGTTCCCGAAAGATTCCGGTTAGTGGTACTATCGATCTGAGTATTAACAATGTCAATTCGACTGTTGATTATGGCTCGGGTACTTGCGATAGAACGTATACCATCACCACCAATGGTGAAGTTACTGAGGCAAAGTTTCCGGTGAAATCGCCAAGTAGATCATGGTGATTAAAAATAAATTTCATCATGCTTTACTAGGTGCGATGAGCTGAGACAAAATTTGCACAGCGGTGAAGGGATCAAGATTTTTCCATCAGAATTAAAGAAAAAAAAAGCCTAAGAACAAAGTTCTGAGGCTTTTTTGTGATCCCGCTGGGAACGGAACCTTAATTCTAAAGTGCTCAAAATCAACTTACTATAACAATCGAAATCACATGGTAACCGAGTTGGTAACCGAAGCGATTTGATTCAATTTGAAGTCTTTTAAAGAACGAATTCTTTAATAAAGATAAGAAATTTGAAATGATAGATAGAAGAAAATGACTCAATCAGTATCAAACTCTATTGAATCATTTTCAATGCGAAAGAGCTATAACGCTCCCTCATCAGCGAACGAATAGTAACCGTCTGGGGTAACTATCAAATGATCGAGCAACTGGATTTCCAGAAACCTTCCAGCCTCTTTTATCTTCTGAGTCAAATCAATATCCGATCTGCTCGGAGCCAAGTTTCCAGAAGGATGATTGTGAGCTACAATAATGCCGCAGGCATTTGCTTTAAGTGCAGCTACAAAAATCAATTTAGGATCGGCTACAGTTCCTGTTGAACTTCCTGAAGAAACTTCAAAAATTCCAAGAACCTTATTAGTTCTGTTTACCAACATGACTTTGAATTGTTCTATAAATTCAATTTTCGAATCATCCCAATACTGTTTCAGGATGTCGAACGCATCCCTTGATGTGCTGATCTTAGGGCGTGCCGAGGGCTTTACATTTGACTTGTAGGTGAGCTGAATCTCAGCCACCTGGTACTGTCTGTTTTCATTTGTAGTTTCCATAATCGTTTGATTTAATTATGGTGCCCCGGCAGGCTTAGGCCGGAATTTGCGCAAGGAGGAACGGAATAAATGGGGGTTCCTGGAAGGAGGCACGACTGGAAGGGGGAAACCGTTTATGCCGTAGTTCCTTGCCAGCATATTCCGGCATAAGCCTAACTTAGTGCCATTGATTAATGAAAGAATAAAATGAGTCCAACAAAAGACCACGACCTACAAATAGCCGTTTTTGATGGAGGTACAGACGATGTTCTTCGTTTAGACTTCAGTTTCCTGAATCTAAAATTTCACAAAGTATATTCGAAGGCGTTCGAGCGGTTTGTTGATTCGTTCAATGATTACTTCCCACAGACTGAGTTTTCGAGCACTTTCTATCACCAACTTCAGTACGATCAGCCTGGAGGCTTTCACCCTAATTTGTATGCACTAGCTCCAATTGACTTTGAAAAGGGAACCGATAGCGAAACTATTTTTAAAATTCGTAACGTGCTGCTCATAATGTTTCCTTCGGATTTTCAGCTCGCAAGCCTTGTGTTTTACGATAAAGCCGCGAGCGGCCAGTATCACCAAAGTTTTATGCACAGTTGGCGATTTGTGACTCATTGGTTTATAAAAGGCGAGCACTGCCCACTTGATGAATTTTTAATTAAAGTCGATAGACGGAAAATACGAAGCGTTAATTCCTTTATTAAATACCTATTCAAATTTATATCGGATAGAAACGACTTTGAAATAGCAGTAGAAAGCTACCTTGAAGCATTCTCCCAAGAATCAGCAAAGATGGCCTATATAAACCTTTGCATCGCACTAGAGTCGCTGGTCAAATCGACTGAAGGTGAAATTACTTACAGGATTTGCCGTACCGCGGCAGTTGTCAATGCCGATTCTAATACTGAGGGTGACACTATATTTTTTAACATGAAGCAATTTTACGCACTGAGATCACGAATTGTTCATGGCGACCGAACGAGTCAACTCAGCGAGTACTTTTTTAACCTGCAGGCTTTGGTATCTCGGACGTTGGTTGAAATCGCGACTTTGAACATGCCTGATCGAGAGGTCCTTTATAAATACGTTAACGAAAATGGATATGGAGACAAGAAACGTTTCGCGAATCGATACCGGAAACAAATAATCAACGAGCCCATAATTCAGCTAGTCATTAACAAGGTGAGCAAATACAAAAGATAATTGATGAACTCACCCCACCATTCTTACCGACAAGCCGCCAATTGCGCATGTTGTGTAACCTTTGTCAAGGGTGACGATTCATAAAAAATAAAATAACCATCGGCACTTGCCATGCCCTTTACAAAGGTTTCGCAATAGGCCTACCTTTGGCTTGCGGTGAAATGGTCTTCGTTTATAACTTAATAGTGAAATATACTTTTGATTGTATCATGAATGGAAGGGCTTGTCTGAAGGATTCATTCCATAATACGAGAAATGGATTTTAGATGAACACTTCAGGCGAGTTCTTCCATTCAGGTCTTTAGCATAATAATCAATCCAAACTTTGGAGCGTATTAATCTCTTTGGAATAGCTTTGCAAAGCTTTTGTCGAAAGTGAGATACCGCGTATGTAAGTAAAAAACAGATGCACTTTCGACAAGTGCTTTGCCTAACATTGAGTTGGCTGAGATTGGATTTAGGGAACTTTGCCAAAGAGGTTGTTCCGTAAAAAATATGCATCCGACCTCTTTGGCATGGTTCAGATGTATCTTCCAAATACCTATAGGAATCCATTAGCACTTACCACCAATGCAACTAGATATCATCTTTTCGAACTCACAATTATCGGACAAGCATTTCTGCAAAGTCTTTTCTCCAATTCTTAAACGGGAGATCATCGTAGTGATATTTCTTTTGTGCATTCGCGATATTTAATAAAAAAGACCTGCCTTCTAAGACAGGTCTCTCTTGTATATGGAGTAGCAAACCCTAAACCCCAACTCCTTTTCCTTTCCTCGACTTCTTTTCCTTCTTCCCCTCACCTTCCTCGTCAACGTCCTGCTTTTGGGTTTCTTTCTTTTCTTTTGACTTTTCAGGCTCCTGCTTTTCCTTTTTTTCAATTCCCTGGAATTGTTTTTCCATTTTGGAATCGTAGAGATTAAGGGTTTTGAATTGCGGATTTGCATCGATGAACATCTTTTCTTCGCGCCCTTCTTTGATAAACGTTACTGGCTGAAGGTTTCCTTTTTCCAACGACTTGATCAGTTTCCCTTTTTCTTCTTCGTTTGTTAACTCCTTGATAGGATATTTATTTAACGTTGCCTCTAGTTCATAGCCGTACCCAGTGTGGTATTGCTTCACTTTGAAGTTATCGTTCTTATCCTTTTCCTGAAAGTCAAGTTGCAGCCAGGCATTGAAAGGTTGACCCTCTTTATTATTTAGGTCTTTATTTACAGACCTTCCGCTCAAAAGGTTATACGCTTCTTTAGCCGTAATACCTGAGTTCTTCGTGACATAGAATGTCTGTGATTTCTCTTGTGCCGGATCATCATTCTTCAGCGTGGCTTGATAGCGGTTAAAGAAGTACATATCCGTCTGGTCTGATTTTTTGAAGTCAAGTTTGTAGTCAACCTTATCGGTGACTCCGTCCTTTTTGAACTCTCCTTCCAAAGAGAGTTTAAACTCAGTTGGTTGTTGATTGATCTGTTTCTCAAGTTCAGCGTTCAGTTTATCACCGAAACCCATGTACTTGAGACCGTCCTTTAGAAATTCAAAATTCTTAGTGTTCATAATAATTTTGTTTAATAGTTTGTAATAGTGACTTAATTTGGATTCCATTGTTAGTCAATCTGGCGGGCGTTGACGATGGTTTTGTTTTCGATAATCATTTCAAAATGCCTGCCGCCATTCTCTTCAAAAAGTTCAACGTTCAAATGCTTTGACTCAGGGATCGTGAACTTTTGAAGGGCATACACGAGATCATTTGAAGATTCACCCTTGATACTCTTGTCATTGCCATATACATAAATCGGCTTGATCTCAATTTCCTGGGATGCGGTGCGCTTTATCCGTGCCTTATCACGCACGTAGAATTTTAAAAAGTCCACGTCATAGTTTATGCTGGAACGATTCGTAATCCTGAACCTGTAGAACATAACATCATCTTTAATGTAAATCCCAAGTAAAGCCAAACTGATTTTGTATTGTTTCTCTTTGATGAACCGAATTGATCTTTTGGACTGAGCGATGCCGGATGAATAGTTTTCCATATCCGTCTCCGTCATTTCAGTCTGAAAAATCAGAGCCATTGATTTTGGCGAGTTACTACCTTCCACAATGTCAAGTGTCATCGCAGCAGGTTGACTGGAATAGTTTACAGTGAATTGATGCAAGATTCCATCACCCGTGATCACGGTGAGATTGGTCTCTGGAAAATTCTCCTTGCCTGCTTTTAATTGAAGGACATTACCAACACCCTTTGCTTTTTGTGCAAGAATATCACGGCTACCACGGTCAACGCTTTTTATAACTGTCGGAAAAACAATGCTGCACGTTTTGTTGAATGTTATTTCAACTTTTTGTGGTTCATTAATGGGCTGGCTCTTTGCATCCCTGGCCCAATTGGCGAGGAATCCCCACAACAAGATTCTGATATACAAATTGATTAGGAAATTCATAATGTTAATTATTTATAGTTTGTTAAAAAGTATTGCCAATTAAAGACTGAGTCAATTGATTTCTATTCTCTTTTGTTTTCAATCACATTTGATGTAGGTGGGTTGGAAATTTTGCTGCACCCGGCCTCCATGCTAATCGTTTGAGTACGGGATTGGCTGCGAGCGTCTTTCAGCATTAGCAGTAACAACCCCCATAAAATGATCCTTACGAATAAGCTCATAACATTTTTGTTTTGGTTTTAAAATTTGATTTATGATTGAGTATCCTTCTGATCTTTTAGTAAGATTTTATAACCAGCCTTTACAGTTATCCTAATAAGTTTCATCTTTTTGCTGAATAACCCTTTGGCTGCTTGAAGACCAGCGCTTGCAGCCTGCGCACCTAAAGACTGATCCATCGTTAGAAATTGCATACTCTGCATAGCCTGATCAGATGATTGTTTTGCAACATCACGGGTAATGGCTCCTGGAATGTAAATGCCTTCAAGTCCGTCCATGTCATAAGCAGAAAGTGATACTGGAAAGAGTGAATTGTCATCGCGAATGGAATTGATCTCAATGGTCAGACGTTCTCCGGTAATGGCACATGTTCCATAAATGAATTGACCTTTCGGAATGAGTCGTCCATTGATATAGACATCACTCATCAGTCTCATCTTCACTGTCGACCCGGCAACCAACTCCTGTGTATCATGGATTACGGCTTCAATAGCATTGTCTGAAGTGTTTTCTCCGTTTGCTTCATCTTCCATTCCATAAAAAGCATTTTGTTTACCTTGTACTTCAAATACCTTACTGAGAAAAGATGAACTGTCAGACGGTATTATTGTCCTATTTTTACCCTGGCTTATTAAAGAGATATTTTCCTCAGCCCGATAAGTTTCGACTGGAAAGACTTGTCCTTTCTTTTGTTCGCTCTCTTCTTTAATCTTTTCGCGAACTCGTTCAGGGTGTTGGATGTCGAGAATTTTGTCGAGCATTCCACCGATCTGTTGCATCTCAGGATCATTCTGATCACCCTTGCTCATCATCTCCATCATTTGTCCCAGTTTTTCAATATCCGAAGAGAATTGTACGTCTGAATTGTCTGGTGCAATTGACTCCTTTTTGTTCAACTCAACCGGTGTCTCGGAAGTCTTATTGAGTTCACGATAGAGTTGATCGAGTTTCTGATTCACCTTAGCTTCATTGGGATCGACATACCCGACTCGCTTTTGAGGTGAAGCTCTTTGAGTATTTTTTGTGCTTCCTTTGGTAGATTCCCTTGGTTGTACTTCCTGTTCATCTTGTGAAGTTTGTTCCTCCAGTGTAGCTAAAGTGAAATAAGGATCGTTCTTGCTCTCTTCTTCAAATTTGAGCAAGTCCCGCTCTGCTTTTTCGTACAGCGAAAGTTTATTCCACTCTTCGGTATTAAAATGCGCATCAGGTAGCTCAAGGTTTAAGCCTGATTTTTGAATCGATCTGGCTTGTGCGGGCGATCCTTCACCTCCCCCTAAAGCCCAGAAGATCATCGTAAGAAAAGGGAGCACGAGCAATGGCAGAACCATGACGAACTTTCTTTTCTGCAAAAACATTTGTGAACGCGGTTTCATTTGTATTTTGTTTTAGTTTGAAAAACCTGATTGATAATGGTGAATAAGTAAATCGACACTGTCTACTAAGCCCGGCCTGGCGATCATCAGACTATCGTAAACTGTGGTTTCTTTAAGGCTGTCCAGAAGTTGTTTTGTTTTCAATAACTCCTGAAGCTTTTCATTTTTCGCATTGTTCTGACGGATGTCTTTTGGTATGCTGATTTGATCAATGGAAAGTGTAATCACTTTTCCATCCTCTTTAACCGATTGAATAATCTGGCCGATGCAGATCAAGCCCATTAAAATCCCAAATACCAGCAGGCATATCCTCTTATGAGATACTGAAAGCCTGTTCACCCGTTCATTAAGAAAATCAGCAATAGACTTTTTTGTGTTGCGAAGTCGTTCTGAAACCAGGTCTTTCATGGAATCATGTGTAACTTCTTTCTTTTTGTCTCCTTCCATAGTTATCGGTTTTCAATTTTGATGTCTTTGTTTTCAACGGTGATCCACTTCTCAATTAGAAATCCGTGCGGGTTGTTATCGGAGCGCGACACGTTTCTCAAAAAGCCTTCGGTTATAAGACTTCGGGTTACGATTGAAGTAGTTCGTACAAGCTTTTGTTTTGCGTAGCATTTGAAGTAGAGGGGATACTGGTTTACATCTACCCGGATGCTATCAGTCTCAATCTCCTGACTGATATTGCCCGAAATGATGTTGGAGTAGTACCTGCTTTCTTTCAGGTTATCATATTGTCGCTTCGCGGATGCATCTGCGAGATAGAGAGCTTTTGTTACGTTGGCTTCAATTACCCTATCATCAGGATCAAGCGTAAAGAAATAATGATGGAACATCTTTACATGATCACGCGCCTCAACAGGAATGTTGTCTTTGCGTTCAGCTGACCATGCTTCCAATGCCTTTCCATTAGCCAATATGTAGATGCGTTCCTGCATATGTGTAACCATTTCGATACTCTTATAAATGCTATAGCAGCAAATCATCACACAGGCGGCAATCATTGTGATTGAAAAAAACCTAATGTGCTTGAATGCCGAATCAATATTTCTAAGCTGACTGAACATGGTGCGATCATTCATTTTCCAGAAAGTTTATCGTGCATAAAGGTTCCTGAGCTCGTACTATTTTCGGGTGAGCTGCTCGGTGTCTTGGAATATCCAGACTCGTTTACTGTCGATTGACTTAAGGAACTGAAAACTGAACCTGCCCCTGATGCTACGGTGCTGACTGCTGCTCTCGATCCGCCCGTGAAAATATTCGAAGCTTTATAGAGTAGCACATTTCCTCCGCCAGCATGCACAATGTAATTGGATACACTTGGTACAGTAAAGTATCCAACAATTCCCATCACCAAGAAAATCAGATAAGCTGTATCGGTAGAACTGAAAAAAGTATCTCCGTATTTGACTACCTGCTGGATGTCTATCCTCAACATATTCTCCTGCACTTTGGCAATGATGGCTCCGAATATGTTCGCTACAGGCAACCACAAAAACACATTTATGTAGCGGGCGATCCAAACGGTCAATGTATGTTGCAATCCATCAAAAACTGAAATGCCGAAAATGAGAGGGCCAAGAATAGCCAGTACGATTAAATAAAAAGTCCGTATAGTATTTATACAGAGTGCCGCTGCTTCATAAAGAATATGAAGAATTTCCGACATCCATTGCTTTACCGTGTTGCGAAAGTTGTAAGAGGCTTTTGCCATCGCAAACTTGATGTCGTTGCCCAAGCCATCCAATGTTCCTTCTCCTGTGCCATCCGGATGCGTGTACTGATACCACTTATCGCGGTCTCCACTTCCATCTGCGCCTACATACATTTGCCATGATGGCGTTTTTTTAATTGCTTCTTCTTTAAGTTTCAACAAGTAAGCGATGGCATTATTTGAACCCGTAACCATGGCGGCTGTTCCGGTTACTGTTGGTTTAAGTACTCCATTGATTATTGCCAACACATATGGAAACATCATAATGCATAAGCCAAGTGCAAAAGGCCTTAATAAAGGATAGAAGTCTATTGGCTCGGCATTAGCGAGATGTCTCCATACCCTTGAAGAAATATACCACAGTGCTGCAAAGCCGGCCAGCCCTCGGCTAACCCCGATGAGTTTACTGCTCAAAGGCAGCATTTCATAATACAGCTGGTCCAGGACGCTTTGCAGACTGTGGATCTCTCCCGTGAAACTCTGAGCACACAAAACGCCAGGCAAAAAAGTCACGGTGAGAAATGTTATTAATAGTTTTAAATATTTCGATTTCATAAAATTTCAATTGATACCATATAATTGATTGAGTGTTCTTACATCATTAGCTGATCTCGCTCTTTGAATAGCCAGTAATTGTGTGCTACTGTTAAAACCTCTGAGAAACACGAGCTTTCCTTCCATGTCGTAAAAAATTCGGTCAATGGCTTTCATCCTTTCGTCATCACTCATTCTGAGTTTAGTAGCGGTGATGATCATAACCAGATCATCGATATTTCTAAGGCTTGCCTTGAAAAGGAAGTTGTAAACGTTCGCCAGGTATTGAATTTCCTGCGGAGTAAAATGAGGATCGTTCTTGAATCGATTGTAAGCATTCTTATACTCTTTGAGAAGTAACTTCTGGTAATCAATGATGAAGGGGATTCTTCTGTAGTTCCTGACTGAGGGGTTAACTGCCATCAGGCCATCGAGGAACAATTGATGGATGCTATAATTTCCTTTTGCGATGTTCTTGACTGTGGTGTAACCCTTGTCCAGAATCTTATAGCCCACATACATGTTATCCAGAATTTTCTCGAGCTCTTGAAGTTTCTCCCAATTGAGTAAAAGTTGTTGTGCTTCTTGTGATTGACTCCAACCGATATTGGGTGTTCCAAGACACGCTATAATTAAGACTATTGTAAGTAACCGCTTCATATGTCAATGTTTTTTCTAGTCAATTCGATTTCATGTGCTTCTTTCTCACGCTCCTTTGATAAGGAGGTGGCATCATTACCGAAGGCATTTACAAAGGCACGTTTGTCCGACATATCTTCATATATCTTATTGATTCGCATGATGCGTTCATCGTCCGTCATTTCCATTTTATCAGCCTGAATAATGTTCAGGAGTTCAGAGATTGAGGCGTCACACAGGAAGAGCATATTGGTATGTACCTTAGCGATGTATCTGATTTCTTCTGACGTGAAGTATTTGTTGTTCTCACAGAAATTATAAATGCGTTTGAAGTCTTTAATAATGTAATACTGAAAGGCAATGATGTCTGCTACCTTAGCCGTGTTCTTAATAGCAGGATTAACATTCTTGAGAGAGCGAAAAAAATCCCTATCAAGATTGAAGTTTCCGTTTTTGATATTCTCAACTGTAGTCCAGCCCTTTTGAGCAATCTCATATCCTTTCTTAAGGTATCCGAGATATACTTTTAATGCCGCGATTTGCTGGACTAGGTATTTCTTCTGGGTCTTTTTCTGCTTGAACCATTCATCGAAAGTTTGTGCGTTCGCATGCAAACTGAAAATGAATACAATGGAAAGTATGGTGAATATCTTTTTCATATTTATTCTGTTGGGAGTCCGTAAAGTTTTTTAACTGCAACTATTTCGTGCTCGTCTTTCGCACGGTTCAGACTTAGCTGAATATTCTGGTTATTGAATTGCTGTAAGTCCTGATAGTTCTTATCAATCGAGTCACCTGCTTTATTAATGATCTCCAACCGCTTGGCATCGGACATTTGTGTCTTGAAAGAATTGATTACTAAAATAATTTCATCAAGGTTGTAAAGACTTTCATTTAGAATGCCTGTGTACACCCGGTACATGTAATCAATTTCCGATTTGGTGAAATGTTTATCCTGGTTCACCATGTCCCAGGTGAACTTATACTGCTGAACGATCTGCTTTTGCCTCTGGATGATCAGGGTTATTCTGTGATAAGTTGCAAGGGTCTTTCTTACTTGCCACAATTCATCGTAATACTTTTTGTAGAGTTGACGTTGTTTTTCAGTCCATTGGGCAATCTCTGTCAACTTCAATTGCGATAGTTTGTTCTCGAGAACTTTTTGAGCGTTCTGCAACCAGATCGTTTTATTTTGTAAGCGCTGGATCATCAGGTCAATCGCCTTGATTACTTTGATCACCGCTTGCTTGATAATCTCAAGCACGGGAATTGCTGCTTTCGTTTCCTGAACAGGTGCAGTCATCATGACAGTTGTTCCGAGGAGTATCATTAAAAGAGTTTTTCTGATTCGATTCATGATTTTGTTGTTTAAGCTTTACCTGTACGCATATCATTTGCCAACTCGCTTATTCCCTTTCGGATATCGCCATCCCACTTTTTTGTATAAGCCTGAACTTTCATTTTTTCCGATTCTTCGGTGGTGTAGGCGAGATACTCTTCGAGTGAGACTTCGGTAGCGTACACCTTAGAAAGCATTCCACCCAGGCTGATGAAGACCTCCTTGTATTTTCTTGATGGATCGTTACTCTTATTAATGGAGAGGACTAATGCTTTCTCCTTTTCTGTGAGTCCCAGTAGTTGCTGAATCTGGTCGAACTTGTTTTGGTATTTGCTTTGATCCAGAAGGATCTTGCAATCCGAATTATTGATGATTGCCTGCTTGACTATCGGAGAACTTATTATGTCTTCTACCTCCTGAGTAACCACGATCGCCTCTCCATAGAATTTTCTTACAGTCTTAAAGAGGTATTTGATGTATTCAGCCATGCCTTCTTTCGCTATCGCTTTCCATGCTTCCTCTATCAGAATCATCTTACGAATGCCTTTCAGCTTTCGCATCTTGGAAATGAAGACTTCCATTATAATGATGGTAACTACTGGAAACAGAATGGGATGGTCTTTGATGTTGTCCAATTCAAATACAATGAACCGTTCTTTCAGGAGTTCAAGGTTTTCGGTAGCGTTAAGCAGATAATCAAACTCACCTCCTTTATAATAGGGACGGAGCACATAAAGAAAATTTTCCACATCGAAATCTTTTTCCTTTACCCGGTCTTCCTTTAGGATGGCGACAAACTCATCACGCAGAAATTCATAAAAAGTATCGAAGCAAGGAAACAGTTTTTTGTCCGCTTCAAGTCTCTCATAATAAATTTTCAATGCAATGGATAGCGCGACATATTCGGAACGGTTAAATGTTTCATCATCTTTTTTCCAAAGAGCTAACAACAACGTCTTAATGCTTTCCTTCTTTTCAGTGTCAAGCGTATCACCATCACTGATATAGAAAGGGTTGAATCGAAGCGGATTGGCTTCATCGTAAGTGAAGTAATATCCATTCACCAAATCACATAGTCCTTTGTAAGAATGGCCTACGTCCACGAGTACGATATGAGTACCCTGCTCATAATATGAACGGACCATGTGGTTGGTGAAGAATGACTTTCCACTTCCGGAAGGACCAAGAATAAACTTGTTGCGATTGGTACAGATTCCCCTTTTTACTGGCTCATCCGAAATATCAACATGCAATGGTCTGCCCGTGAGTCTGTCTCCAAGTCTGATACCAACCGGACTGATTGATGACTGGTAGTTCGTTTCAAGGTTGAGAAAACATGATGCTTGCTCCGTGAACGTGTCAAACGTATCGTTCATTGGGAAGTCTGCTTCATTTCCTGGAAGCCCTGCCCAGAATATTTGTGGCGCACCGTCTGTCTCTTGCCTGGCAACGGAATCCATTTGTGCTAATGCCGATGACACTTGAGTTTTTAGCTCTTTTAACTCCTGCCTGTTGTCTGTCCATAGCATGATGTTGAAGTGTGCTTTTACCGGAAGGCGTTGAGATGAAATGGCTTCGTTTAAGAAATCATTTGTAGCATCACGACTTATTGCATTCTCTCTTGAATAAGTTGAAAGGGATTGAAGTCTTAGCCGTTTGCTTTCAAGCTGCTTAATCGTCTTGTGAGCATCTTCAATAAAAATGTACTGATTGAAAATGTGATTGCATGAAAGCAATTGACCCAAAGGGGAAGCAAAGCCTACACTGAATTTGGTTTTGTCAGTCGAATACCTGTCATAATTAATTCTTGAGCCACATAAGGAGGGCAAGTCTTCAACATCTGCCAATGAATACAATTGACAGAACTGATCTCCAATTCTGAATTCATCTTTGAAATGAATATCCCTGATAATGGGTTTGTCTGAATCTGAAAGGAGGAAGCAATACCGTTCCAATATGCCTGGCTGTTTTTTGATTCCGGCAAGCTGATCGTCTTTTATTCTCTTCAGTCTTACAAATCCGCTGTCCTGTAAAATTCTTTCAAACTGCCCTGCGGAATCAAGGAACTCCTGCATCCGTTGTGGATTAAGTGTTTCCTCCGGAACAAGTGTTTTTCGGATAAGATTTGAAAAAACTGAACTGGATGGTTTCCTGTTGGCTGGCTTCCTCGTTAAAAAGATTTGGCATTGATGATCCAGGTAAGGTCTTTCATTAAAGAACCGTTCACTGGATCGCGAGAGAAATGAATTGTCACTGTTTTCAAAATTTGCATTTTGTCTTTTTGAGATGAACCAATCCTGCTTGTGAAAAATGGAATTGTTAGGCAGGACTTTGATGGCCTTCACGAGTATTTGATGGAATGCTTCGTATTCCTGATCGGACAAAGTGAATATCTCTGGCAGCGTTGCTTCAAAAGCAAGTGTAACATCACCCTGCTTTGACAGTATGCAGTCATTCTCAACTTTGTAAATAGGAAATACTTTAGCTAAAGAAATGGGTTGTGCCATGACTATTCTTTCTTTAAGAGTTTGAGAAATACCTTTCTTGTTTTGCCCTGAATGAAATCAGGAATACTGCGGATGGCTAGTTTTTTCAATAGTCCATACTGACCATACTTATCGCTCATCCTGTACACTGTCATGAACAAAATGACACCCATGCCTCCTATCAGGAAGAGGCACACGAACATGTTCACGCCAGCGATGTACAGGGTGGCGAAAAGAATAAGCAGAGAAATCAAACCTGCAGCGAGGTAGGCAATGTATTGTGCCTTGAGTCCTTTGAACTCAATCGGCTTGTTGATCCCCTTGTTGATTTTATAAACGCTTGACATAACCTCATCCGGCCTTCGGCCACCTTCGCAGAAGAACCATTTTTTAAAGTCTCGAGAATTACAAACCGAAGAATGATCTGAGCACAGTAGCCACGATCACAAGAAAAACACAACTGCCAAACCAAGCGGCTGCAACTTTACCAGTATCGGGGTCTCCGCTGTTCCATTTCTGATATACTTTGACTGCACCCACTAGCCCAAGTATTGCTCCGATAGCATACATGAGGCTTGTACCGGTTGTGAAATAACTGCGCACTCTCATGGTGGCTTCGTTGATACCTGCGTTTCCGTCTTGCGCATTAACTGGAAACAGCAAAGTCATAGCATACACGAACAAGGCAAGTCCCAGGGCTTTGCCTTTCTTAATTGTGAATTGGATTACTTTTTTCATAGCATTTGTTTTTAATTGATGGTTAATGATTATTCGTTGGTCTCTTGCCACCACGATTTGATCTCATCTAGTGTGAAAGAGTGCGAGGTATTCGTTGATAAGGAATCTTTCATGAAAAGGCTTATCTCCTCCTGAAAGTTTGTTCCAATCAGGTGCGAGTAGTTTTGTAAAAGAGAATGATAGATCGTTGTAATCTCCTCTCGACTTCCTTGTGAAAGCTCTGTGACTATTGTCTTGATCTCTCGAAAGAGCTCTGCAACGGATTTGGTAATTAGGACATCTGGTGAAATAGCCGAGACCTGATCAATAGGTTCCTCTATTTCTTTCAGAGGTTGTGTATTGATCTCATCAGACTCCAGACTTTTTTCATGTGGAACATTTACCGTTGTCTCGTATTTGACAGTGCCCATGAGATCAATGGATTCATGTGAATCGTTTTGATCATCACTGGTATCACTCTCAATACTTTTTGATTGCTTTTGTTGGAAGATGGATTTGATCTCTTCACTGTAGAGTAAGAGCGTGGTAATTGCGTAATAAATCCCAACCGTTATTCCTAAAGTGGTTAAAAATTCATACCAAGAAATTGAATTGAACATAGCCTTCGTGTTTGATTTCGAAGGCGAAAGTGTGGGCTATCTAAAAAGGAATTTCACAAGATGGGGGGAAGATGGGGAAGATTTTTTCCAAAAAATGCTCCATGAGGAGGAGACCCTCCTAGTTGAAACTAATTTGAGAATGTAAAATCTAAATGTCCTTTATTTAATATTTTTAGCTTCTAATATAGCCGATAGCCTCTTATAAACAATTGAGTTTGTAGTGAGTGAAAAGTCTTTATAAAGGGAACTGACAATTCTATTTTTTTCCAAAATACTTTGTTGTAAATATTTTGAAAACCACAATAATGCAGGATATGAAATAATGAGACTAAATTTATCGGTTATCTGTTTAGTGTGCAGATCCTAAATTTTTACTTTTTAATAGACAACGCAAACAGAAAATTTAACTAGACCTTCGCTGGTCATCGCGTATTTGTAATTATCAATTAATTTCAGAAGTATTTCTGTAATGGCAAAGCTGTGCGACCTATTAAGCTTATAATTATGTTCATTGGTATTAGCAGTCCTTAATATTGTAGATTGAATTATACATCATAAAAACGATTAAAATTGACAGGATCCAAAACTGTGCTAATAAGCTACATGAAATGAAGGTATTATGTATAATTCATATAATAACTTCTCTCTGATTTTAGGTTGCAGAAACGCTTGGAATTGAAATTTTCAACATTGTCCCCTCATCCGGAATCGTGTGAAGGTAAACCTCACCCTTTAATCGATCAACTATATTTTTGATTTTAAATAGTCCTAACCCTATACCTTGTGAAAATTCATTTCCCCGATAAAACATTTCGAAGGCCTTGTCTTTTACTGAATTCTTCATACCTATTCCGTTGTCTTTGATTTCAATATGGAGATGGTTAGCATTCGTATACGCTTTGACATATATGTGCACAACCTTTTTCTTTAATCGGTTATGATAAATGGAATTATGCAAAGCCTCACGGATTATAATTCTTACCGATTCCTCATCGATAATCAAGGGTGAGCATGAATTTGCATTTTGACACACTACGAAATTTAGAGTACTTGAATCGGATATTGATTCGCAAACTTCTGTGATCAGTTTATTCAAATTGATTTCGGTCAATTGAACTTTCTTTGAGTTGATTTCATAAACTTCCGACAAACTTTTAATACGATCGAACATCTGCATACTGGATTGCAGAATCATATTTGCATAAGGATCAATTTTTCTCTCTTTCTTTAATAATTTACACAAGCCAATCAGACTCATCACCGGCCCGCGCATATCATGCGATGATCGATACAAATAGGTTTTTAGTTCTTCTTTTTT
>JBGSIM010000042.1:0-2580 GCA_041742535.1 Cyclobacteriaceae bacterium | reverse complement strand
GATATCTACGGAGTGATTTTTTGTCGTACCAAAATCGATACACAAAAAATTGCTGAACACTTAATTAAAGACGGATACAGTGCTGATCCATTACATGGTGATCTTACGCAACAACAACGCGACCGTGTAATGCGGAGTTTTAAAAATAAGTCGTTGCAATTGTTGGTTGCTACCGATGTGGCAGCTCGAGGTATTGACGTGAGTAACCTTACGCATGTGATACACATGAACATGCCCGATGAAATGGAATACTACACGCACCGAAGTGGTCGTACGGCACGTGCCGGTAAGAAAGGTATTTCGTTAGCGATTATTTCTAAGCGCGAGATGGGAAGGATTCAACAAGTGGAGCGTAGTATCAAACGGAAGTTTACGCGCATCAATGTGCCAACTGGCGATGAAGTATGTCAGAATAAACTTCTTGCCTTAGTGCATAAGATAAAGCAAGTAGAGGTTAATGAAGATGAAATTGATTCCTTCTTACCAGAAGTGTTTCACGAACTGAAAGATTTATCCAAGGAAGATATTATCAAGCGTTTTGCTTCTATAGAGTTTAATCGCTTTTTGGAATACTATCGTGATGCCCGTGATTTGAATAAATCGGATCGATCAGACAGAACCAATAGTAACTTTGAAGGCGAGGGCGATCGTTATGCAACCTCTGAAAATGCCGATCGGGTGTTTATCAACGTTGGTAAAATGGATGGTTTGGAGAAAGGAAGCTTGCTCGATTTGATTTGTGACTTTGGTGAAGTAAAGAAAGATGCTGTTGGTAAAATTGATTTGAAAGGTGCTTACTCATTTTTTGAAATCGAGAAAAAGTTCACAGAGCAATTAATTAAAGGGTTTGAAGACATTGAATTGCGTGGTCGTAAAGTGAGGTTAGAGATGACAACCCCACACAAAGAGAAGTATTCTGAGAAGAAGAAGGAACGTTTTTACGGTTCTAAATCGAAATCATCTGCAGGCGGAAGTGGTAGCAGGGGAGGTTCGCCTGGCGATTCTCGCGGAAGTTCACGGAGTGATTCTCGTGGTGGAGACAGAGGAAGATCGAAGCGATATTAAAACACTTCAAACCGCAAAGACACGAAGTCGCAAGGAGTGAGCTGTATAATTTTTTAAACACATAGCCACATAGAATTCAACTATGTGGCTATTTTTTTATAATTCTTTTCTCAAGCAGGTTTTACTTGCAATTGGCCTCCAACTGCTCTTAAGACTTTTAAGATTGTTTCAAATTGTGGTTTTGCCCCTTCCGAAAAGGCCTTATATAAACTCGGTCTGCTCAAACCAGTTTCCAATGCAATCTTTGACATCCCCAAGGCTTTCGCTACATGACCTATTCCAATTACAATATCTTCAGAATCTCCTTCTTCCAAGAGGGTATTAAGGTATTCCGCTACCATCTCTTCATCATCTAAGTATTCTGCTATATCAAATTTTGATTTTTTTTTACTCATGATATTCACATTTTATTTTTTATAATCTGACCAAATCTGTTTTGCTTTTGTAATGTCTTTTTGCTGAGAAGCCTTGTCGCCTCCATTCAGCAGTAATACAACTCTACTTTCATATTCCTTCAAATACACCCGGTAGCCTGTGGCATAGTGTATTCGTAATTCACTAATTCCTTGTCCAACTGGTTCGCAATCCCCAAAATTTCCTTGCTCTTGTATGCGTTGAATTCTAAAAAGAATCTTAGCTTTTGCTCTATTGTCTTTCAGTTTACGAAACCACTTTTCAAACTCGTCTGTCTGTTCAATAGCATACATGTACAAATGTATCCACTTGGATACATTTTTGAAATTCTTTTCTTGTTTTTTTATCGGCTCAAACGTATCAGAAGCTTTTGCAAACGATAAAGGCTAGCTTTTAGCCTTTTGTATTGAGTTTCTTATAAATATGGCCAATCAGATTATTGGCTTCTAAAATTTCATTCCTATCTTTCTTAAGTCTATCTAAAGAGCTATGGTATTACGGGCTTTAATTCCAGCACTTGTTTTATGTCTTTTTACTACTTGGGCGGGCGCTCAAATATTTACTATTACGAAAGTTGAAGTAGCAGGCGATAAGGTTATTCTCTCCTACAATCTTATTGATTCCATTGCCAACCGAAGTTATACGGTACATGTTTATACCTCAGCCGATAACTATGTTACCCCGCTCACCAAGGTTACCGGGCACGTAGGGCTTGAGGTAAAACCCGGTGGCAACCGCCAGATAATTTGGAATGCCAAAGAAGAATTAGGGGCGGAGTTTGGTGGCGACATTGGGTTGGAAGTGCGCGGTAAAGTGTATTTGCCCTTTGTGCGGCTGGACGGATTTAATGATTACAAGAAATTTAAGCGCAGCAAAACTTATAAAATAACCTGGACAGGTGGCAGGGGAAACAGCGTTTTAAATTTTGATCTCTACCGGGGTACTAAAAAAATTACAACCTACCCTAACATTGCTAATGTGGGTCAGTATAATTTAAAGTTTGACCGTATTAGGCCTGGCAAAAATTATACCCTTAAAATAAGTGATAGCAAAAACAAAGATGATGTTGTGGTTACGGATTCATTCCGCGTAAAGCGGAAG
>JBGSIM010000041.1:0-48095 GCA_041742535.1 Cyclobacteriaceae bacterium | reverse complement strand
GATAGTTTTGCCAGCACCCGTAGTTTTTGAATACCAATTAAAAAAATATGTCCAAAATAAATCTCGTTTGTTTGATCTTTGGTGTTCATCCAGATTGAATCAATTTCATTAGGTGGCATATAACTATTAAACCGTTCGCTTTCTGAAAGAAAATAGGAAACTTTCGCCCTCAAATTTGAGTAGTTAGGTGTTGTGATTATCAGACTACCATTATTTTTTAGAATCCTATTAAATTCCTTTAAAGCTTTATATTGATCTGAAAAATGTTCAATTCCTTCTTGGCAGATCACACAATCTATCGATTGATTTTCCAACGGAATAGCTTCTACATCAGCTTTTGTACATGTTACTCCAGCAACCTCAAATGTCTCAGGAAACAAATCAAGCGGAACCGGAATGGCACCGATTTCCAATAGGGCTTTGGTAAGGATGCCCTTGCCTGCAGATCTACAATAGTCTTATTAGTAAATCTATTTTTATTATTGTTAAGGTACTTATGAATATGATACCGGATGCTCCGCGGGTTTACTTCATTATTTTCCATTGATGGGAAATTGGGATTTTAAGATTAGTGATTTTATTTGTCATTTCTAAATACACTAATTTTCCTTGGAAGTTAGTCAATAAACAAGTGATAAGGAGATATGTAAATTGACTCAACTAAAACCTCATCTAACGTATTGTAAGGATTTTGTGAGAAATGAAAAGCTCCCAAAGATTTAAGATGAAAATCTGGCACGGTTTGGAAAGGTTATGATAAATAGATGCTATTTTATGAGATGATTATAGATCTCCAAACAAACCCACGCATCTGTCGCTGCATAGCTAATTTGTTTTTCATTTAAAGTCTCCGCTTCCCAGTTGCTGGTCTGCGCACTTTTTGAAATCCGAAATCCTAATAGAAGTGCTGTTAATTTTTTCACACTTTCAACTTCAAGGCCTGCTTGTTTGCTCATTTCGGCCAACTCAATAAATCCGCCAGGCTTGTAATGTTTTAATTTTTGTAAACCCTTAATGTCATCGCGCAAAGCGACCCCTGCTTTTAGAATATTTTCATTTTCTAAAAAGCTAATAATAGAACTGTGCATACCCGTTTGCTTAAGCCGGATAAGAAAGACTGCATCTGGCAATGCAATTTGGATAAGCGATATGTGGTTATGTTGACCGCGAACAAATACCGGCTTAGTCTCGGTATCGAAACCTACAATTGTGTGTTTGTTAATTTCTGCAAAAACACGCGGTAAGTTTTTCTCCTCAGAGACTACTACAACCTTTCCTTCGAAGGCACCCAGCGGAAGTTCGTTGATCTCTTCGTGAGTTATGGTTACGCGTTGGTTATTCTTTTGGGTCATTCAGCCTACGAATCTTAAAGTTTAGATAGGCCTGCAAAATAGTCATGAGCGGACTGATAATACAGAAAAAAGTATAAGGTGCGTAAACCATCGTGGCCACACCCAGCACATTGGCCTGTGTAGCTCCACAGGTATTCCATGGTATCAGCACGGAAGTTACAGTGCCAGAATCTTCTAAGGTGCGACTAAGCACTTCAGGTTTTAATCCTCGCTTGCGATAGGTGTCTGCATACATGCGACCAGGAACCGCTATCGCCATGTATTGATCGGACGCGGTGAAGTTAAAGAAGATACATGTGGCGGCTGTAGAGGCAACCAGTGAGCCCGTTGAGTGCGCAAATTTTATGATTTGTTCAGCGATTGCTTTTAACAATCCACACGATTCCATCACACCCCCGAAAATCATGGCACAAAGAATTAACCAGATTGTGTTAAGCATACCACTCATTCCTTTCGCGCTAAGCAATTCAGTAATCATGGGATCGCTGGTTTGAATGTTAATGGAAGTTGTCATAGCATTCATCACAGCAATGAACGATGCTTTTACATAATCTCCTTGCACACCCGAAACTTGTTCAATGATTTGTGGTTGAAAAATAATGGCAGCAATGCCACCTAACAATGCACCAATGAGTAATGCAGGTAGCGCAGGTACTTTTTTTACAATCATTACAATGACCAATATTGGCACAACAAAGAGTAGCGGATTTAAACTGAATTTATCTTCAAGCGCTAATAGTACAGCTGAGCTATCGGCAGTTGCCTGACTGGTATCCAACGTAAAGCCCCAGATAAAAAAGATGATAAGCGTGATCCCCAATGTTGGGAAGGTGGTGAGAGCCATGTATTTGATGTGAGTAAACAAATCGGTACCTGCCATAGCGGGGGCCAGATTGGTTGTATCAGAAAGTGGCGACATTTTATCACCAAAGTAAGCACCTGAGATAATAGCTCCGGCAATTACGCCTTCCGAAATATCCAATGCTTTACCAATCCCCAACAGGGCAATGCCTACGGTTGCCACGGTTGACCATGAACTTCCGGTTGCCACCGAAACAATGCCGCTGATTATACAAGCTGCCACTAGAAAAATAGTTGGATTTAAAATCTTTAATCCATAATAAATCATAGCGGGTACAATGCCACTCAATAACCATGTACCGGATAGCGAACCGATGGCTAATAAAATCAGCATTGCTGCCATAGCGGAGCTTATGCTTTTTACAATACTTCCTTCAATTTCTTCCCATGTATAACCCAACCGAAAAGAAATGACTCCTGCAATACCTGAAGCCAGCAACAACGCAATTTGATTGGCACCCGAAATGGCATCCGAACCCAATACAAGTACATTGATGGTTAGCAGAGTAATTAATACGGCAATTGGAATGAGAGCGAGTAAGAGAGAAGGTTGCTTTTTGGTAAGATCCATTAAATCACAATTAAAAATTCAAGGTAAGAACCTAGATGGTTAGAAAGAAGAAGTTTTATAAATAACTCCACGTTCTTTTAGATAATTAAACACAAAGTTGAAATTCTCTTTTTCCTCACCTAAATATTCTGGTGGGCTAATTCCTTTGCGGGAATAATTTCCATCAAGTACTAAATTGGCAACAGCCGTGCACGTATAACCCGTTGTGCGCGCCATCGATAAGTTGCCGGTCACCCGGTCTGTACGATCCAATAAATCGTATTGTAGTTTTTTCTCCTGACCATTTTCTTCTCCGGTAATTCGAATTCTCATCACAGTAAATTCTTCTTCACCGGGTTTTAATTTCCATTTAGGGAAGAGAAGCTTAGCTGTGAGATCAACAGGTTTTACTTTTACCCCATTTACATCAATCTCTTCGTACGAAAAGAATCCAGATTCGCGAAGTACACGCAAGTATTCGGCACAACCCGGATAGCGCAATGTTTTTTCAATCATATCCGGAATGTGATCCATCGTTTTTATTAATGAACGCAACCCATCCGAATTCCACGACTCAAGTGTTCCAACTTCATTAAAATGAACCAACTCCTCATCCGACAAGGCTTCGCGGGTTACAATTTCTCCATGTTGAACATACCGAGCTGGCCGAATATATTCTTGAATGACATCTATGGGAGAGAAGACTGCTTTGTATTCATAAGGCCATTCGCGCACTAGTGGTAAGCCACCCACCAGACACTCGTACGAATTGATTTTCATTTTTTTGTTGTGATAACCGAGAATGATATTTCCCATTCCTGGAGCTACACCACAATCCATCACAATTGTTACCTTGTTTTTAATGGCCAACTCATCCAACAAAAAAGGATCTTCAGGGAAAAAAGAAATATCCACCATGTTTTTGCCGGCTTCAATAACTGTTTGGCACGTTTCAAAACCCATAAAACCGGGCACCGCACCAATTACTAAATCGAAAGGACGAAGCAAAGAGGAGAGTATTGTTTTATTGCCAATGTCTGCCTTCTGAGTTTGGATCCCCAAACTTTTAAGTTCTGATAGTGCTTTTTCATTTATATCTACGGAAGTAACATCATATTTTTTTGATAAATCAATGGCCATCGATTTGCCTACCAACCCTGCGCCTAATACAATAATTTTTTTCATGTTCTATTTCTGATTAATTAGTTCGTACTTCGTGTACCGATCGTTGTCGGGATAAAATTTGTAATTCGTTCCCGATAGCTATCGGGATTAAATCGTAATTTAATATCATGTTTGATCCCGCCAAAATACTTGAAAAAGCAAAACATTCATCCTTTTATTTGAAAGTGCTGAATTGGTCGCTGAATCGAATGGTTCCGTTCAATAAACCGCACGGATTTCGCATTCTCAAAATTGAAGATTTCAAATTGTCGGCACTGATGCCGTATAAAAGAAGAAATTTTAATCACATTCGGGGATTGCATGCATGCGGCCTGGCAACCATTTCAGAATTTACAACCGGGTTTCTTTTGTTGAGTAGTCTTGATATGAAAAAGTATCGAATGATTATGCAAAGGCTCGAAATGAGTTATCATTATCAAGGTAAGATGGATGCGGTGGCTGAGTTTTCGATTTCGAAGGAATGGCTTGATGAAAAAATAATTCAACCTTTACAAACTCAAGAGACGGTAGTTGTTCCTTGTGAAGTGAAAATTCACGATGTAAAGGGAAATCATCTCACTACAGGACTTGTCTATTGGCAATTTAAGGATTGGGCTAAGGTTAAAACGAAAGCGTAGTTGTAAGATTAGTTGTTCTTGAAATTCTATTTCCATCATACTACTGATTTAAGTTCGATTGAAAATCGTGCGACTTTTTTATTTAATCTTCCTGATCATTTACAACTTCAATCTGCTACCGGTTGGCATGTGTTTGAGTACAGAGAGCTAAGCACTGATAAAGCATTTGCTCGTATTTCATTTCACCTCAAAACAGGCGAAGCACTCAGTCCTTTGCGAGCCCCTTTCGGCAGTATAGAGTTCTACAGAAAATTGAATGAAGATCAGGTTGCTGATTTTATTGTTCAAGTTCAAAATTATCTTAGCAAGCTTGGCGCGAAAAAGATTGTGATTCGAAATTCACCTGAATTATACAACGAGGAGCAATCTAAGTTTCTAAAGCAGGTGTTTTTAAAATTAGAATTTGAATTTGTAGAGGAAGTGTCAAGCATTATTTTATTGGATGGAAAAGCATTCGGAAAAAAAATAAAAATCTCAGAGCGACAAAAGTTAAGGAAAGCTGCCAATGTGTTTCAGTTTTCGAAGGTGAGTAAATCTGAGTTGAATGAATTGTATAAATTTATAGCGTCCTGCCGGGAGGAGAGACAGCAATCACTTTCCATGACACTGCCCGATTTAAAGAAATTAGTTACAGCCTTCCCAAATCGACTATTATTTTTTAAAGTTGGAACAGAGTCAGAAACTTCTGCTGCGGCAATTGTAATTCGCGTACGCAAAGATGTGCTTTACACATTTTACTACGCGCATGCGAAAGAACACAACCGCATCAGTCCGGTGGTTTTTTTAATTTCGGGTATCTATGATTTTGCGCAACATCATAAATATAAGATGATTGATTTGGGGACTTCAATGTTGGATGGTCAAGTGAACAAGTCACTCCTATATTTTAAGAAAAGTATTGGAGGGGTTACAAATAGGAAATTATCTTTTACTAAGATACTGTCATGAACTCTCCGGTTGTAACAATAATCTGTATATGCTACAATCAGGTAAAGTTTGTAGAAGAAGCCTTAGATTCTGTTATTAATCAAGCGTATAAGCCCATTGAATTAATAGTAATTGATGATTGCAGCACGGATGGGAGTGTGAAAGTGATTAAAAATTGGATTTCGAATCATCCTGAAACTACCATGCTCATCAATGCAACTAACCTGGGTTATTGCAAAACGTTTAATAAAGCATTTGGTATTTCTACAGGTTCCTTTTGTATCGATTTAGCAGCCGATGATATATTACTTCCAAATAGAGTGGAAGAAGGATTGAAATCATTAAGGGAATCTGGTAGTGATTATGGAGTTACGTTTTCAGATGCAGAGCATGTCGATGATCAGGGAAACTTCCTTCGGTTGCATTCAACAAAATATCCGCATAGTACAATTCCAAGTGGAGATATTTATTGCAGTGTAATAGATCGATATTTTATTTGTTCACCTACAATGATGTTTCGCAGGGAAGTGGTCAAATATTTAAATGGCTATGATGAATCCCTTGCCTTTGAGGATTTCGATTTTTGGGTTCGGGCAGCACGTAAGTTCAAGTTTATCTATTCGCCTAAAATTTTATTGAAGAAGCGTTCGGTTTCTAATTCAATGTCTAAGAGTCAATTTAAAAGATCAGGAGCACAACGGTGGTCAACTTTTAAAGTTTGCGAAAAAATAAAAGCACTCAACAAAACACCTGAAGAAGTTGCTGCCTTAAAGCGAAGACTTAGGTATGAATTAAAATTATCCCTTCGTATGGTTGACTTGAAATTGGCTGGTGCCTACTTTAAATTGTTGCTCGATACAAAATAATCTTAGTTTCCTAGCCGCTATGTCTGCCCGTCTTTGCGGTAAATAAAATTACTTCCTATTATCTTCCCCTAGCATCATACTCAGATAGCTGTCATACCTGCTTGGTGCGATTAGATTTTTTTCAAAAGCTTCTTTAATCGCACACTTTGGTTCATTGATGTGCAGACAGCGCGCACCAAATTTGCAATCAAGTCTTAAGTCACGCATCTCAGGAAAGTAATCCGAGATTTCTTGTTGCTCCATATCCACTAATCCCCATTCTTTTATTCCTGGAGTATCAATAATAAAGGTGGTTGGATTTACCTGTAGCATTTCAGCAAACGTAGTGGTGTGCGTTCCTTTTTCTGAGTAACCAGAAATAGCTCCTGTGCTTTGCTTAAAGTCTGGTGACAACCTGTTAAGCAGAGTTGATTTTCCAACCCCTGAATGACCAGCAATGAGTGTTACTTTATTGGCTAATATATTCTCAACTAAAGCGAGACTTTCGTCATGCTGTGCTGAGATGGCGAGCGCATTTACACCGATAGATTGATACAGATCAATAATTGATTCTTGTTCTTCAATTTCTTCAGGAGTCAATAGATCTTTTTTATTGAAGAGAATGATTTGTGGAATTCTAAATGATTCGGCCGAAACCAAAACCCGATCAATAAACCCCAATGAGGTGCGAGGTTGCTTCACGGTAGCCACAATTAACATCTGATCAATATTGGCGGCTAACACACTCGCATGTCCTGTCCTTTTTACTGACTGACGAAGCATGTGATTATCGCGGGGAAGAATTTTGAATATAATCCCTTCGTTATTTTCAAGATCAAACTCAACACGATCGCCTACAGCTATGGGATTGCTTTCTTTGTATTCTTCGAGCCTCAGTTTTCCGCGCACACGGCACGCATATTTTTTTTGATCCTCGCCAGCAACCTCATACCATGAGCCCGTAGATTTTAACACGCGGCCAATCATGCAGGAAGTAGGTTGTTGCAATACTTCATAATTTTTTCTGTGGCGCCCAGGTTTTCGGTTACGTAAGATTTGGTCACTTCACACGCTAGCAAAAAATTTTCAGGGCGACTCATCATCATTTCATAGGTTGTCTTGAGTTCGGAGTAATCGGCTATCGAAAAAGCTCCCCCGCGCATAATTAGCTCAGTGGCTTCCTGAAATTTTTCATAATTCTTATTCCCGAAAAAGATTGGAACTCCATAGCAAGCTGCTTCTAGTATGTTATGAAGTCCTTTGCCGAACGCACCGCCAACATACGCAAATTCCCCGTAGCGATATAAGCTTGAAAGCATACCTACATTATCTATAATAAGAACATCGTACGAATTTAAATGTTGACCTGATTTTGAATACCGAACACTCTTCACGCTAATGGAAACCTCAATTTCACTCAAAAATTTCTCACTGATTTCATGCGGAGCAATAATAAACTTCAAAAGATTTTTATTCTCATTGATGAAAGGCGCAAGTACTTCAAGGTCTTCAGGCCACAAGCTACCAACAACAAAAATTTTATCATCACCTTTAAATTGCTGAGCAAGTTCAATGTCGATTGCATTGGTAGTAATATCATGCACACGATCAAAGCGAGTATCGCCAACCAGAGTGCTGTTATTAACTGCTATTTGCTTAAGTAACTCCATGGATTGAGTTGTTTGCACAAAAAAGTGATCGAAGTTTCTAAGTATCCTTCGAAAGAAAGAGCCGTACCATTTAAAGAAGGATTGCTCTGGTCTGAATATACACGAAGCAGAAATCAGAGGAATGGATTTACTTTTAAGCTCAGCAGAATAAAAATACCAGAACTCGTATTTGACAAAAATAGCAAGTGCTGGTTTTGTGATTTCAATAAAACGTTTTGCATTGCTGGCAGTATCCCACGGTAAATAGAAAACATAATCTGCACCAGCATAATTCTTGCGTACTTCATATCCTGAAGGTGAGAAGAAGGTGAGAAGTATCTTATACAATGGATATTGTTTTTTAAAGGCTTCCATGATGGGACGACCTTGCTCAAACTCGCCTAGCGATGAGCAGTGAACCCAAACAATAGGTTGCGAATTTCCCGTGAAGGCAGCTTCCAGCTTTTTAAAAATTTCTTTTCGGCCACTTACGAAGAGTTTAGCCTTAGCATGAAACAACGCTGCTAAAGAATAGAGTAGTCGAATGAAAGATATTGATATAGAGTATAAAAATTTCAAGTTATTTTTAGTTGAATCGATGGATTTGACTACTGTTTTTTTTAAATCAGTGAATCTGTGGCGGAGAGTTTAATTCAATTACTTTCCTTTAAACTCAGGCTTTCTTTTTTCCATAAAAGCTTTCATTCCTTCTTTTTGGTCTTCCGATGAAAACGTTAGATAGAAATTTTTTCGCTCAAGAGTAAGTCCTTCATCTAAATGTGTTTCAAATGAACGGTTAATAGACTCTTTGGCCAGTTGAACGGCTACCGGAGAATGCTGGGCAATTTCTTTTGCCAGTTGAAATGCTTCGTACAAGTACATTTCCTTCGGCACCACTTTATTCACTAATCCATAAAAGAGCGCTTCCTCGGCCGAAAGAAATCTTCCCGTAAGGATAAGCTCCATGGCTTTTGCTTTGCCAATGGCTTTGGTTAATCGTTGTGTGCCACCGGCTCCAGGTATCGTCCCAAGTTTTATTTCAGGCTGCCCAAACTTAGCTGTCTCAGATGCAATCACCATATCACACGTCATCACAAACTCACAACCACCGCCTAGCGCAAAACCTGAGACTGCTGCTATGATTGGTTTTTTCGTTTTACGAATTTGATCCCACGTGGTAAACTGATCAATCATCAGCATGTCAATAGCGGTTTTATCGGCCATCTGTTTTATATCCGCACCTGCAGCAAAAGCTTGTTCGTTACCAGTAATAATAATCACTCGCACCTCATCATTTTTATCCAATTGTTGCAGGGTATCCCGCACTTCTTCCATCAACTGACGGTTCAATGCATTAAGTTCTTTAGGACGATTTAATTCTATGAGTGCAACCTGAGGTTCTTTTTGCTCTGTTACTTTTATGAATTCCATAGTGTGAAAGGCTTTTGGCAAAGCTAAAGATTTATAATGTGGTGATGTGTAAAAAGATTCCTGATAATTCGTTCAATTAACGAAGCATCTCATACTTTTGAGTATGAAAATTTTATTTGTATGTCTTGGGAATATTTGCCGATCGCCATTGGCTACGGCTATTTTTAATCATAAAGTGAAGGAACAAAAGCTAGATCATCTCTTGCAATCAGATTCATGTGGAACGGGAAATTATCATATTGGCGGTGCAGCTGACGATCGGAGTATTGCGGTAGCCAGGAAAAATGGAGTAGAGATTCTTCATGTAGTTCGGCAGCTAACAGCAGATGATTTGGTTGAGTTTGATCATATTATTGCGATGGATAAAAACAATCTGACAAACATTAAGCGGCTGCCATCCGACAAGGAAAATTATAACAAGGTTAAATTAATGCGAGAGTATGATCCGCAAGGGTTGGGTGACGTGCCTGATCCTTATTATGGAACTGAGAAAGATTTTAGAGAAGTTTATGAGATTTTGGATCGGTCTATGGATGTGTTGATTAAGGATTTGAAAGGGAAGTCTTAAATAGTTATGTTAGAATTCTTTCGAACGGAAACTTCTCTAACTCTTCAAAAAATTAATGAGATAGAGGCTTTTATTGGATTGATATTTCCAAAAAATTATAAAGAGCATCTGTTGTTAAACAATGGAGGGCAATGTAAACCAAATATCTTTAGCTTCAATGAAATGGGAACGCTGTCTAATTCTAGTATTGACTGGTTTTTGGCTATTTATGATGGAAAGCATGATAACCTGATGAATTATCTTAAAATCTATAAAGTGAATGAAAAGAGATTGCCATCACACATTTTACCAATAGCTCACGATCCTGGTGGTAATTTAATTTGTATTTCTTGTGACACGGCTGATGTTGGAAGTATTTTCTTCTGGGATCATGAGAAAGAAATTGATTATCGTTTCTCTGATGACACTGACTATTCAAACCTTTATTTCATTACTAATGACTTTGATGAATTCCTAAATTCCCTGAAGGAGAGTATTTAAATAGTTTAATTTTTCACTAGAACTTGTAGCGTAGACCTCGAAGATTGCTCCAAAATAACATTGGGCTTTGTGCGGTACTCGTTAAAAGTAGCGGCATCATAATTTTTCACAGTGATGAGTGTAAGGCCAGTATTGTAATACACTTCAAAATCTTTGCTGAGCATAGAAACTAATTTCAAAATCTTTGAGTCTCGGAAGTCAACACAAAACGAAAAAGAGATGGCAGAGTTTTGCATTACGTTTATTCGCGTGTTGGTTTGCGAAAGCGCAGCAAAGATTGAACTCAGTTGTTGTTCATTGGTGAAGGAATAGTCTGTGACCTTGCAGGAAATGAGACACTGATTGTCTTTAAACACTATGAGCGGGGGAAGATTATACACTTTGCAATCATGTATAATAGTACCGGGCAAGGTGGGATTGTCAAAGTTTTTTACAAGCAAGGGGATGTTTGCATTAGCTAGTGGCTTGATTGTCTTTGGATGGATTACAGAAGCTCCGTAATAGGTCATCTCCGATGCTTCTTGATAAGGAAGTTCTTCGAAGACAATTGCATTTGAGATTCGCTTGGGGTCAGCACTCATTACACCGGGAACATCTTTCCAGATAGTAACAGACTTGGCTGGCAAACACGTTGCGAAAATTGCAGCACTATAATCTGAACCTTCGCGACCAAGCGTAGTAGTTGTTTGCTTTGAGGTGCCACCTATAAAACCTTGTGTAATAATAATTTTATGATTGAGTGTTTCGAGAAGTGTTTTTATGGATTGTTGTGATTTCGTCCAGTCCACTTTTCCTTCGCGATATGTTTCATTGGTGTGAATATAGTTTCGTGCATCAAGCCATTCGCAGGACAAGCCACTTTTATTCAAAAATGAACTTAAGATCATTGAACTTAAGATCTCGCCTTGCGAAACAACCTGATCATAAGCTTGGTCGTAATCTCCTGTTTGAGTTGCAGATTTTTCTATCTCCTTAAACTGAGATTCAATTTTCTCTAAAAAAGATGGATTCGTAATTTCTAATTGATGAATCATTTCTGAATGATAGGATTTAACCTCATCAAGTGAAGACTCATAATTTAGGTTCTTTTGAGCCTTATCAACAAGTTGTTCAAGGGCATTGGTCGTCTTGCCCATAGCCGAGACAACAATTAGAAGTGGTTCGGTGGCAAATTGCTTTACAATAGCAACCATGTTGTTAATTGCTTTAGCATTCTTTATGGAAGCTCCCCCGAATTTAAAAACCTTCATAGTTCAAAATTATTGATTTCAATCGTTTGCAGAGCTATATTTAACCCCTCAGTTAATCGTGGGCGAATTTACTAATAGACAATCAAACCTAACTTTAATAAGCAAATTTCATGGAATCTTCACGTATCGCTTTACCAATTGGAACAGCCCTGGATCGTTTTATTAAAAACAACCAATTTCAATTTCAATATGCTAGCGGAGAACTTTCGCAATTGCTGCGTGATATCGCGCTAGCATCTAAAGTGGTAAACCGCGAAATAAACAAAGCAGGTCTCATTGATATTATGGGGCCAATGGGTTCGCAGAATTCGGGCGGAGAGCAACAACAAAAATTAGATGTGTTAGCGAATATCCGTTTTACCCGAGCGCTTACTAAAGGCGGTGAGGCGTGTGCCTTGATATCGGAAGAAACAGAATCGTATGTTGATTTAAATAATGAGGGCCGATATGTGATTGCCATCGATCCGTTGGATGGTTCGTCTAACATTGATGTGAATGTATCCATCGGAACTATTTTTTCAATCTATAGAAGATTAAGTCCAGTAGGGCAACCTATTCAGGATAAGGATATTTTACAGTGCGGAGCCGAGCAGGTTGCGGCTGGATATATTTTATATGGATCATCTACTATGTTGGTTTACACCACAGGGCATGGAGTAAATGGATTTACCTATGAAAGTACGTTGGGTGAATATGTTTTATCACATCCGGATATGACGATCCCCGAGAACGGGAAAATTTATTCGATTAATGAAGGATCAGCTAATTCTTTTTCATCCGAAGTAAAAGCCTATGTTCAATTTTGTAAAGATGAAAATTATACCGCGCGATACATTGGTTCGCTTGTGGCCGACTTTCATAGAAATTTATTGAAAGGCGGAATTTACATTTATCCGGCTACAGCCAAAGATAAAAATGGAAAGTTGCGCTTGATGTATGAATGTAATGCACTTGCCTTCATTGCCGAACAAGCGGGCGGTAAAGCAACCGATGGTAAGAAAAGAATTCTGGAAATTAAACCTGAAAGTCTGCATGAGCGCACACCATTTTATGTAGGCTCAAAAGCAATGGTTGAAAAAGCTGAAAGTTTTAGTTAGCTGAAGGCTCACTCTTCTCCACAAACAATTCTGGAGCGTGTTCTAATAAAACACTATACCACTTTACTAATTTCTTGATGTCAGAAACATAAACCCGATCATCATCATACTCAGGCAGCACAGATTTTAAAAATGCTTTTAATTCAACACCATCAGAGTTTCCATCTACACCCAGATCATTATTGAAGTCTTTGTAAATTTTTTTTAATACGTCTTCCAAAGCAACGGTTCCTTCCTTGGTAGTAGTATAAATTGAGATTTCACTCAGCAAAGACAACCGTTGTGTGGCACTTGCAACAACGCGTGTTTTGGCAGCATCTAACGATTCCAACAACACACCTGATTTCCCGGGTTTCAATACTTTAAAAAGACCACCCTTTCCACTAATCGATGCTATTTCTGACAATTCCATGAGTAATAAATTATTTCGGGCGCAAAACTAATCATTTTCTCTATCTGCATTTATAGCAGTATCTATAAAATCAAGCAATGCTGTTCGTCCGGATTTCTTTTCGGAGGATGTTATAAATAGCGGAGGTAATTCTTCCCAATCTTCCAGCAATCGTTTTTCAATTTTATTTTTAGATTTTCCGAGTTCGGATTGTTTTAGTTTATCTGTTTTTGTTAACACCAATGCAATGGGAATATTAAGTGAACCTAATCGTTTAATAAATTCCATATCTTTTACCTGTGGCTCTAACCGTGAATCAATCAGAACAAACGTGCAATAAAGATTGGTTCGGTTCTTAAAGTAGGAATCAATCATCTGACTCCAATTTTCTTTAAGGCTCTTGCTTACGCTTGCATATCCATAGCCAGGTAAATCCACCAGATACCACGATTTATTTATCAAAAAGTGATTGATGGTTTGTGTTTTGCCTGGGGTTGATGAAATTTTAGCCAGCTCCTTTCTTCCCGTTAACATGTTTATTAAGGACGACTTTCCAACATTCGATCTGCCAATAAAAGCAAACTCGGGTTTGGTAGGGCTGGGGCACTTTTCAATGTCCGTATTACTGATAATGAAGTCTGCACTTTGAATTTCCATAACTTTACGGTTGTAAAGATGGGCAAAGTAACTCAGAATGTAATTTTGACGTACTTTATTAAGTGAATTTGTTGATTTTGATAGTTATAGATTTTAGTTATTTGTCCTATCTTGTAGGAATGGTGTTTTTTATCGTTGGCAATCAAATTTAAGGATCACATGCAGCGCTTTCGCAGCAGTTTTATTTTTTTAACTTTTATTCTTGCAACCCTATCGGGTTGGGCTCAGGAGCAGAGTAAAGAACAAGCGAGACAATATTTTGAAATGGCTAGTGAAATTATGGCAGGTACTAAAGCCATTGATGACGCACGCGAATTAATGGTGATTGCCGCCAATTATGACACTACCAATTTAAAGGCAAACACGGATGCAGGGTTAATGCATATTAGTACCATTCAAAAGGAACAGGCGGTAAAATATTTGATGCGCGTATATCGGCAAAATCCAAATTTTCGTTTTGATCTAGAATTTCTAATTGGCAGTGGGTATCATTTCGGACTACACTTTGATAAGGCGATTGATTTCTACACTCGTTATAAAATTAAGCTGGATCAAAATCCAAACTACAAAGGGAAAGATCGGGTTGAAGTAAAGGAAGTACTGAAAAGGTTAGACGAATGCACAACAGGTAAGGAATTGATAGCGGATCCTAAACCATTTTCTATCACCAATCTGGGGCCTGAAATAAATTCTGAATTTGATGATTATGCTCCGGTTGTGAATGCGACTGAATCAGAATTAATTTTTACAACCCGAAGACGAGATGGTAACCTTAACGAGAACGTGGGAGATGACAACCGCCCCTTCGAAGATATTTTTGTTAGTAAAAAAGAAGGTGGAGCTTGGCAACCTGCTCAAAATATTGGAGCTATAGTTAATACACGTTTTAACGATTCCAACATCGCCATATCCCCGAATGGAAACATACTTTTTCTTTATAAAGATGGAGTAGGTGATGGCGACATATTTTCAAGCACAAAACAAGGGGATAGCACATGGGCTAAACCTGTTGCATTTCCTGGAACTATAAATTCTTCGTTTTACGAATCATCGATTACAATCACAAAGGATGAGTCAACGATTTATTTTGCAAGCGAGCGTCCTGGTGGCCTAGGCGGGATAGATATTTATTCTTGTACCAAGGATAAAAAAGGTGGCTGGACGGTTGTTAAAAATCTTGGGCCAACCATTAACACAGAATATGATGAAGATGCTCCTTTTATCGACTACGATGGTAAAACTCTCTATTTCAGTTCGAAGGGAAGAAAGGGTATGGGTGGATTTGATATTTATAAAACAACCTTACTTGACTTAGAGAAGAAAGAATGGACAGAACCGGAAAATGTTGGCTATCCAATCAATACGCCCGATGATGATGTATTTATTATTGGTACAGGAACTGTTAACCGATTCTATTTTTCTTCAGCCCGTGCCGATGGATATGGATATTCAGATATTTATTTAATCACGGATAAGAAAGCGGACACAGAAGTAGCTAAAGCACCCGAAAGAAAAGGCGTTCAACCGATTCGCTTTATGGTGGAGATTGTAGATGCCGAAACGAAAGAACCGATTGATGCAATCGCAAAAATGCGTGGTCGCGATAACACAGTAGTTGGTTCTGCCAGTTTAGGCACAGGCTCATTTGAGTTTGGGGTTATGTCTACTGTGCCTAAAGAGTATGTTGTTTCGGTTGAGTTAGAGGGATATATTTTTGAGAACCTAAAAGTTTCATTAGGTCGCGCCACGGAAGAACCGCAAACGGTAACTCGAAAAGTCTTGTTGCGCAAAGTAGCTGTTGGCGAGGTATCCGCGTTACGTCACGTGTTTTTCGAGTTTGCCAAAGCCACCTTGGAGGAAACCTCAAATGAAGAATTAAATATGATGGTGACCATGATGAAGCAAAATCAATCGATGCAAGTAGAGATTGGCGGTCATACCGATGATGTTGGAAGTGATACCTTCAATAAAAAGCTATCGCAACAAAGAGCCGATGCCGTTAAAAGCTATTTAACTTCCAATGGAATTAAAGGGAGCAGAATAAAAGCCATTGGCTACGGTGAGGAAAGACCTCTTGTGTCAAATGATGATGAAACAGGTGGACGTGAAATAAATCGAAGGGTTGAGTTTAAGGTGTTGGCCAAGTAATACATTTTTTGCGACCAAAATAAAAATTCTTACTTCGCAACCTTTGCTCGCGCAACGTATCTTAATTAGAAATCGCTAATGATAATCTAAGTAAACTATGCGCAGATACGATTTGGATTGGTTACGTGTTATCGTTTTTGGGTTGCTTATATTTTACCATGTAGGCATGTTCTTCGTTCCGTGGAGTTTTCACATTAAAAATAATGTGATCTATCCGGACATTCGTTGGCCCATGTTATTTCTTAACCAATGGCGATTGCCTATTTTGTTTGTCATATCGGGTATGGGTACATATTATGCTTTGTCCAAAAGAAGCGGATGGCAGTTTGCGCGTGAACGCATTATCCGATTATTCCTTCCACTAATAGTGGGAATGCTTTTTATAGTGCCACCCCAGGTGTATTTCGAACGGTTGAGTAACAATGAATTTGAAGGCGGGTATTTTGATTACTGGCCCGCGCAGGCTTTTGCAGGAGTTTACCCCGAAGGAAATCTTAGTTGGCATCATCTCTGGTTTTTACCTTACCTGCTTTTATTCTCATTAATCTTTATACCTGCATTTTTATACTTACGAAAACACCCGCAAGCCACTTTGTTAAAGTGGTCACGAAAATTATTGTCCACTTCGTTTGGGTTGTATTTGTTTATCATACCGCTTTACATTTGGGAAGCATTGGTAGAACCATTTTTTCCCTCCACGCACGCACTAGTAGGCGATTGGTTTAACATCATCAACTTCATTACCTTTTTCTTTTATGGTTTTTTGTTGATTTCTATAGGAGATGGTTTTTGGGCAACAATAATGCGACACCGCAGAAAGTATCTGTATTACGGTTTACTTGGTTTTAGTCTGTTGATGGGGTTAAGAGTATTGTTTGAGGATTCAACACTTGTTCACTTTATCGAAGCACTTTTCAAAGTGTTCAACTTATGGTCGTGGATAGTGTGCATTATGGGCTATGCAGCCGCTTATCTGAATAGATCAAATTCTGTACTCTTGTATGCTAACCAGGCTGTTTATCCATTTTACATTTTACATCAAACCATTATGATCACTATTGGTTACTACCTGATAGATTTGGATTGGGGATTTTGGCCTAAGTTCTCATTATTGGTGTTAGGTACCTTTGGCGGGGCATGGATAATCTACGAATTCGGAATAAGAAGGTGGCGGTGGATACGACCGCTGTTTGGATTAACTAGCAGAAAGTTGGTATAGAACTGATTTTCCCTGAGTACGCTTCACTAATCAGGTGGCTTTGTAAACCATACTATCAGCTGCTTGTTATATAGGTACTTTTTACAAATAACAAGAGTCTGTGTCTAACAGATCGAAATTCAGTACTTTTAGCTTTTAATTCTTGTGACTTGACAGTAGTACCTTATAAAGAAGACAGCTCGGGTAAGAAACAGCAGGTGGCCCGCATGTTTGATTCCATCAGCGGTAATTATGATTTTCTGAATCATTTTTTAAGTCTGGGTATTGATATTAGCTGGCGCAAAAAAGCCATTAAACTTCTTGCTTCAGGAAATCCTAAAATTATTTTGGATGTTGCAACGGGTACAGGCGATTTTGCCATCGAAACTTTAAAACTAAATCCCGATCATGTAATTGGTGTCGACATCTCTGAAGGAATGTTGGAAGTGGGTCGCAAGAAGATGAAAGATCGCGGGTATGATCAAAAAATTGATTTGCGCTTGGCAGATTCAGAAAATCTACCCTTTGAGGAAAATAAATTCGATGCTGTGATCGTTGCATTTGGAGTAAGAAACTTTGAGCATTTGGAAAAGGGATTGACTGAAATGCACAGAGTGCTAAAACCAGGAGGGCGCATGGTTGTGCTGGAGTTTTCAAAGCCACGCAAGTTTCCTCTCAAACAGTTCTATAATTTTTATTTTAAATTCATTTTGCCTAAAATAGGACGATTGATTTCACGTGATCCGGCTGCTTACACCTATTTACCAGAGTCTGTTCAGGCTTTTCCGGATGGAGAAGCATTCACTAAAATTCTTGATCGTTTAGGATTTAATCAAACTTCATGCACCCCTTTAACTTTTGGAATCAGTTCGCTTTACACAGGAATAAAATAATCCTGTTGTTTTGTCTCGGTCTGGCTCCTGTGGTTTCACAGGCGCAGATTTTTAAATGGGCACGACAAAATAATCCAAACTATGATCAGCGAACTATTAGTTACGGGTTTATGATTGGGCTTCACACGTCAGCCTATCAAGTTACCTATTCCGATAAGTTTGTTGATCAACAGTATGATACCGTTCATTCAGTGATGGCAGAATTTTCGCCAGGCTTTTCTCTAGGATTTTTAGTGAACTATCGCATAAGCGAATTTTTGGATTTTCGCTTAATGCCAAAAGCAGGATTCTATACCCACAAACTTCGCTATCGTTATACTGATGAAACTGAGCGACTTCAATTTGTTGAAACAACGCACGTTGAATTCCCATTATTATTAAAATACAAATCGATGCGCAGAGGAAATGTGCGCATGTATATGATTGGTGGTGTTACGCCTGGGTTTGAACTCTCCGGTAAGAATGATGTTCAATCTTCAACATCTACGTTAGATATTCGCAAAAATAACATTCAATTAGAAGGTGGTCTCGGCTTCGATTTTTATTTTCCGTTATTTAAGTTTTCGCAAGAAATTCGCTTTGCGCGAGGAATTAGTAATGTGCTAGGGCCTGATCCAAGTATTTATAAGGATCCTTTGAAACGACTCAATACAAACACAATATCTGTGTATTTTATTTTTCAATAATTTTCATCGGTCTATCTTTGTTTGACTGACTAATTCTATTATGACTACAAAACGCATTGCTCTCATTACTGGAGCAACCTCAGGCATTGGCGAAGCAACGGCCCGATTACTGGCAACTAATAATTTTAAACTCATCCTGTGCGGAAGAAGGAAGGAGCGACTCAAGAAATTGGTTGATGAATTGGGAGCGCATACAGAAGTGACTACGCTTTCTTTTGAAGTACGAAACCAAAAAGAAGTTGCGTCAAGTATCGAATCGTTACCAACAGAATGGAAAGAGATTGATGTACTGATTAACAATGCAGGCAACGCTCACGGATTGGATCCGATTCAGACCGGAAGCATTGAAGATTGGGACGCAATGATGGACATTAATGTGAAAGGTTTGTTATACGTGACAAAAGCAGTTTTACCTGTAATGACAAAGCGAAACAGCGGCCACATTATAAACATTGGTTCTATTGCCGGTAAGGAAGTTTACGCCAATGGCAATGTGTATTGCGCCAGTAAGTTTGCTGTTGATGCCGTTACGAAAGGGATGCGCATCGATCTAAATCCTCATGGCATTAAAGTAACGGCCATTCACCCAGGATTAGTCGAAACTGAATTTTCTTTGGTACGATTTAAAGGAGATGAAGAGCGTTCCAAGAATATCTATAAAGGATTCGATCCATTGGTAGGAAACGATATTGCTGATCTGATTTTATTTGCGCTTACGCGACCTGCCCATGTAGTGATAGCTGATTTGGTTGTGTTACCAACCGCGCAGGCCAGTGCTACAGTAGTAAAAAAGAGTTGATTATTTTTTTCTAATAGTACACCCAACGGCACGTTGAGTTGCAGGTTCTATTTTTTGACCTGCAACTAATTTATCCAAGGCATCTTTTAGAAAATTTTGCTTGGCATCACTAGCTGCTTGTGGGTTGTCATCAATCGCACCACTATACACAACTGTATATTTTCCATTGGCAGTAGAAAGTAAAAATACTTCAGGGCTTTTGCGAGCTCCGAAAACTCCCATTGCAACCTGATCTTTGTCCGCCAGATAAGGAATATCAAGATCGCTATAATGAATTGCCATTTGAGCAACATTTTCTTCAACTTCTTGATTTGAGTTGATAAAGAGAAATTGAATTTTACCCGAATAAGAATTCACGAGCCCTTTTAATCGGTCTTTATAGTAATTGTCGAACGGACATTCATGACTAGTAAACACAACCGCAATACCAGTTGATGATTTAAAGTTTGCCAATGAAACAGCCTTTTCACTTTTTACATCAGTAAGAGTAAAATCTTTAATCTCAGTTTGGGCATTAGATATTAATGCGGCTGATAAAAGTATTACTACAAATAATTTTTTCATGTTATAAAGTTAATCTGTTTTCAGGAATCTAATACATCTATTTAACCACATAGAACATTAATGTTTTCTATGTACCTACATGCTCATTGTATTCAGTTTTTGTATGAACAAGCACATAATCCGGTTGCACACTATACGTTAACTCCAACTCTCTATTGTTTCCATTAGCTATTATTTTCCCTGTTAAATCCCCTCCTCGCATTAGTTTAAAAGGGGCCACTAACAACTGATCTGCAAAATGCAGGCCACGCTTTCCATACGACTTATACATTGCTTCTTTGGCACACCAGTATATACAATGCTTAATTATATCGGTTCCAGCATCTTCCAATTCGGTCGGGGATAATACGCGATGGGCAATGTTCAACAATTTTGATTTTGGTTGCTCCAGGTCAATACCAACTTCGATTTTAGTATCTATCTGGGCAGCGACATATGGATATGAGTGTGACAAAGAAATAGGATGTGAGTATTCTTTTAGGAAAGGTTTTCCATACTCATCTTTATCAATGCCACGAAATTCAAGACCACATTGTTCTACTAATGCTTTGATCAAAGCTCGACCTGCTAGCCATTCCAATCGTTTTGTACTACTAGCTATTGAGTCATCCACTTTCTCGCCACTTGCCTCCGCTAGTTCCGATTCTTGCTCAGTAATGAACCACAATGCCCAACCACTTTGCTTATCCGTCTTTTGTAATTTCAACAGTGGCATTGGTTTCCTTGGCTTATTAATACAATTTTGTTAAAAAGTCGGGGCTATTATGCCCCGAATCTAAGATAAGTATGAGCCCCGTCAAAGTAGAAAAAATTCATTCACTTACCGGTCACCGTGATTGTGTTTATACAGTCGAATCATCGGGCAATGATGATTATTTTTTCTCGGCTGGAGGTGATGGTATGGTGGTTGGTTGGGATTTGAATAATCCTGAGGAAGGCGAACTCATTGCCAAACTTCCAAACTCTATCTATGCCTTGCATGCCATTCCAACCTCAAACGTGTTAATAGCCGGTCATAATTATGAAGGCATCCATGTATTAGATTGGAGAAGTAAAAAGGAAGTATCTTCTTTAAAATTATCAAGTGCCGCCATCTTTGACATCAACTCTTTTGAGAATGACCTACTGATCGCATCAGGTGATGGTATGCTTACTATTATAGAGTTTGAAAATCTTGTTGTAAAAAAGAAGTTATTGATCTCTGATAAGAGTGCTCGCGTGCTTGCTATCAATCCCTTGGCGGGAGAAGTTGCAGTGGGCTTTAGCGATTATTTCATCCGAATTTTTTCGTTGAGAGATTATCAGTTGAAGCATGAGTTCAAAGCGCATCAGAATTCTGTATTTGCACTTAGTTATACATCTGATTATAAATTTTTAATTAGCGGCTCGCGCGATGCCCGCCTAAAAGCCTGGGATGTAACTGCAGGATATAAACAAGCTGGCGAAGTAGCGGCACATCTGTTTGCTATCAACAATATTTCCTTTAGCCCTTCCGGGGAATACTTTGCTACGGGCAGTATGGATAAGTCGATCAAAGTTTGGAAAACGGATGAGCTTAAATTGCTGAAAGTAATTGATAAAGCGCGTCATGCCGGGCATGGAACCTCAGTTAATAAACTCCTTTGGACATCCTTCAAAGACCAACTGATAAGTGCCAGTGATGATCGCACCGTTTCGGTTTGGGATCTTAAATTTAATAACCCCTCTCCCAAGGGAGAGGGGAAGGGGTGAGGGGTTATCAGCATGGATTTATTTAAATGCTCATGCGATTATATGGTGGATTTATCCACCGAAGTTTTAGCGTAGGTGGAATATTTCACAAAAAATTATACATTTGACTGTGGATTAACGTTTTACTGCTGATACTGAAAGTATTGGTAGATATTTTTTTAGCTGTTTTACCATTTTTTTAACTTCAAATTAACCACGTCATTATGAAAATTACACCGTTAGAAATCCGTCAAAAGGCATTTGAAAAGGTGCTTCGTGGCTACGACAAAGATGAGGTCAATGCATTTTTACAAACCCTTTCGCAAGAATGGGAGCGACTAATGGACGAGAACAAAGAAATCAGAATGAAGCAAGAGGCTACTGAACGCGAGGTTTCAAAATTGCGCGAAGTGGAGAGTTCATTATATAAAACATTAAAAACTGCAGAAGATACCGGTGCTAATGTAATTGGTCAGGCAAACAAAACTGCTGAGTTGATTTTGAGAGAGAATCAGATGCGTTCTGACTCAATTCTCAACGAATCAAAAATGAAATCCAAAAATATTATTGAAGAAGCTGAGATGATTTCAAAGCAGATGTTGGAAGAAATGGAGGAACAATTGAAAACATTAGGTCAACATTATAAGACATTAGAATTGCACCGCGACAATTTGCTTTCTGATTTGAAACGCATGGCTGGCGAAACTATTGATCGGGTAGAACGCGCAAAGACAGCTGCTCGCGATTTTGATCCTGATCAGCATATTGCGTGGGCTAAACGCGAAAGCAAAAAGGCATTATTCCCTAATGCAGAGATTGAAAGTGAAATTAAAAAATCATTGCCGGCTCCGGCACAATCCGAACCTGTTAAACAGGTTTTGGAAGAAGTACCCCACTCACAACGATCTTTCTTTGACGACATTCAATGACCGGGAAAGTTGCGCTGGAAGGTCTTGAGTTTCACGCCTATCATGGAGTGTATCCACACGAACGATCTTCGGGCAATAAGTTTGAAGTAGATGTACTGGTTGAAACCGAATTTTTGGATTCAGCTTTTCACGATGACCTTGCGGGAACAATCAACTACGAAGATCTTTATGCGCTTGTAAAAACAGAGATGGCCAAGCCTTCCAAATTATTGGAAACGGTTGGGCATGCAATCGCGAAACAGACGCTCGCTACTTTTCGTGAAGCAATACATGTAGAAGTACGAATCTCAAAATTCAATCCACCGATTGGTGGCGTGTGTAAAAGAGCTGTAGTTACAGTAAATCAGAGCAGGTAACTAGTTTTCTTTAATCATGGATTGTTGATCGGCAAACATAAAGCCGCGTGTATCCGCACCATCATAAAAATCTACTTCTTTACCAATCAGGTACATCGTATGTTTTTTGTCTACATGAATGGTAATACCTTCCAATACATAACTCATATCAGAAGGTTTGGGCTTATCGAAACCAATAATTAAAGCAACCCCTCCACAACCGCCTCCGCGAACACCAACACGCAACCCATAATCGGCTGGAATGTTTTTAGTCTCCATGATTTTGCGAACCTCGGTTGCTGCGCGTGTGGTTAATCCTACAGGTATAATTTTTTCGAACATCACCGTTATATTGTTGTTCAGAAAGCCAAAAGTATCTAAATTTTAAACACCTTTGACCTTGAATTAATTCCTATGGAAGCATTGATTGAATTTGGAAAGATAATTATTCCCGCATCGCTTGTGTTATATGCGGTTTACCTCATTGTTCGGTCATTTATGATCAAAGAGATTGAGCTAAAAAAATTAGAAGTACGTACACGTGCTATTGAAACTATCCTTCCGGCCCGATTACAAGCGTATGAGCGCATGACCTTATTTTTGGAGCGTATTGCCCCCCAAAACTTATTAATCAGACTTAACAATCCCGGTTTTACCGCGCGCGATTTTCAAAAGATTCTTCTTGATGAAATCAGAAACGAGTATAATCATAATGCATCTCAACAAATTTATATGGGCGAAGAAACCTGGAATCAAACCCGTAATGCTAAAGATGACTTGGTAATGCTTATTAATGAGGCATCATCTGCCATGACACTCGAATCCACCAGCATCGATTTATCAAAAAAGATTTTTGAGATGACAATGGAGAAAAAAGTTGATTTGATAGGATTGGCTCTTACAGGGTTGCGAAATGAAATTCAACAAACCTTCTAATGTCGAAGGTTGCGTTGTTGGCAGGTTCTACAGGGTTGATTGGTAATCAACTGTTAGAACTTTTACTGGCAGATTCGCACTATTCAAAAGTTGTTGCGCTTAGTCGAAAACCGTTGGCAATCAAAAATCCCAAGTTAGAAAACATTGTATTGGAAGTTGAGCAACTGGAAAAACATCAACTTAAAGCGGATGATGTGTTTTGTTGCTTGGGAACTACTATGAAACAAGCTGGCTCCAAAACTGCATTCCGCAAGGTTGATTTCGATTACCCATTACAAGTCGCAAAAATTCTAAAGGCAAACGAAGCTCAGCAATTCTTTTTGGTATCAGCCTTGGGAGCAAATAAAAATTCCAGCATTTTTTATAATCAGGTAAAAGGTGAAGTAGAAGAAGCTATTACTTCTGTTGGATTTAGAGTACTTCATATTTTCAGGCCTTCATTGCTACTGGGTCCTAGAAAAGATCAACGGAGTGGAGAAGAAGCGGCAAAAGTATTCTATAGGATTTTTGGCTTTTTGATTCCTAAAAAATATCAAGGTCTTGAGTCAATAAAAGTAGCTCGTGCTATGCAAGCTCTTGCCAAGAAGGAGCTCACAGGAGTATTTGTTTACGAATCGAACGTACTGCAAGAGTACTAATATGAAGTATACGTTGGTTTTGATAGGGTTATTCTTTTCAATCCAAACCTATTCACAACGAAATACCCTTAGCGGGATAATCACAGATTCAGAAACAAAAGAACCCATTGCTTTTGCAAATGTGTTTTTTGCCAATACACGCATTGGGGTAAGCAGTGACGCAGAAGGAAAATTTTCGCTAACAGGTTTTGCGCCCGGTAAGTATGATCTTACAGTTACATTTATTGGGTACAACACCTACCAACAATCATTAGAATTTAACGATAGTGAATATAAGCTAACAATTTCTCTCACGGAGAATCAGATCAGGTTGAGTGAAGTGGTGGTGAAGGAAGATACAACCGGTTGGGCAAGAAACTTTGAGATTTTCAAAAAGCATTTTTTAGGCGAAACAAAAAATTCAAGTCAATGCAAAATTCTTAACCCCAGAGATATTCATTTGTTTTTTGATACGAAGACAAATTCACTAGTGGCTCATGCACGCGTACCCATTCAAATTGAAAATCGGGCATTGGGATTTGCCCTTGATTATTACCTGCACAGTTTTGAGATTAATTTTAAATCTGGAATGTTAATTTTTCTTGGCGTTCCTGCATTTAAGAATATGACGACTGAGAAAAAGTCAGTACAGAAACAATGGGATAAGGAAAGATTGAGGGCGTATAACGGATCTATAACACATTTTATCAGAGCATTTCGATCGGATTCCCTAATACAAAATGGATTTGAAGTAAGGAAATTTTTTAAGGTTCAAAACCCTGAACGACCTCCTCAAAAATTTTTAAACACTAAAATCAAAGAGTTGAGATCGAAACAACAGGAAGATGGTTTGATAAGAATTGGACGAAAAGACAGTTTAGCATATTACCTAAACCTTCAGTCAAAACCAGAATTGATTGACAGTGTAAGTACGGTTGTGCTATCAGGAGCTGACTTCGTAAACTCAGAGCATGAGGTTAAATACAAAGGGATGTTAAAAATTGATTTCAGAAGGGAAAAAGAGGAAGCAGGATATCCTCAAACCGTAGGACGTACTGTAATCAAGTGGCAAACTTCCATTATGCACATACTTGCGCCTACGTTGAAGTTGTATGAGAATGGATATTATGATGATATTCGGGATGTACTTGTCGAAAATTATTGGGCCTGGTCTGAGAAAATGGCTGATATGCTTCCTTATGATTACAAACCAACACCAGTTAAAAATAAAGGAGATAAATGATTGTAGTTATTCAACGTACGACTGAAGCATCCGTGGAAATTGATCGAGTTATAAAAGCACAAATACAATCCGGCCTTGTTGTGCTGGTGGGTATTGAAGAAGCTGATACCGAAGAAGATATTGAATGGCTTTCTACAAAAATTGTAAACCTGCGAATCTTCAATGATGAACAAGGCGTGATGAACGTTAGCGTTAAAGATTACGGTGGCGAAATTATTTTAGTGAGTCAGTTTACGTTGCAAGCAAGTACAAAAAAAGGCAATCGCCCAAGTTATATAAAAGCTGCGCGGCCTGAAATTGCTATTCCCATTTATGAAAAATTTATTCTAGCTATAACTGCGCAGTTAGGGAAACCTGTTCAAACAGGTGAGTTTGGCGCAGATATGAAAGTAAAATTGATCAACGATGGACCAGTAACTATTGTGATTGACACAAAGAATAAAATATAGATTCAAAGTACGAATTGAGAATTACGAAGTACAATTTTTGCAATTCTCAATTATTTGAAGATACTTAGCAAGTAAAGGAGAGTTCTAAAAAATTGCTATTCCCACTAAAACTAAATTAGCCAACACATAAAGAGCAACCACATACCTCGATCCAGTTCGATTGTAGCGGATAGCAGCTTCTTTATTTCCATTATCATGCTGTCGTAAGGCTACCGCAGAAACAACTAAGGTTGCAAAAATAGCCAGGAAAGTAAGTGTGTGTAGCGAGTCAACCAATGTAAAGGAAGAAGTCTCGGGGAGTATCGAATCGATAATATATTTATTACCCACTGTTGCAAATAATCCACCGACTGGTAAACCAAAACGTGGCTCAAGTTCTTCTACCTGGATTGTGAAACTGATAATCGAAATGAGAAAAGCGATGTACATGCCAATAAATATTTTCATGAACAGCCCCCATGCATTCCGTTCAATATCCATTTCAATAACAAAGGCAGAAAAATTCTGCAAGCTTCTGGATGGATGCTGATCACCAAACCCTGTTTCATAGTCATTTTGGATTTTCGAAACCTGAAAGTTTTTAATATTCCAACCATCAAGTGCATCTTCTTTATCGTAAGTACTACCAACGATGTCCGGTTTAAAAACGAGAGACCTGTTGTCGTATAAAGAATTTTCAATTTGAACACTCAGATGTTGTTCGTCAAACGGAAAATCTGCCACTTTCCAACTTTCCTTCATGGTAGCCTTCATTTTCATGATTGCCCATGCTCTTCCGTTCAGACTATCCAAAATGATTTCAGGAGGATCAATTGATTTAGCGTTTGGGATGTCCAATTGAGTTGAAAAATCAAAGTCCGGATTATCATATAAGAACCATAACCAAAACCGCATGGTGTATTCCTTATCGCGAAAATTAATATCATGTACACTGATTACATATGCACCAACCGAAACAGTATCAGGTTGTGCAACGGTTGACTCTACAGCAACAAGTGTGAAGAGAATGAAAAGTGCAATTCGGATTTTCATTGAAAAGTAAATCAGCGATGAAGATAGGAAAACTTTTTTCAAATCGAACATGATAGGTTCAGGAGAAGATTATCAACTTAAAAAATTGAAGCCTGATATTTAACATATCAGGCTTCAGTAACTAGTAAACTTCATTTAACTAATACTTCATATTTACTTTTGAGTCTTTCGGTTTTTCTTTCGGATTCTTTACATACGTTTCTAGCCAAGTGTCCATTTCCCACAAGGTGTGCATAATGCTTTCTTTAGCAGCATAGCCATGGCTCTCATAAGGAAGTTCTACATATCGGGCTGTTCCACCATGACCTTTGATGGCATTGTAGAATCGTTCTGTCTGAATCGGAAATGTTCCAGAATTGTTATCAGCTTCTCCATGAATAAATAAAATTGGCTCCTTCAATTTATCGGCATACGAAAATGGTGACATGGTGTAATACACCTCAGGAGCCTGCCAGTAGGTGCGCTCCTCTGCTTGAAACCCGAAAGGTGTTAAGGTTCTGTTATAGGCTCCGCTTCGCGCTATTCCAGCTTTAAAGATATCAGAGTGTGCAAGCAAGTTAGCCGTCATAAATGCGCCATAGGAATGACCACCTACGCCAACGCGAGTTGGATCTAGCACACCCAAGGAAGCACCATAATCAACCACAGCCTGAGCGCTCGCAACTAATTGTTGCACATAGGTATCGTTTGGTTCTGCATCTCCTTCGCCTACAATCGGCATGGAAGCATTATCTAACACAGCGTAACCGCGCATCACCCAATAGATTGGGCCACCCCAACTTAAACGAACGAATGTATTTGGAGAACCTTTTATCTGTCCAGCAGCGTCAGCTGATTTGAATTCACGTGGGTAAGCCCATACAAGTCCCGGCAAGGCACCATCTTCTTTTTTATAGCCAGGAGGTAAGTATAAATCTGCAGTTAGTTCAACACCATCGGCACGTTTGTATTTCAATACTTGCTTCTTCACATCTTTTATTTGTGGATAAGGATGTGGAAATGAAGTAATAGCAGCTGTTTTAGATGATCCAAGTGTATGCAAGTAGTAGTTCGGATTTTCAGTATTGGATTCGCGCGAAGTAACAAAGGTTCCTTTCTTTACATCAAGGAATGAAACAAACGTTTCGTAATATGGATTTGCAGACTGCCATTGACGAGATTTTTTAGAAGAAGTTAAATCCATCTTATCAAGAAAGGGCATGTCACCTGCTGGAGAAGAACCCGAACCTGTAAGGTAAACGCTGTTGTCTTTATTGATCAGCATGACATTTCTGCCAAACGCATTAGGAGCGGTAATCACATTGCCAGGATTATTGTAAGCATCTTCATAGTTTAAATCAAAGACCGTTTTCTTTGCACCCGTCATTGGATTTACTTGATACACGCGTTCTTTTCGATCGCTCGTCCAACGCTCGTGTACCCACGCTACATTGTCATTGCCCCACGTAATTCTTGAATAACGAAGTGGCAAACTGATCAATTCTTTTGGAGTTGATGTAAATGGATAATCCCATGTAAACACTTTGTCGCGAATAGTTGCTTTCGCTTTTGGATCTCCGCCATCTTGTGCGTGTGCCCATGCGAGCGTAGCGGGTTTGTCGGCACGCCAGTTATGCGAACGTGGTTCGCGCGAAGTTGCATTAAACCCGGTTGGGATATAATCCAATAAAGGAATGCGTAAAATTTCCTTTACTAATTTTCCATTCAAGTCAATTACACTTACTGTTTTTGGAAATAAGTATGCAGGTACTAAATAAGAGTAAGGCGGTTGAATGACTTCTGTTAAGATTAATTTTCCATCAGGTGATGGTGTAAAATCAGAATGAATAGAAGCAGTGCTCAATGTTTTTTCCTGCCCATTAAGATTTTTTAAGATCAGATCTGATTGAGTGTAATAATCAAAAGCTGCTTCGTCATAGGGATTTTTCAATAAATCCTGATAGGTACGCGAAGGTGCTTTTTTGCCTAAGTTTTCTTCTACAACCGGCCCGGTTGGGATACGTGATTTCTGCGGAAGCGGTTTAATGTTTGTTGGAACAGCAGTAAATAAAATTTGCTGCGAATCGGAGAGCCAGGTATAACCACCCATGGCGGTGTTAACTTTTCGTTCGCTAAGTTTAGATGCTGACATAGTTTCGGTGTTCACAATCCATAGCTCAATCTTGTCAGCATTATTTTGAAGTAACGCGAAGTATTTGCTATCAGGTGAAAAACTGATACTGCTTGCTATTAATGGATCGGGAAGATTTTTTATATTTACCTCTTGGCCATCGCTTAATCGTTTTGCTTTTAAGCCTATCGTGTAGTTACTACGACTTGGTCCAAAATTTTCAGGATTGATACGAAGCCCGCCAATTCGAAGCTCGGGTCTTGAAAGTTGTTCTATAGTAGGAAAGTCAGAACGTTCTAATAACAGCATCCATTGTTTATCAGATGAGAAGGAAACAAAAGGAGTTAAGGGAGCCTCCAGTAGTTTTGCTATCTCTTCGGGCGGACGCTGGTACGAAAGATTTCCTTGGCTAAAGCCTTGTGCGCAGACTAAGCCAAATACGAGTAGAAGTAATTTTTTCATGTATTATTTTTTTAGATTCTTAATTTTTTGATCGAATTCAAATTACCTGCTTCGCACAGATTTTGAGTAATGTACCGTATTTCTCACTGCGATTAAGTACGAATTTTTTAGAGGTTTAATTTTATTGATAATCGGCTGAAAATGTCAAAATCTTAGCCTAATTTCGAAGCGATTCTAACTTAATTTTTTATGCTTGATTTAGTGGTGCTTACTCATTCGGTATTAAGATATTTCATTCTTATATTTTTAATAGTGGTAATTGTACGCTCTTTTTTAGGGTGGCAAAAAAAATCAGCGTATACTCCATTGGATGACAAATTCAGTTTATGGCTTTTCATCTTTGTTCACACCCAACTACTCTTCGGTATAATTCAATATTTTGTGAGTCCGATAGTTGTATTTAGCGGAGCCTCTATGAAAGATCCAATTGCCAGGTATTGGTTAGTTGAACATGCTGCCATGATGCTTATCGCGATTGTATTGATTACAATAGCTCGCATTACTATAAAGAAAATGACGGAGGCTGCTGCCAAACATAAGAGATTATTCATCTTTAATGTTATTGCGCTTATCATAATTCTGGTTGCCATCGCGCAAAGCGGGCGTGGCTTCTTTAATTTCCCGGCTTAAAAATTGCATTAGGCAAGCTATATCGAGCTTTTCAACCTTAGTATATCTTGGCTTAATGTGTTATTTTTAAAATCTAAAATTTTTCAATGAAGAACATCCTCGTATTAGCTATTTGTCTGGTTGGGTACTCGCTTTCAGCACAAGAAATTAGTTCGCGCTATGAGCTGGTAAAGATGAATGATAATATTAATACACTTTACCATCAGGTCTCTCCAGTGATTTCCATCGATGGAACCAAGCTTTATTATTTTGTTAGCAACCATCCACAAAATACATACGGCAAAGAAAACAGCCAGGATATTTGGGTTTCGACATTAGATGATAAAGGAGTTTGGTCGGAAGGTAAACGAATGGGAGCTCCCTTAAACGACAATCGTTATAACCAGGTGTTTAATGTAATGCCCGATGGTTCTTTGTTGATTAGAGGTGGCAGATCAAAAAATTCAAAAGGCTTTTCGTTAGTGAGTCCTTCGGGCAATGTAACTGAGTTAGATATTCCTGGATTCTCCGCAATGGATAAAGGGATTTTTAATGGCGCTACTATTTCTTCCGATGCGCAGCACTTAGTTCTCTATTTTTCCGAAAAGCAGGGAGACAAGTTCAGTGATCTTTATTTATCTAAGCAACAAGGTGGGCAATGGAGTAAACCAGTGAAGATGAAAATCAGTGGTCCTGCTGATGAGTATAGCCCCTTTTTATCTCCAGATCAAAAAACTCTTTATTTCTCAAGCGATCGCTATTCAAAAGATAAAGTAGGCGGTACCGATATTTATAAATCTACTCGGTTAGATGATACGTGGTTAAATTGGTCAGAGCCAGAAAACCTAGGTCGTAACATTAACACACCTTCTGGAGACGCATATTTTTCGATGGATACACACGGAAATATTTTTACTGCCCGTGCGGGTGCACGCATCGATGGGGGAAATTTTGATTTATTTATTTTAAAGCCTCGTAATTTTAGAATCTTGCTCACAGGCACAACCTATGACCAAAAAACAAAACTGCAACTTCAATCCTTAGTTGACTTGAAAATGAAGGATCATAGTCCAATTGACTTAAAGACAACACCAAGCGGGACATTTGAAACCTACATTCCTGAAACTAGTAATTATTCTCTTACCGCAACATCTTCAGGTTATTTGCCATTCACGCAAAGTTATAATGTACCAGTAATCTATAGTGACACCACCATTCATTTGGATATTTACCTGAACCCAATATCAAAACAATTGGTATTGGAAGGAGACGTGATTGATAAAAAAACAAACCTGAAAATTAACAAGGCAAAAGTTGCCATTTCGCTGAAGCGAGATCGTGCCACTCAGTTTAATCCGAATGCATCAACAGGAAAGTATGAGCAAAATATAAGTAACCTTGGGTGGTATTTATTTACTACTTCAGCCGAAGGATATTTAAATTCAACGGATAGTGTTGAAGTGGCTAGCGAAGAAGTTACACCCGTTATTAAAAATTTATTTCTTGCACCTATTGAAGTGGGACTTACCGTTCGGCTAAAAAATATTTATTTTGATACGGATAAGACTATTCTCAAACCTCAATCCTTTGTTGAATTGGATAAGGTTGTAAACTTTTTGAAGAGCAATCCTTCTGTTGCAATTGAAATTTCAGGACACACCGATAGCCAGGGATCTGATGCTTATAACGAAAATTTATCTCAGGGTCGCTCGCAAGCAGTAGTAGATTATTTGATCGGCCAAGGAATTGATACTTCACGATTAGAGGCACATGGCTATGGAGAATCAAAACCAATTGATACCAACAATACAGATGAAGGCCGAGCGAATAATAGGAGAGTAGAGTTTACTGTACTGAAAATCTAAGTTTACTCAAGCGTATCAAATTCCTTCTCGCAATGCTCGCAGATGTAAACTCTTTTTACGGGAAGAAATAATCCAAATAGGATGGAGGTGAGGATGGGCGTAAACTTTCCTTTGCGACTCGGTTCAAAAACAATATTAGTGGATCGACATGAAGGACATCGTTGCCGGGCATGTTCTTCTACTAAGATTTCCTTTACATGATCAAGGTCCTTTTCAAAAATATGAAGTCGAACTCCTGGAAATAGTTCGTTTCGGATTGGATATAGATTTACAAAATTTTCATCTGTAAGGAAACAAGGCACACCGTACGCGTCAAGTTTAGTTTTAACCAGATTGGCTGACATAACGGTGTCATACGAGTCAAATACAACGATTTTACTATCGGAATCGAGCAGTTCTTCCATAAAGATTCATTAATTAACAAATACAAACTGACTTGAACTTACCATCCGGAATAAATTTTTGAAGTATTTTGTAACAACTTACCCTTAGTGGCGTCTTGCCTTTGAAACAATGAATCTCGAAACCTTTGAAATCCGGGTTCTGCCTACGAAAAACAAGCTTTTTCGGTTTGCTTTCCGCCTTCTGGGAAGCAGTGAAGAAGCAAAAGATGTAGTGCAGGAGGTACTTATCAAAGTGTGGAACGGACGGGAGCAGATGGCGGAAATACAAAATATGGAAGCCTGGTGTATGCGCATCACCAAAAATCTCTCACTCGACCGGCTTCGCTCGCGACAGCGAAGAGCCACCGATCCGATTGAACAGGGGATGGAGATTAAAAATGAAACGTTAACGCCTCATGAGAGGACAGAAAATCATGAGAACATGGAACGAATAACTGAAATGATTGCAGCGTTGCCCGAGAAGCAACGCCAGGTGATACACCTTCGAGATGTGGAGGGGTATAGTTACAACGAGATTTGTGAAATTTTGGAACTGGACATGAACCAGGTAAAAGTGAGTTTGTTCCGCGCACGGAATGCAGTGAAAGAAAAATTTTTAAAGATCAACGCGTATGGACTCTAAGCAGATAGAACAGTTGCTTGAGAAGTACTGGAATTGCGAGACCTCGCTGGAAGAGGAACAACAACTGCGAGCACATTTTCGTGGTGAGGTTCCTGAGTCAATGAAAGAGGTGGCAAATTTATTCCGATACTTTGAGGTGCAACAAAAGCAACAAGTAAATCATTCGGAATTTGATGCTGTTGTGAAAATGAAAATCAAACAGCATCGTCCGGATGGTAAGGTGATTAAATTATTTTATAACTACGGACGCATTGCAGCTGGGCTAGCAGTGGTGATTGCAGCAACCTATTTTGTTCGGCAGGAAGTACGTAAAGCTTATCCAACGGAAATTGCCGATACGTATAGCGATCCAAGGTTGGCACTTGAAGAAACAAAGAAAGCTTTGTTAATGATCTCGAAAAGTTTTAACAAGGCGCAGAAAGAAGCTAGTAGAATAAAAGTATTTAACGAAGCGGAAGAAAAGATACAAGGTAAGTCGTTGGATGAACCGAAAGATCAGACAACGAAAATTTAAGTTTGAATAAAAGCATTTAAAAAAATTAAAATAAAACAGTATGAAAAAGTTAATAGTTGGATTGATGTTGATTGCGGCTAGTGTTACTGCGCAAGCACAAAATGATGCGATTGCCAAGTTCTTTTCTAAATATCAGGATAACGAGCAATTCAGTCAGGTTACTATCAGTGGAAAGATGTTTAGTATGATGGCTAATATTTCAGGTGATAACGAGGATGAGAAAGCAATGATTAAAGCAATCAGTAAGATAAAAGGATTGCGCATTCTTTCTAAGGATGACACTCGTGATTCACGCCAGTTGTACAAAGAAGCGATTACAGCAATTCCTGCAAAAGATTTTGAAGAATTAATGACTATTCGCGATAAGGATAAGGATATGAAATTCTTTACCAAGGAATCGGGCGGCAAGATCAGCGAGTTGGTTATGATTATGGGTGGCAATGATGACTTTATGATGCTGACTTTGTTTGGTGAAATAGACTTGAAAGAAATGTCTAAAATTGGAAAGGCGGTTAGTATTGACGGTTTGGAGAATCTTGAAAAGATAAAGGATAAAAATTAGGTTTTTTTGAGAGGGATGTAAGCAATGATGCATCCTTCTCTCCTTTACTTACGTCTTGATTCAAAAAAAATAAAAGATGAAAAGTTTTAAAATTCTATTGGTTCTTATGTTTGTTGCTTCATTAGCCTTCGCGCAAAGCAAAAGTTATAGCATCCTTAAAGAAACGTTTATTGACCAACCCGATGTTCATAGTTTCTCCTTTAGCGGGTGGATGGGTCGTTTGATTCTGCGTGTGGCCGATGAGCATGAATTCAGAAATGCCATCAAAGATCTTCAGCATGTACGTTTCATTGAAATTCCTAAGGCTGAATTTGCAGCACAAAACCTTTCAGTAAAAGGATTTAAGAATGTGCTAATGAAAGACTCCTTTCAGGAACTTGCTTTTATTAGAGATAAAGGTGAAGAAATTACAATTTATTTGCGCGAAGGGAACAACCATAAAAACCAATACTTCGTATTAGTGGAGGAAGAACAACAAGTAGTTGCTATTGAATTGAAAGGATATTTAGATCCGCAATTACTTAACCCAAAGAACACCACCTTAGCAACGCTTAAATAATTTTCATGAAGTTCTTAATCACCTTAGTTTTTTTAGTTAGTGCTGCAGGCCTGTTTGGGCAAACCAAAACTAGCCAGGCTTTGGATGATAAGTATGATGGGTTGTCCTTATACTTTTATAAGAATACGTTGCGTATGCTCAATCAAACAGATGATAAAGATTTTGATGAGTTGATTAAGGACATAGAGAAGATGAAGTTTATGATGATTGACAAATCAAAATTGAATTTCAGCAAGCAGGATTATGCAAAATTGTTAACCGGATACAAGTCTGAGTCGTATGAAGAAATGATGACGGGGCGGTTTGATGGAAGAAATTTTGATGTCTATCTAAAGGAACAAAATGGTGGTGTGAAGGGCACTATCATTTTAGCTAATGACTCTACAAACTTATTTGTTCTTGACATTCAGGGAAAAATAGCGTTGGATAAGGCACCCGCTTTGTTTAAAGCAATTGATAGTAGTACTGACATTAGTAAAATGATTGGGAACTTTACCGGGACTGGTAACAAAAAGAAAAAGAAGGATCATATTTTAGATTAATACAAATACAAGTTGGAAACCGTATTATCCACAAACAAGCTCACCAAAAATTTCGGAAAGCTTTGCGCTGTCAATCAACTTGATCTTGAAGTAAAGAGAGGCCAGGTGTTTGGTATGTTAGGCCCTAATGGAAGTGGAAAGACTACAACATTAGGGATGCTCATGGGAGTTGTAAATCCATCTTCTGGTAGTTTCTCATGGTTTGGAGAACAATCCACACATCATACACGCAAGAAAATTGGCGCTGTGTTAGAGCATCCAATTTTTTATCCCTACCTGAGCGGACAAAAAAATCTTGAGTTAAACGCAATGATTAAAGGCGCTGATCCGGGCAATATTTCTAAAGTATTGGAGACCGTTGAGCTATCAGAACGCAAGGATGACAAGTATAAAACGTATTCGTTGGGTATGAAACAACGACTCGCCATTGCTTCGGCCTTAGTGAGCGATCCAATTATTTTAATTTTAGATGAACCTACTAATGGGTTGGATCCGATGGGGATCGCTGAGATACGTGAAATCATTAAGCGCATTGCTGCGGATGGTAAAACAATAATTCTTGCCAGCCATTTGTTGGATGAAGTACAAAAGGTGTGTACTCACTTTGCCGTGTTAAAGCGGGGCAACCTGATGCACATCGGGCCTGTGGATGACGTTGGGAAAGGAGAGGAGATTGTGGAGGTACAAGCCTATCACGATGATTTGGGAGTTTTGCTACAAGAATTTGTGGGCAGTGCTACTATAAAAAAAGAAAGTGGCATGTTTGAAGTGATGATGAAAGATGGATTCCATAGCAAAGATTTGAATCGATTCCTGTTTGATAAAGGAATTGTAGCCTCACATCTGCATACACGCAAGAAGAGTTTGGAAAAACAGTTTCTGGAAATTTTGGCCGATCATAAATCTTAAAATCAAATTCTTCGATGCTTCATTTATTAAAAATCGATCTTAAGAAAATGACCAGCTACCGCACCTTTTGGGTGATTTGCGGTATCTATTTCTTTACGCTGATTGTGGGTGCTGCAAGCGGGATGGAATTTTTAAAAGCACTGTCGAGATTGATTGAGGGATTTGGACAAGAAATTAATATCACCCGTATTCCCCTTTATCACTTTCCGGATGTTTGGCAAAACCTGGCGTGGAGTAGTGGCTTGTTAAAAATGGGGCTTGCTATTATGGTGGTTGTTTCTATTACTAATGAATATTCTTATCGCACCATTAGGCAGAATATCATTGACGGCATGAGCCGTGAAGAGTTTCTTCTTTCGAAAGTTTACACAAACCTAATGCTGAGTTTAGTCAGTATGGCTTCCCTGTTTTTGATTGCTTCCGTAACGGGATTAATTTATTCTCCTGAATTGGATTTTCCTTATGGGTTCACAGGTGTAAGTTTTTATCCGGCTTATTTCCTGGAAGTATTTGCATTTTTATCATTTGCATTGATGCTTGGAATTTTTGTAAACCGTTCTGGTCTTACCATTATCTTACTTTTATTTTCTTACCTGATTGAATTAATCATTAAGGAGAATATTGATAATTACTTGCCAGACATTATTCCATTTTTTCCATTAGAGTCCATCATGAATTTAGTGCCCATGCCTTTTGCACGCTATGTGTTTATGGAAATTCAAGATTCTGTGAATTGGGGCTCAGTTGCTATAGCATCTGTGTGGACGTTTCTCTTTAATTACTTCGGGTATCTCAAACTGAAGAAATCTGATATTTAAAATAAGCTTGGGTGTCCTACACTTATTTACATAGTATAAAAGTGTAGGACACCTGTTTCACTCTTAATCCTGCAACATTAATTTTTGACAAGCATTTTTATAAAGTGCCGGCTGGTTTCTGTGTAACCGCGCTGGAGATAGTAAGTGTGCGAATCAAAGCGTTTTAGATTACTGGTAACTTCAATCTTGTAACATTTGTTCGTAATGAAATACTCCTCGGCAGCAGCGAGTAGTAGACTTCCAATCCCTAAGCCACGCATTTTTTCATCTACACAAAACGAAGTAATGCGACCCACGGAGCCTGGAAGGTGAAAGGTCTGATGAACGTGCAAAGCAATAAATCCAAAGACAATTGTTTCAGAGCGTGCTACCAAAATTTTATAATCCGGTTGACTATATAATTTAAGTTTTGATAGTACTTCCGATTCAGCAGTAGGATACCCAAGTTGTTCTAACAAAAGAGAAAGGTGAGTTACATCTTCAGGTTTCGCTTCTGTAATGTGAGGTTTCATTTCGCTTCATCAAAGTCCCTTCACACTCATTCCACCATCCACAGAAATATTTTGTCCGGTGATGTAACTGCTTTTGTCCATCGCCAGGTAAGCAGCCAGACTTGCAACTTCTTCAGGTTTACCTACACGCCCCATAGGTGTACGCGCAAGAATCTTCTCTAGCCGATCGGGTTGCGAAAGTACCGGCTCGGCAAGTGGCGTATCAATGTACCAGGGTGAAATACAATTAACCCGAATGTTGTCGGCACTCCACTCGACTGCCAAATGTTTGGTGAATTGGATAATAGCTGCTTTCGTCATCCCGTAGGGTGGTCCACTCTGCACATCGGTAAACCCCGCAACGGAAGCAATATTTATTACACTGCCACCTTTTTGCTTTAACAGAGGATGGCAAGCCTGCGTCAAATTCATCATGCTAAACAAATTGGTTTCAAAAAGTTGACGAATTTCTGATTCACTGTATTCAATAAATTTTTTGCGAATGTTGGTGCCCACATTATTAACCAGTACGTCCAGTCCACCCCAAGTTTGGGAAATCTTTGTAACAAGTTCAGCGCGGAAAACAGGATCGTTTAAATCACCTTCGTGCGTAAATAAGTTGGCCGAGTTTCTCAGTTTGCCTTGAATACTTTTTGTACTGCGCGCGATAACCAATACTTGCGCATCAAGGTTTAGACATTCTTTTGCAATAGCAAGACCTATGCCTTTTGTTCCCCCCGTTATTAATATTTTCTTTCCTGTCAATGTCCAACTCATAAAGGTTGTTGTTTAGGCGATTCACTTTTTACTACCAGCAGATACCAATTATTTTCTAAAGCCAGATAACCATGTTCATAACAAAAGTTATAGATGGCACCTTCTTTAGTTTTATACTGGCTGGTAAAATAGGTAAAATCAAATCCTTTCTCATTCATTTTATCACGATTTACTCGAGCCTTTCCACTCGGGTTTAGTTCTAACAAAATCCTGCGGTTCTTACGCAAAATGTTTGTCACATTATTCATGTAAGCAGTCTCATCCCGGTTCAGTTTGTTGTTGAAGGATACCCGACACTGATCGGAACAGAATTTTTTATCGGCTCGGCCAATAATTTTTGTTCCGCATTCTAAGCAGACCTTTTCTTCTTTTTTACCCATTTCTAAAGGATTTTAGGACTTTTCTTATCCGATTATAAACGTTTATAAACGAATATAACCGAAAGTAATTGAATAATAAACGACTGGCGCTTTTCGAACCCCTCACCTTTGTATCACCAAGTCGGGAAAATCCCGCCAAGGAAAATTCAATTGTGTAACTATTAAATACAATAATTATGAAAAGTGTTAGAAACAGCGTGCAGTTAATCGGTCGTTTAGGTAAAGACCCTGAAGTGAAAAATTTTGGAAAGAGCCAGAAGGCTACGTTTTCAATCGCCACCTCCGAAACGTTCAAGAATGCAAAAGGCGAGAAGGTGGAAGACACCCAGTGGCACAACATTGTGATCTGGGGCAAGCTTGCAGACATTGCGGGGCAGTATTTGAAAAAAGGTGCTGAGGTTGCCGTAGAGGGCAAACTTGTTCACCGGGTGTTTGAAACCGACAAAGGCGAGAAGCGGTACATTACTGAAGTAAATGTGAACGATCTGGCCATGCTAGGCGGAAAGCAGAAGTAAGAGCTTGCTTTAGAAAGTGAAGAGGCCACCCAAACCGGGTGGCCTTTTTATTTTTAGTCAATTCGCTAACAGCCATTCATGTATCTCTTATAACATAGACCTCTAAAACCACGTTCTATTTGCTGGGTATGTTTATTTTTGTAGGGAATGAGTTTTAATTATCCGCAGTTTCTTTGGGCACTCACAGCCTTATCCATCCCCATCATCATTCACCTGTTTAATTTCCGTAAGACAACCCGGATATTTTTCTCTAATACCCGCTTTCTACAACAAGTAAAACAGGAGACCACTCAAAAGCGCAGATTGAAGCAGTTGCTGGTGTTAGCATCACGCTTGCTCTTTTTGCTTTTTTTGGTTTTGGCTTTTGCCCAGCCCTTTCTACCTGCGCGCGAGCAACTAACCTCTCAGCGCAACCTCGTTGTTTATCTCGACAATTCGTATAGCATGTCGGCACCGGTTGAACAAAAAGTACGTGCCTTGGATGCCGGTATCGGCTATGTGCGTGAGGTGGTTGAATTATTTCCAACAGAAACCCGATTCAAACTTATTACCAACGACTTTGCTCCATTTTCAAATACCTATAAATCAAAATCAGAAATCCTTGATCAGCTTTCGCAGATTCGATTGTCACCTTTGAGCCGATCGTTTAGTGAAGTGGTGAAACGTATTGGCGATCCCGGCAATACGGTATTTTGGATTTCAGATTTTCAAAAATCAACGGTTGGTGCAAACCTGATTCTTGATTCTACCTGGCAAATCCGGTTGGTGCCTATTGAGTATCAGCAAACTTCAAATGTTTTTGTCGATTCTATTTACCTGGATAATCCATTTATTATAGGTGGTGAGAAAAATACGTTGCGTGTTCGCTTGCGCAATGAAGGACCACGAACGGTAGAAGGTCTGGTAACAAAACTTACGATCAATGGAATTCAGGCTGCAACTTCTTCGGTAACTATAGAACCCAATAGTTTGATTGAAACATCTTTTGATCTTGCCCGCGGATTGAAAGGATTTAATAAAGCCGTATTAAGCTTTAGTGATTTTCCTGTGAGCTTCGATAATGAATTTTTCTTCACACTAAATTATTCTGGCCGATTAAAAATTGTAGAAATAAAACCTGACGGCCGACCTACACCTGTTGAGAACGTGTATGGGAATAAAGAACTTTTTGATTTCCATGGATTTGCTGAAAGCAATGTGGATTATGGTGAATTGGCAAATGCTGATCTGGTGGTAGTGAATGGCATTAATAAAATAGATAACGCGTTGAATGCAGCCATTCAACTTTATCGAAACAATAATGGCAGTTTACTAATTATTCCGGGATTGCAACCCGATAATAATTCGTATAAAGAGTTGTTGAATTTACCATTAAAAAAAACAGTAAATCCTGTTCCCATGGAATTGGATAAACCAGATTTTCAGAATCCATTTTTTGAAAATGTGTTTGAAGAAAAATCAGCTGCACTCGCCATGCCACAAGCGCAGAAGGTGTTGGATTGGGGTGCCGATCGCTCAGCCATCTTGCGATTTAAAAACGGCCAACCTTATCTTTCACGGTTCAACAATACTTTTGTTCTGGCAAGCTCCCTAAACCGGGAAGTAAGCGATCTGTCTACACACGCTATTTTTGTTCCTGTTATGTATCGCATTGCTGCGAGTGGAAAGAAAGCAGAGCGCAAGCCTTACTACTATCTCTCAGCTTCCTTAGTTACCGTGCCTGCAGATAGCTTAACCGGTGACGAACCTGCACGCATGAAAGGAGCCCAAGAGCTAGTGCCTTCGCAACGCAGACTGGGAAATAAGTTGCTTTTGGAAATTCCACGCTTCTCGATCAATCACGGGTTCTATTTTGTAACACATAGAAGCGATACGCTTGATCTGTTGGCATTCAATCTTGAAAAAAAGGAGTCGATGCTTGCTCAATTTGCAGGTGAAGAGGTAAAGACTGCCATTGGTGGTGGAAATCAGGTGTCAATTTTTAAAGCAACTTCGGCTGAGACTTTCAGCAACGAAATAAAAGAGAGATATTTGGGCACGCCATTATGGAAGTACGCACTTATTTTGGCGCTTATCTTCCTGCTGGCTGAAGTATTGTTGATACGATTTTTAAAATAATTGAACATAGGCAACTTCGTGCTGCTTTGAGTCTTAGTGTCTTGGTGGTTTAATAGAAAAATTAACCGCAAAGTCACAAAGGCGCTAAGACTCACAAAGAAAAGCTGATGAATGACAGAATTGTAACTATGAAAATACTCATCCGGTCAGCATTAATCGTATCTCCTCAGTCTCCATTTCATAAGAAGAAAAAAAATGTTCTCATTCAGAATGGACGCATTGAAGAAATTGGAGATAAGAATTACAGTGCTGATAAAGTAATAGAAGCTGAGGGGATGATTCTTTCAGCGGGTTGGTTTGATCTGGGCACTTTTGTGGGCGACCCAGGGCAAGAGCAAAAAGAAGATTTACTTTCTTTAGCTAAAACTGCTGCAGCGGGCGGGTTTACTGAAGTAGCTGTTCTACCGAATACACATCCTACCATTCAATCGAAGAATGAAGTAAGCTATGTAACTGCTAATAATGAAAGCAGACTTGTTCAGATTCATGCACTTGCCGCTGTTACAAAGAATTGTAAAGGGGAGGAGCTAACAGAGATGATTGACTTGCACGAAGCAGGAGCCATTGCATTTACTGATGGGTTAAAACCAGTTTGGCATACGGATATATTTTTAAAATCACTCCAGTATCTGCAAAAGTTTGATGGATTGTTGATCGACCAACCGGAAGATATTTGGCTCAACATGTTTGGGCAAATGCATGAAGGAGTAGCAAGCACTATGCTTGGCTTGAAAGGAATGCCGCGCATTGCAGAAGAAGTGGCGATCAGTAAAAATCTTGAATTGCTTGGGTATGCTGGAGGAAGGTTACATTTCGCGAAAGTGTCCACAGCAAAAGCAATTGACTTAATTAGGACTGCAAAGAAAAAAGGCTTGAATGTAAGTTGCGATATAGCGGCTTATCAACCGCTTTATACGGATGAAGTGCTAAACGATTTTGATACAAACTATAAAGTAAATCCACCGTTGCGCGAAAAGGCCGATCAAGATGCGTTGATCAAAGGGCTGAAGGATGGTACCATCGATGTGTTAGTGAGTAATCACGTTCCTCACGAAGTAGAAAGTAAATTTTTAGAATTCGATTTATCAGAGTTTGGATTGATCAACCTGCAAACATTTGCTTCGCAGTTGGTGTCGCTTTCGCGATGGGTAGAGATAGAAGAGTTGATTGAGAAAGTGACAGATGCGCCACGCAAATTGTTAAAAGTACAACCTGTAGTGATTGATGTGAATACGAAAGCCAATCTAACCCTGTTCGATCCAAATCGTGAGTGGGTGTTTACCCCTGAATCAAATCATTCAAAAGCAAAAAACTCACCCTGGTTGGGCAGCAGCTTAAAAGGCAAGGTGATTGCCGTGTTCAACAATTCAAAAAACTGGTTGGATGCTTAAGTCGGTTCCGCGACTGGTATTTATTTCGGTGCGCAACGGGTTAATTGCAGGCCTGCTCGGCTTTCTTTTTTTGATTGCTCTCTATTATATGGGGCGACATCCATTTCTGTTTCCCATCTTCTTCGACTTTCGTTTGATTTTGTTTGCGGTGTTTATGGTAATCGGTTTAAAAGAATTACGTGACGATCACCAGCAGGGGCTTCTTTCTTTCGGGGAAGGTATGATTAGTACTTTAATTTTTACCATTGTATTTGCAACGGTTGCCTTTTTGTTGATCTCCTTATTTTGTTGGCTAGAGCCTCCTTTTGTTACTGACTATAAAAGACTAGCGGCCGAACAATTGGCGAAGGTCAGTGATCAGGTAATAGAGCAATGGGGAAAAGAAGTACAGGAAAGCAATCTGGCCGCTCTTTCGACCACTACCGGGCAAAAGTTGGCACTTGATTACTTCATTAAAAGCTTTATTATTAGTTTTTTTATAAGCATAATATTATCAGTAATTTTAAGACGTCAACCAAAAACCAACTAATCATGGAAGAAAATGTATCAGTAACCACAAGATCAGCCGGAATTCGTTATGGATTAATACTTGCGCTTGCCTCCATAGCATTCTTTGTAATAATGAATGTTGCTGGCATGGATATGCAGGGTCCACTAAGTTACATCGGATGGGCAATTTCCATTGCAGTAATTTACCTTGCTCATAAATATTACAAAGAGAATGGAGATGGATACATGACCATTGGGCAAGGTGTTGGTATCGGTTTTTGGACAGGTCTAGTATCTGCTTTTATCTCAAGTCCGTTTACTTACCTATACATTAAATTTGTTGACACTAGCTTTATTGATAATATTAAAGATAAGCAGATTGAAAAAATGCAAGAGCAAGGTATGTCTGATGAACAAATTGATCAGGGAATGCAATTTGCAGCAATGTTTATGTCCGCAGAAGCAATACTGATTATGGGGATTGTAGGCGGAATTATCATGGCAATTATTTTTGCATTGATTATTTCGTTATTTACTAAAAATACGCCTCCAGAATCAATTTAATGGAAGGGATTTAAGTGGCACCTGACACCAATGAATATCTCAGTAATTATCCCTGCTAAAGATGAGCAGGAGTCTATACCAGAACTAAGTCAGTGGATAAGCCGTGTGATGGAAACACACGGCTTTTCTTATGAAGTGCTTTTTGTGGATGACGGAAGTACAGATGGCACCTGGGAAGAAATTCAAAAAGCAAATCTTTTAAACTCATCGTTTAAAGGAATTAAATTCAACCGTAATTTTGGTAAGTCGGCTGCGCTACACACTGCATTTAAAGTCGCACAGGGTGAGGTAGTAATTACCATGGATGCTGACTTACAGGATAGTCCTGATGAGATACCTGAGTTGTATCGACTTATAAAAGAAGATGGATTTCAGTTAGTGAGCGGTTGGAAAAAGAAACGACACGATCCGATTTCAAAAACAATTCCTTCAAAGTTTTTTAATTACGTAACAAGAAAGTTATCGGGCATTCCGCTTCATGATTTTAACTGCGGATTGAAGGCCTATCAACTGGCTGTAGTAAAAAACATTTCAGTGTATGGTGAAATGCATCGCTACATACCGGTGATTGCCAAATGGGCTGGCTTTACAAAAATTACTGAGAAGGTTGTTGAACACCGCGAACGCAAATATGGTTACAGCAAGTTTGGCTTTGAGCGCTTCGTGCGAGGCTTCCTAGATTTATTGTCTATAACATTTATTGGAAGATTTGCGCAGCGGCCCATGCACTTCTTTGGCACGTGGGGTATTATTTCTTTTCTGTTTGGACTAGGCTTCACGATAAAAATTTTATACGATAAAATTGATTCCGTTCTTATTTCAAAAATTCCGCTAAAGCGTGATGTAACCGAGCAGCCTATTTTCTTTTTGGCGCTGGTCGCGCTTGTTATTGGCGTTCAACTTTTTCTTACGGGATTTATTGCTGAGTTGCTGGCAAGACAATCTGTTTCCAAGAAAAAATATCTCGTCATTGATCGGGTGGGAGTTGAGGAAAGTGTAAAGTTGAAAGCTAAAAGTTTAAAGTAGGTTAGCGTTACTTTAAACTTTCTACTTCTAGCTTTTAACACTCATTCTATTTCTCTTCTTCAAATACTACATTATGTTTGTTGCATGCGGAGTCTAGATCTGCACGCCACATTTTTATAAGAGCCCGGCCTTCGGCAAGATCTTCGTTGGCTCGGTTTATTATTTGTGCATCTTGTTTTTCTATGGCTTCGATAATAAGCTTAAAGGCTTCCAACTGATCGGCTGCAGCTTGCACATATTCTTTATGCAGACCCGCAATCTCTTCGGTTGCAGGTTTAATTTCTTTTAGCTTGTCATAAAATTCCTGATATGTGGGTACAACCTTTTCGGCTATGGTAAAGTACATAATAGAATCACCCTGATAGTTTTCGCCACTCACATTGGCGTAAGCAGTCCCAGCTTCTGTTTCCAGAGAGGCTACTTTAGGCATTTCTACATTAATGTAGTTTAGCAAATCTTGTTGCACTTTGTCTGGGCTGCATTGAAGCAGCAAAAGGATAGGGGCATAGAGTAATTTTTTCATAGGTTGTGGTGTTAGGTGATTAAAGATATTAAAATCACATCTAACTTTAAGCTTTTCTACTTTTCACTTTCAACTTCTCATGAACTTATTTTCCCGTACCTTTGTAGTCTTGATTGATCGTTCTTTGAATGTGAATTTTATTTTGCGGCTGGCCGTACTTCGTCATATAGACTATGTGCGGCAGGGATAGTAGCGAAAAGCCCGAAGTGTGTATGTCCCGATAGCTATCGGGAGCGCGCGGACGGACTTGCAGCGAATAGCCCGCTCGGCCGCCCAATAAATCTTGCTACTTGATACTAACTACTCAAGTACTTATCCGGGGCTGACCGGTTTTGACAGGATGTTTGGGGGTGTATGCCAGCATGCAGGCTCGTGGGATGAGAGCCTTGAAAGATAGTCCTACAACCATAAGTGGCGAGAATACTTACGCCATGGCTGCTTAATCTGACCTAAGGTTAGATTAGCTTATCCGCTGATAAGATCGGTGGAGGCCATCATTGCCCGGTACTCTGTTTAGCGGTGCCGGAACCGCAGTGTCGACAGCATAAACTGGGCCTCGTTGTTGTTGCGCAACGTTGTCGAGATAACAGTAACTAAGGATTTATTTGGCCGTTGCCTGCCTTGTAATTCCCGACAATCAAAGTCAACTAAGCATGTAGAACGTACACGTTCATCTTCTCTGGACCAGGGTTCGATTCCCTGCAGCTCCACTGGACTTCAACCAATTAAAATCAAAAGCCCGAATCCGTAATGGATTCGGGCTTTTTGTATTTTAGACCTTTCCATTTTTGATCATTTAATACCAATCCGGAGGAGGAAATTCGGTGCACTTGAAAAAGCTGAAATTTGAGTGCACCGAATTTCAATTGAACGCTTTGATTGTCAGCATGTTCAGAAGGTGAACATCTTGATTTTTAGAGCACTAAAACAAATTTTTAACTCTTAACTCGGTGCACTATGGCAGACATGATCAAAATTCTATTCTACATCAGAAAAAGCAAGAAGAACAATGAAGGTAGAGTCCCAATCTATATGAGGATAACAGTAAATGGAAATCGATTCGAAACAACAACCTCGCAATATGTTGATGTAGCTGGTTGGTCTAACGAATCAATGTCGTTAACATGAAAATCAAAAGAGGCAAAAGGCTTAAATGACTTCTTACAAACTCTTCGATCAAAAGCGCTAAGTATTCAAAAGAAACTGATAACAATTGACACACCAGTAACAATTCAGGAATTTGCCAAGGAATGGCATGGAGTAAAAGAAAAGCCAAAAATGCTTTTGGAAATTTTTCAACAGCATAATCAACAGGTGAAGGCGCTTATTGGAAGTCAATACTCATCTGCTACGTGGAGGCGATATGTAACATCTCATGATCATACGCTCCACTTCCTTCAATTTAAATATAGTCTTTCAGATATTCCAGTAGATAAGATCAAGTATGAGTTTATTACTGACTATGAGTTTTGGTTAAAATCAATTAGAAAGTGTAATCACAATAGCACAATAAAATATCTAACAAACTTTAAAAAAATTATAAATATTTGCTTGAAGAATAGTTGGATTGACAAGAATCCATTTGTCGGATTTAAAATGACAAAGAAGGAAGTCGAGAGACCATTTCTTTCACAGGAAGAATTAATAATACTTGCAACAAAACAGTTCACAATGCCGAGGATTGACCAGATTAGAGATGTGTTTTTATTTTGCTGCTATACCGGATTAGCCTATGTCGATATTTGTAAACTGAAAAGATCTGAAATCGCAATTGGGGTGGATGGTGAGAAATGGATATTCACTCATCGGCAGAAAACAGAGACCTCTTCACGGATTCCTTTATTGCCTCCTGCATTAAAGTTAATTGAAAAATATCAAGATTCTCCAGAATGTATTATCAAGGATCGACTTTTTCCAGTAATGAGTAATCAAAAAATGAATTTGTATTTAAAGGAAATAGCTGACGCCTGTGGAATTAATAAGAATTTTACAACTCATACAGCTCGTCACACTTTTGCAACAACTGTAACGCTAACTAATGGTGTTCCAATAGAAACGGTTAGTAAAATGCTTGGACACAGAAACTTAAAAACCACGCAACACTATGCAAAGATTCTTGATATCAAAGTGAGTGACGATATGAAAACACTCAAGGAAAAAATGAAATATTTATGATGGATGAAGTTTTTGAACCATGATCAACCCCGTTGAATATCAAATATCATGTAGTTCATTACTTTACAGCCCGCCAGTCAACTCACTAAATTTTTTTGACTGCTAATCTAAAAGAAGGATTGATTCTGCCTTAATTAGTCGTCCCTTAAAAACTCGTTTTGAGTAGAGTTTGATTTTTGAAGACTAAGGAAAGTGTTTCAAAAAGTTGGGTCAAAAAGACGCTTGGATTTATTTTCCACTTGTTGATCATCCGTTTGAAGTTCATGCCTGC
>JBGSIM010000040.1:0-2577 GCA_041742535.1 Cyclobacteriaceae bacterium | reverse complement strand
CTGCTTTTCTTAGAGTTTCTCTGGCTTTTGCTGGAGCGAAAAGCATAAGAAATCCAGCACAAATAATATATACTCCGAAAAGTATGACTGTCCATTTTGCAAGTGTTACCATAATCGATTTCGTTTCATAATTAGTCATCATTCGTTCGCTTAATCATCGGTTCAATTGTTTGCGAACTAAAAATGTGACCACCGTGATAAATTTTTAAATGTAGTCTTTATCGGGGGTTTCAAAGTTGTCAAGGTATTTTTTAATGGTCAACATTACGAAAAATTCTCCACCGTCAATCAAATTGTCTGCGAAGTTGGTACTCTAAAGAAGAAAATTCACAGAATGTCAGGAAGTAGACACTTGAATTTTCGAAAAGTCAAGTTAATCATTCACTTTTAACAATGATTAAAGTGGATACCATGAAGAATTTAATTTTATTCACTTAAACCACAAGCTAAAAAATATGATATGCCCTATATCAAAGTAATCAACTACGATGAATCCTCTGGTGAACTCAAGGGAATTTACGACCATCTGATCGCTACGCGTGGTAAGTTGGCCGATGTGCACATGATTCAAAGCCTCAACCCGGCAACGGTACTGAGTCATATGAATTTGTATAAAGATATAATGTTCGGTCAGTCTCCACTAAAACGGTATCAGCGCGAAATGATTTCAGTAGTGGTTTCTGTTGCTAACCAATGTGAGTATTGTATTAAACATCATAAGGAAGCCTTGATGCACTATTGGAAAAGTGAGTCTCGCATGGAAGCACTTATACAGCAAAAGGATGATCCGCAGCTTACGGCTGAAGACAATTCTCTCTGTATTTATGCGCGTGAATTAACCTTACAGCCCGAACTTTCCACTAAACAAAAAACGGATGATTTGCGTGAAGCAGGCCTTGATGACAGGGCGATCTTAGATGCCACCCTGGTGATCAGTTACTTCAATTTCGTTAACCGAATGGTGCTGGCACTCGGATTGGAAATCAAAGAATCGGAAATTAGTGGATATAAATATTAACAAGGAGATCGATTAATCGATATTGCTAAGCCGTGATTCAATTAACCCTTCGATACAGGCAGCTTGTATCCGATTCCAAAAGTTGCATTCCATTTTCCTTCCAGATAGTAAAACGGAACACCAATTATGAACTTATTTTTAATATACCATTGTGGTCCAAAACCGAGAATGGGTGTTATTTTTGCCGTAACAAAATTATAGCGTAACGAAGGTAAAAAATTGACGGATACTGCTGAGGTCTTGATCTTCAGCGTGAGCCCTCCACCACCCATATTGAAAAACAGATTGTCTTTATTTCCACTTACCATAAGCTGACCGGTGATCGCTACCGTGAGTTTAGCGTCACCTTTTGAATCAGATGCCTGGCCGAGCGAGATCAGTGACATACTCATCATTAGCATGAGGATGGAAGTGAGTTTCATGGTTAAATAGAGAAAATACGAATCTGCAATTATAGCAGCTTGCGCGTGGAAGGCATCAAACATAATGATAAGCTAAAACATGATTATTCATATTTGTCAACCACAGGACACGCAACCACATATTTAAAGAGGACTTTTCGCCACTAAAACTCACGGAAAGATGTTTAGTATTCATTATGACAGACACAACGTATCAATTAACACTGGAACTAAAATCTATTGAAACCGCATCTCCCGCTGCGAAGGAAATTTTATTGAGTGCAAAAAAGGAACTCGGTATGATTCCGAATATGTATGCCAACATGGCTAATGCACCGGCTTTGCTAAGTACCTATTCGCATGGCTACAAGCTTTTTCGTAAAGAGGGCGGCTTTACTCCGGCAGAGCAGGAAGTTATTTTCTTGACAATTAGCTATGAAAACCAATGTGACTACTGCATGGCTGCGCATAGCGTGGTGGCCGATATGTTCTCTAAGGTTCCGCCTGCGGTAACGGAAGCGATTCGGAGTGGTGGGCCAATACCAGATCAAAAACTTCAGGCATTATCAGATTTTACTGCTATTATGATTAACAAACGAGGTCGACCTTCACCAGGCGATGTAAACTCTTTTTTGTCGGCAGGATATAAAGAAGAACAAATTCTATATATCATCCTTGCTCTTTCTGTAAAAACGATAAGTAACTATTCCAACCATATTTTTCATACACCGGTCGATGCAATGTTCAAAGCGCGTGAATGGTTCGCCTATAAAGCGGTAAGAAAAGTGATGGGCTTTTTTAAATAATAAGGATTAAGTCCATATATTCGTTAATCTTCATCACTCAAAATCAGTCCTGATTAAATGGGTTTGTGATCTTAGCGTTTAAGCGAAGAATTTTTTCCTGCTGCTGTCCATCTATACACGACATGTACACCTTGCTTATTTCTTTGAAAATTGAAGAGGAAGGATGCATTTCGTCAAACCAGTAATACTTTCGTTTCAAGTGTGACATCGCTTCAATGGCACCCCGGCAATCAATTAGAAATATATTTGCTTTGGCATAGCGAGGATCGCTGATCACATCAATAAGCATCTCGTTGAATGAAAAAATTAATGTAGCCATCACCGCACGCTGGTCATATTCGTTCTCTATACC
>JBGSIM010000039.1:0-18603 GCA_041742535.1 Cyclobacteriaceae bacterium | reverse complement strand
GCTGCTGTGAATTTTATGAATCTGACCACCGCACGCGCCTCTCATCGATGGAAAGAAATTGGTGTTCGTAAAACAATCGGGGCAAAGAAAACTCAATTGTTTGGGCAATTTATTTTTGAATCAGTGTTGTTGGCTGGGTTTGCCTTGTTAGTAGCCTTGTTGCTCGATACACTTTTTATTCCGATGCTCAACGACTTAATCGGTCGAAAGCTGTCCATTCTTCCGTTGTTTCAAAATGGCTGGCAACTTGTGGCTGTGATGGCCGCAACGCTATCGCTTGGAATACTGACAGGAATTTACCCTTCTTTTTATATGACTTCCTTTGGGTTATCAAGCGTACTAAAAGGCGGAAACAAAGGCGAGGGAAAATCACTGCTGCGAAGTACGTTAGTGGTCACTCAGTTTGGCTTGGCCATCGCCATGATGGTGAGTACGCTTATTGTTATTCAGCAATTATCCTTTATGAAAGAATCTGATATTGGATTTGATAAAGATCAGATGTTGCTTGTAAACATGAATAGTGAGGCGAATGAAAAGTTTGAAACCATTAAAAAAGAATTACAACTACAATCGATGATCAAAGGAGTAACGGCCAGTGGCCAGAGGTTGGGCAACAATTTCCATCAGTGGGGCTTTAAAGTAAAAGCCGATACAGGAGTGTTGTCAATAACCCCTTCCAATGTAAATGTGGATTTCGACTATCTAGATGTATATGGCATCCAGGTAAAAGAAGGCCGTGGATTTTCAAGAGAAAATATCACCGATAATGGTTTTGCCTTTATCATTAACGAATCATTTGCGAATGACCTTAGATTAAAAGAAACGATCGGAACTAAGGCAGGTCATGATTGGTATCATAATGACTCGCTTGGAACAATTATAGGTGTGGTCAAAGATTTTAATTTCAACTCGCTGCACTATAAAGTAAATACGCTCGCACTAGTGGTTCATCCCGAATGGGGCTACAGCGAACTCTCCGTAAAATTAGAGAAGGGGCGCACCGAAGAAGGAATAGCAGCAGTTAAAAAAGTATGGGATGAGTTGGTACCATCCTATCCGTTTGATTATACATTTCTGGATGCACATTTTGAGGAAGTGTATCGGTCAGATCAACAGATGAGCGCAGTAGTAGCGATTATGGCCGGACTTTCTATTTTAATCTCTTGCATCGGTTTGTTTGGGCTAGCGGCAATTACGATAGAGAAAAAAACAAAAGAGATTGGAGTAAGAAAAGTATTGGGTGCTACGGAAGGTCAGATTGCTGTTCTTCTATCAAGAAACTTTGCCATGCTCATTGTGATAGCTTTTGTTATGGTTAGTCCGTTTACTTATTACGCATTACATCGTTGGTTGGAAAGTTTTGCCTATCGAATCAATATCAATCTGCTAGTGTTTATAGTGGGAGGTATTCTCGCGCTGGCTATTGGGCTGCTCACTATTAGCTACCATACATTCAGATCAGCGAGAGCCAACCCAGTGAAGGCATTGCGATATGAATAAGAAAAGTTTACTTGTGATACCGCCTAAACTAGCAAATCGTCTACTTCACGCATTTCTGCGAACTGATTTAGAAGAAGAAGTAGAGGGAGATCTGGAAGAGAAATTTTATTCAGACTTAAAAAGTAAATCTGTAATCAGATCAAAATTTAATTACTGGTTTGAAGTGTTCAATTATATAAGACCCTTTGCTATTCGTAAATCACGTTCATCACATTTAAATCAAGCCGATATGTATCGTAACTATTTCAAAATCGCACTTCGAAATACATTAAAAAATAAAGTGTATTCATTTTTAAACATTTCTGGATTGTCCATTGGCATGGCTGTTACATTGTTGATCGGCCTTTGGATGTGGAACGAATTATCTTTTGATAAAAAATCTCAAGAAAATTATTCCACTATTGCTCGCATCATTCAAAATGTAAGCAACAATGGTGAAGTACAAACCTGGTGGACAGTTCCTTATCCCTTAGCGGAAGAAATTAGGAAGAATTATAGCGATGACTACGACTTTGTAGTTATGAGTAGCGGCCAGAATAGTAACTCAATCACCATACAGGATAAAAAGACCTTACATAGTGGAGTCTTTATCGAACCCGATGCGCCTCATTTATTCGCTCTAACTATGATTGCGGGAAGCCGCAATGGCTTAGTGGATCAACATTCCGTGATCATATCACAATCCATGGCAATAGCAAGTTTTGGAACAGAAGATCCGATTAACAAAACTATGCAGATTGGTGATGACATGGAGGTGAAAGTAACAGGCGTGTATAAAGACTTTCCTGATAACTCCTCTTTTCAGGGATTGGATTTTATGGCTGCATGGGAATTACTTTATAATAGTGGAGTAAAGGACATAGATGATCCATGGCGACCAAATTTTACTCAGCTATTTGTTAAACTGAAAGACAATATTAATCTGGAAGATGCTTCACTGCGCATCAAGGATGAAAAACTGAAACACGTAAACGCTGAGCTCGCCAAGAAAAATCCACAATTGTTTTTATTTCCTATGAGCAAGTGGTACTTGTATTCTGAGTTTCAAAACGGAGTGAACACAGGTGGGCGAATACAATACGTTTGGATGTTTGGAATCATTGGTGGATTCATCTTACTCCTTGCCTGTATCAACTTCATGAATCTTTGCACAGCCCGTTCCGAACGAAGAGCAAGAGAAATTGGAATCCGTAAGTCCGTGGGTTCAAACCGATCACAATTGATTCACCAGTTTTTTAGCGAATCTTTTTTCATGGTCTTTATATCCTTTACAGTTGCGCTCTTGCTAGCGCAACTGATGCTTCCATTTTTTAATGAGGTGGCTGGTAAGAATATTGTCTTGCTATGGACCAATCCTGTTTTTTGGGGCGGTTGTTTTATTTTCTGTTTATTCACTTCGCTCGTTTCGGGTAGCTATCCGGCATTATACTTGTCTTCCTTTCAGGCCGTAAAAGTTTTGAAGGGTACTTTTAAAATTGGAGGCAATACTACATTCTTCAGGCGCACCTTGGTAGTTATTCAGTTCAGTGTGTCTATTGTTTTAATCATTGGAACATTAATCGTCCATCAGCAAATTCAATTTGCGAAAAATAGACCGATGGGTTACAACTCATCAAGCTTGATCACTGTGTTTTTGCAGAATGATGAAATCCATAAACAATTTGATGCCTTGCAACACGAACTCGTTACTAGTGGAGTAGCACTCTCTGCGGCAGAAGCTTCCTCACCTCCCACAGCCACCTGGTCATCCACCAGTGGAATTAAATGGGAAGGCATGGATACTAACCTATCAGTAGACTTTCCTTTCATGCGTGCTTCACACGATTTTGGAAAAACGATTGACTGGGAAATTATTCAAGGCCGCGACTTTTCGCGCGACTTTCCTTCCGACTCAAGTGCAGTCATTATTAATGAAGCCGCATTGAAATTTATGGAATTGAAAGACCCAATTGGAGCAACATTACAATGGTTTGGAGAACCCGTACAAATAGTGGGGGTTGTTAACGATTTGGTGATGCACTCCCCCTATGAACCTGCCCGACCGACTATTTTTAGTTTTAGTAATGGTTCAGAAAGTGTTTTAGTAATTAAAGCTAACCCCGATCTGGCAGCATCGGTCGCTTTGAAAAAAATTGAAGAAGTCTACAAAAAATTCAGCCCTTCACAACCTTTCGATTATCAATTTGTGGATGATGCCTATGAAAGGAAATTTGGAAATGAAGAACGAGTAGGCAAACTCGCAACAGCTTTTGCCAGCTTAACTATATTTATAAGTTGTCTGGGAATTTTCGGACTGGCTTCTTTTGTAGCCGAACAACGCACCAAAGAAGTTGGTATTCGAAAAGTAATGGGTGCTTCCTTATTTAATGTTTGGCAATTAATCTCCCGTGAGTTCGTAATACTGGTAGTGCTCTCGTGTTTGATTGCCATGCCGATTGGATACTACCTTTTGAAATCATGGCTGAGTGGATTTACCTATCGAGCAGAAATTTCATGGTCAGTCTTTGTGCTTTCCTTTATAGGGGCTTTGTCGATAACACTTGTAACTGTGAGTACTCAAGCAATCAATGCAGCATTGGCTAATCCTGTAAAAAGTCTCCGGTCGGAGTGATTTCTTTGAGAATAATATAGGCTATCAAACTTGTCCGTTTCTTAATCATTGCCGTGCGGAAGCGAACACTTCTTGACACGCTATCCTTTCAATCAGCTTGAATTTTCAACTATTTTAGTCTGGCATAATTATTAATACTACAAATAGGAATTAATTATTGATAGAATGAAAAAATATCAGCTTGGCGAGTTTGAAGAGGTAGTGATGCTAACCGTAGGCGTGTTGTATAAAGATGCCTATGGTGTCTCTATTAAAAAAGAAATCGAGTCGCGCCTGAAACGAAAAGTAAGTGTGGGCGCATTGCAGTCTGCTTTGAAAAGATTGGAGGATAAGGGATATCTAAAGTCTTTTGAAGGGGAGGCCACTGAAGAGCGGGCAGGACGTCCAAAAAAATACTTTCAGATTACAGCATTGGGTAAGCGAGCAATGGAATACACGAAGAGTACCCGAGATGAATTGTGGAGTGCAATACCAAAGGTGGCGTGGAACGTGAAGTTGACGCGTTAAGACCTGTAATCAGTGATCAGTAGTCAGTGCGTACCAGCACCGATTACCTCTTACTGATTACCTGAAAAACATTCACCAAATGAAGAGAACACCTCCCCAACTTCCCCTTCGCTTCTTCCGCTGGTTCTGTCACCCGAAGTTGTTGAAATACATTGAGGGAGATCTAATTGAATTGTATGAAGAGCGAGTTAAAGAAAAAGGAAAACGACAAGCGGACCTAAGATTTATCATTGATGTACTGTTTCTCTTAAGGCCCAGTATTATTAGACCCGCAGAAGGATATAAACAATTAAACACCTACGGTATGTATAAAAGTTATTTTAAAATTGGATGGAGAAACCTGGTAAAAAATAAGGGCTACTCTTTTATTAATATTGGTGGCTTGGCTTTGGGGATGGCTGTTGCCATGCTCATCAGCTTGTGGGTGTATGATGAATTGTCGTTCAACAAGTATCACGAAAACTACGAGACTATTGCTCAAGTGTATCGCTCCAACGATTGGGGTGGAGAACTAGAAGCCAGCACTTCGCAGGTAACAGGTTTGGGGACACTCCTTAAAACTGAATATGCTTCGCATTTCAAAAATGCAGCTATGATTCGCGCCCGCACAGAAGAACGCGTACTCGCTTTCGGAGAAAATAAATTTACGCAGAGTGGTTATTTCATGCAACCCGAAGGATCTGACATGTTAAGCTTAACCATGATTAAAGGCACACGCCACGGCCTTGCCGATATGAAGTCTGTTTTGCTCTCTGAATCAGTTGCTAAAAAATTGTTTGGCGATGCAGACCCAATCAATCAGGTAGTGATGATGGATGCAAAATGGGATTTGAAAGTAACGGGCGTATATGAAGACTTACCAAAGAATTCAACCTTTCATGATGCTTCTTATTTTGCTCCGCTTGATTTATACATCGATGGCTGGGGTTCATTGACTTCGTGGGATAATTATTTCGTGTTTATCTATGTTCAGATTAATCCGGAAGGAGATTTTGAAGAAATCTCCCGAATTATAGAAGATGTGATGCTGGCGCATGTTGATGCTGAGACTATTGAGATAAAACCAGAAATTTTTCTCCACCCCATGAACAAATGGCATTTGGATTCCGAATTCAAAAATGGTGAACTGGTAACAAGCAAGCGCATGATGTCGGTTTGGTATTATAGTGCCATTGGTGTTTTTGTTCTGCTGCTTGCCTGCATCAACTTTATGAACTTAAGTACCGCGCGTTCTGAGAAAAGAGCAAAGGAAGTTGGTATCCGAAAATCAATTGGCTCATTGCGCAGTCAACTCATACAACAATTTTTTGGTGAGACACTGCTCGTTGCTGGTATTGCTGCAGTAATCGCTTTGATGGTTGTTCAACTTAGCTTGCCTTGGTTTAATGATGTAAGTGATAAGAACATTTCAATGCCCATAAGTAATCCTCTGTTTTGGTTGATCTGTATAGGATTTACTTTATTCACAGGCTTATTGGCGGGCAGCTATCCCGCACTTTATCTCTCTTCCTTCAATGCCGTAAAAATTCTGAAAGGAACTTTCAAAGCCGGTCGTTTTGCCATGTTACCAAGACGCGTATTAGTTGTTCTTCAATTTACTGTTTCCATTACGCTCACCATCGGCACCATCATTGTCTATCAACAAATTCAGTTTGCAAAAAATCGCCCGGTCGGTTATTCGCGTGCAAACCTGATCGGCATGCGAACGGCCTCACCTGAATACAAAGGTCAATACCAAGCTATACGAAATGAGTTGAAGAACTCGAACGTGGTAGAAGAAATCGCGGAAGCAAATTACTCCATTATAGACACCCGAGGCAATAATGGTGGCTTCTCCTGGCACGACCAGAAGTATGATCAATCGTTTAATACAATTTTTGTTACGCATGAGTATGGTAAAACCATTGGCTGGGAATTTGTTCAAGGCCGAGACTTTTCCCGTGAGTTCCCCAGCGATTTGTCCGGGATCGTAATTAATGAATCGGCATTAGAGATATTAGGGTTGGAAAATCCTGTAGGAGAATCATTGTCATGGATGGATCGCGGGGAGTTTAAAATAGTAGGTGTAGTGAAAGACATGGTGAAAGGTTCGCCTTATGAACCCACGGATCCTTCTATTATTTTTCTCTCAGAAAATGATATGCAGTGGTTGTATATAAAAATGAAACCAACGGTTAGTGCGCACGAGGCATTGCCAAAAATCAGATCGGTTCTTTCTTCTATCGTTCCCTCTGCTCCTTTCGATTACACGTTTGCCGATGAAGCCTATGCAGCAAAATTCATGGCCGAAGAACGCATTGGAAAATTGGCCACGCTATTTAGTGCGTTGGCATTGCTTATCAGTTGCCTTGGATTATTTGGTCTTGCTTCCTTTATGGCAGAGCAACGTACCAAAGAAATTGGCATTCGTAAAATAATGGGTGCCTCCGTAACCAATCTGTGGAAAATGTTGTCAAAAGATTTTGTGGTGCTGGTAATTGTATCCTGCAGTCTTGCTATTCCTATATCTTATTATTTCATGACCAGTTGGCTGGGGCAATATGATTATCGCACTACTATTTCATGGAACATTTTTGCCGTTACCGGAATGGGCGCGCTGTTAATCACATTGCTTACGGTAAGCTTTCAGGCAATTAAAGCTGCGCTGGCAAATCCAGTAAAGAGTTTGAGGTCTGAATAGTGAAATCTAATTGTTCGATAACGGAATGAAAAGTCCGTGATTGAACGTTGGTTCTCAGGATCGATTAAATGATACGCGAATGCATACTAAATTAGAAGATTGGTTATGGCCAGATTATTGAAATAGCCAACTACCTATTCAACAACTATGTTTCAATCCCGATTGTTTGCACGCATCATTTCTAAAAACCGGGAGGTATATCTTTTAAAGATTATTACACTGGCTGTTGCCTTTGCCAGTTCTGCGTTAATTATTTTGTTTGCCTTCAATGAGTTTGGGTACGATCGGTTTCATCAGGATGCCAATTCCATTTTTAGAATCGTGCAAAGAAATAATCGCGAAGACTTTAGCGGCAACCGACTATCTTCAAAAATACCAGCCGCAGTATTTTCAAAAATTTCAGCATCAAGTGCAGATTCATTAGTTACATCGCGCGTAAAAATATTGAATGATGTTACTGTCCTTTCGGGTCAGCAAATCTTTCATGATCAAAAACTACACGCTGTAGATCCTTCCTTGCTTTCTGTTTTCTCTTTTCATCCTGTAGATGGAGCATTAGAATTATTTCAAAATAAAGAAAATACAATTCTTCTTTCAGAGAAAACAGCACGACAATTTTTTAATACAACTCAAGTTTCCGGAAAGAAACTAAATATTTATACACTCCACGACACGGTTGCATTTACAGTCGCGGCTGTCTTTCATGATTTCCCTTCCAACTCACACGAGCAGTTTGAAGTACTCATTCGTTTTGACGCTAATACATTACAAGCTCTTCATTTCGATTCAAATGAAAGTGGCATCTATGGGAAAATAAATAATGGAACTGCATTAGAGTATGAAACAAAACTTGAAAGCGGGGAGCTTACTTATAAACTTCAGCCTTTACCTGAAATTTACTTCGGTCAGCGTGTGGTGGGTGAGGAAGCCCATCATGGAGATGAATACAGCATTTGGATTTTGCTTTGTATTACAGGCCTTATTCTTTTTCTGGCACTCACCAGTTATATCAATCTCACCACGCTCACACTTCCGCATCGCTCGAAAGAGTTAGCCATAAAAAAGCTCGCAGGTACCAATCAAGCAACCTTGGTATGGGCTTTCGCGAAAGAGTCTTTTGCCTTAGTCGGTATTTCATTACTAGTTGGAGTGGCAATCATTCTTGCAACCGCACACTGGATTGAACCCATTCTTTCAATCAATATTACTCAAACACTCTTACTCGGTAATTTACAACTGATCATCATTCTATTTGCGTTACTTTTTATTTCGGGATTGGCTCCATTAATAATGGTTTTTAAATTTACCCACGCTACCCCGACCCGGTTGCTTAGCACCGAAACAATCTCATTCCCTCGTTTCAAACGAGTAATCACTTTTCTGCAGTTGGGCATTAGTATTTTTTTGATTGTTGCTTCTATCGTTATCAGACGTCAAGTAAATTATTCGCTGCTTAAAGAACCCGGGCGCAATCACTATCAGGTTGTGTATTTAAATTATCCTAAAGATTATACGAATGAAGGTCTTTGGGAACTTCGGGCTCATTGGAAAAGAAATAATCCAAACATTCAGGATGTGATGGCCACCTCGCAACTTCCTAATCGTGTTCAAAGCAAACAACTTGATTCCGATTTATACTTTATGACTGTCGATCGCGGGTTCTTTGATTTCTTCGATTTGAAAACCAAACAAGGGAGAACGTTTCAGGCCAACGATGAAGCTCCGCTTGTAGTAGTTAATGAAGCTGCCCAACTAACGCCAAACAATAAAATTATTGGTGTAGTCGAAAATATGGGCGAGCGATTTAATCAACCACAAAAACCCATTGAATATAGAATTGCCAATCAGGTTAACTATAATTTTTTATGCGTACGTATTCTTGAAGTAAATATTCGCAGAACCGCTACCTATCTCTCAGATTTCTTTACATCATCTGATGCACCTTCGAAAATAAACTTCATGGATAAACGCTTTGAAGAGTGGCTACAGTATCAGGATCGTTTAAATAAACTTTCCGAAATGCTGGCAATTATTTCCGGTGCGTTATCCTGTCTGGCCATTTATGGATTGAGTTTAAGTTTGGTGCGCGATAAAATGAAGCAAATTGCGCTTCATAAACTATTTGGGGCAAGCATACCCACCATTACTCGCTTGTTGGTAAAGGAATTTGTAAAGCAGATGGGCATTGCCATCCTAATCTTCGGTCCATTCACGTATATTTTTTTACATGAGTTTTTACGAAATTTTGTATACACCACTCCATTCGAATGGACTGATCCTGTCTATCCTCTTTCTTATTGCGCGATTGTAATTCTTGCGCTCTGCGGTTTTCAGGCCTTTAGTTTAAATCGATCGGACTTAACAGGTGCGTTAAAAGCTTGATTAAAATAGATGAACAAAAAAACGGATTGCCATTTTTGACAATCCGTTTAATTAATTGGCTTAAAGGCTTCTTACTTACTTCCTATTAATCAAGTTAACAGATTTAGAAATTGCCCGTGCCGGCATTCCTGTTGACTTCATGTTTCCTGAAGTTGTTTCAGTTGCAGTACTTCTTCTTTTCATTTTTGAATTTACATGCTCAGATGGCGCTGCTGATGTTACTTGAATTCCTGAAGGTTCCGATAAACTTTTATTGCTGTACCGTTGCACATCTTTTGATACTACACGACTGGTGTTTTGCGGTTTTGGATCGGATTGTGCGGATACACTAAATATAGCACATGTGAATACAAGAGATAAGGAGATTCTAATAAATGATTTCATTGTTAGTAAAAATTAGGTAGATAATGATTTTATAACTTTTTCTGTTTGAAACAGAAAGCCTAAATCAGAAATACTTTATTTACTAAATACACAGAAGTTGTTTGCTGTGTATGGGCATGAAGTTGATATTGAATTCTAACTATTTTGTTTTTCGTCTCTGTAATACCTTTTACAGATGAAAGACCAGAACTAATTAAAGGTCGGCTGCCGGTTGGCTCGCGTCTTACTGAATTTCTAACCTTAAACAGAGGAGTAAGATTTTCTTCAAATCCTGCTTCACCGGCTCGTTCCTCAACACGAACACTTTCTTCATCACATAATAATGCATGGCCCCCTGCTATCTCTGAGACAAGGCATAAAAAAATAAAAAACAGGGAAATGAATTTTTTCATTCAATTATTAGAACGAAAAATAGATAATCAAGATTCATTAGGAAAGTGAAAAATTGAAAATTTTAGTGCATAAAAACTTTACAAGTAGAGTTTTTGTTATTCAGTTTTTTAAGTCGGTGCTTCAGAGTAAACATTGATCTATAATTTTTTATAATATTTTCTAAGTCATGGCTTAAATCCAACCTTCTTATAAACAATAACGTATTAATATTCGCTTGGTACCCTTAAAAGTAAACTCTCTAATATTATGAAACTTTCGCAACCTAAAAAGAATACAAAATTTCAGGAGTGGCGCGATTCCATAGTTTTTGCCGTGGTGGTTGCCATGCTTTTCAGGTGGTCATTGGCTGAAGCTTTTGTAATCCCCACGGCATCGATGGAAAATTCCATGCTGGTTGATTATGCTACAACTTCTTCTTCCGCTGGTTTGGGATTCTCAGCTTGATACTTCTTTCTCAATTCGGCAGCATCTTTCTTATTCTTGGAATGCAAGATATGTTTCGGCACGCCTTTCAAATCCCAAATTAAACCAACCGCTGCCAGCATACGAAGAATATAATAGGTCATATCAATCTCCCACCAGAAAAAACCCTGACGAGCAGCAGTTTCATAATAGTGATGATTGTTGTGCCAGCCTTCACCCATCGTAACTAATGCTAACACCACACTATTCTTTGATTCGTCACCGGTTTCATAACGAGGCTTTCCAAACTTGTGCATGATCGAGTTGATGGAAAATGTACCATGATATAAAATAATGGTGCTCAGAAAAAATCCAACAAACAAGGTACTCAATCCGGCAGTAGTGAACATTGCCATGATACTTCCGCCATTTACAATCCCGCCAAGGGCTGTAACAAGTACAGCAAGGGCAGTGGGTGCAACTAAGTAATGTTCATTCAACCAAACCAATTCCGGATACTTGGCATAATCTCCAATTACTTTATAATCTGTTTTCTTGAAATCCGGGCCTACAATCCAGCCGATGTGCGAATACCAGAAGCCATAGATTTTCATAGAGTGCGGATCGGCAGGGGTGTCGCTATGGCGATGATGATGGCGATGATGTGCTGCCCACCAGAGTGCTCCTTTTTGTGCGGTAGTTTGCGCCATAAATGCTATTACAAATTGAAACCATCGTGAAGTTTTATAAGACTTATGTGCGAAGTAGCGATGATAGCCACCCGTTACCCAAAACATTCGAAAGAAATATAAAAAGATGCACACCATCCAATCAAAGAATGTAGCGCCTGTCCATAAAGCGCCTAACGGCATTAAGTGAATTATTGCAAATGCAATCTCTTGTTTTAAAATCGGTTTACTCCGCACCTCAGGAACAACAGCTTCTTGTGACATGATTTTTTAGTTAAATGCTTCTGCAAAGATAACGGGAATTGGGGGGATAAACCACCCTCTTAAACACATAGAAACATAGTTCTCATAGATTTCATTCATCACAATTCTAGGTGCCTATGTGTTTTTTAAATTAATCTAAGTCTGCCGGATAAACAATTCCAACTTTTGCACGAATGATGTTTAAGGTCTCCATCAATAAAAGAGTTTTATCATGCGTGAGCACCGGACTTTCAGTTAACCCTTTTTGTAAGCATTCGCCCACATGTTGTGCTTCATATTCGTACCCGTTGCCTTTTGCTTTTTCGAACGTAACTTCTTCATATGTATCTACCGTGCCTGGGTAATATTCTAAGCGAGTTGTTGGGCCATGCATTCTGTGTGTGAAGCGAATACGCCCTTTATCGCCACCAACATCTCCACCTGATGCAAGATTTGAAGCAAACGTGCAAAACAAATTTGCGATTGCTCCATCTTTATACTGAAAACGAATCACACATTGTTCATCCACGCCCGAAACAGCAGGAGTTATAGCCGCATCAATTACATCAGGCTTACCTAATATGTCCAATGCTACAAAAATTGGATACACACCAATGTCAAGCAAGGCACCGCCACCCAACGAGGGATCATATAACCGAGGTGGAACAGGAGGTGTAGGTTTAAAACCAAACTCAGCATACAGATATTTAATCGTTCCTACTTTGCCTTCGGCTATTAATTGTTTTGACTTTTGATAGCTAGGTAAAAAGCGTGTCCAGAAAGCTTCCATGATAAATGTATTTTGCTCTTTCGCAAAATCAATCATTTCTTTCGCTTGTCTGTAGTTGATGGCAAACGCTTTTTCGCAGAGCACGGCTTTCTTATGCTTCAAACAAAGTAATGTGTGCTCGTGATGCATAGCATGCGGAGTGGCTATATAGATAACATCTACCTCAGGATTGTTTACGAGATCCTCATAACTTCCGTGAACATGTTTGGCAGGAAAGTCTTTGGCAAAAGCATCAGCGGTAGATTGCTCACGCGCGCCCACCGCAATTAATTCTCCATTGGTAACAAACTGAAGATCGGAGGCAAACTTGCGGGCGATGCGGCCACAGCCGAGAATTCCCCATCGAATTTTTTTCATATGTTTTCTATTTTGCTTTAAGACATTAGACGTGTCCTACACCTTAAAGGGGTAGGACACGTAATTAAAAGCTCTTAAATTTAAACAATGAATCTTCAGGAAGGAGAATTTTATCATGTTTTCAATAGAGGAAATAATAAACAGAAAATTTTCTTTATGCCAGAAAACTATTCCTATTTCTTAAAGGGTGTTGACCGTTATGTAAGACCGACTTGTGATCTTTTGGCTTGGTGCTTAATGCCCAATCATTTTCACTTTCTTATCCATGCTAATTCAAATCAGTTCCAATAATAAAGGACGGCAGTTTTGAAAGACAAAATTTCTCTCAAGCAATAAAGCAGTTATTAAGTTCTTATACCAAGGCGATCAACAAACAGGAATCAAGACAGGTAGTTTATTTCAACAAAAACTAAAGCAATTCACGTTTCAGATTCACATGCAGAGATAACATTTCACTACATCCATCAAAATGCAATGAAAGCAGGTCTCGTGCATAAACTTGAAGATTGGGAAAATAGTTCTTTTCGAGATTATTTGGGATTGAGAAACGAAACTATTTGCAATCTTGAATTATCCAAAGCTAGATTGAATATCAATTTTGATAAGTTTTACGATGAATCGTATGGTGTTATCGATTTTAAGTTTGAAGAATAGACGAAGTGTCCTACACTTGTAGGTGTACCTACCCGGTTTTTAATTAGCGCTGATCTGCTCAGCAATTTTTCGGTATAAAGCAATTTCATGATCATGAAAATATCCAGTCTTATCATTCTTGAAATGATAGTTGGAAGAAAGTTTTACAATCACCATATCTTTATCCGGATCGATGTAAATAAACTGACCATAAATTCCTTGAGCATTGAATTCATCCTCGCGTCCGTCCGGAATCCACCACTGAAACCCATACCCATCTTTACGCAGCCCTGTACTTCGATTACCAGGCATAACATGCGGAGCGTCTGGTGTAGTCGATGCCTTCACCCATGCTGCAGGAACAACTTGATTTCCCTGCCATCTTCCGGAATCTAAAAACAACTGGCCCACCTTAGCATAATCCCGGGCAGTAGCATTGAGACCTCCGATAGCGAATTCCATACCTGACTTATCAACTATCCAATAGGCGTTTGACTCGGCTCCAATTGGTGACCAGAGTTTTTCTTTCATGTATTCTGTAATTGATTTTCCGGTGGCCTTTACCAGAATCATTCCCAGAACTTGTGTATCGACACTAACATACAAATTATAAGTTCCGGGTTCACGAGCGCGCTTCAACCGTTTTGCAAAATCGGCCATGGGCATGCCCAACGCAAAGTAACGCCCCATTACATTGATATCAGAATTGAAATCGCCATAGTCTTCATTGAAACCAACACCGGAAGACATTTGTAGCACATCTTTGATCCTTACCCCATCATAGCCTGTTTCTTTAAATTCTGGCAAGTAATCAGTCACGGTTTCTTCAATACTTTTGATTTTACCTTCACTAATGGCAATACCAAACAAGGCTGACACAACTGACTTCGACATGGACCAGGAAATGTGAGGATCATTCGCAGTAAATCCGTTTGAATAATATTCATAGTAGATAGAATCATGACGGATAATCAACAAAGCATCGGTAAGGGTATAGTCCAAATACGATTGCGTGTTTACAGCAGAGTCTCCATATTGAAAAGTATTGGGTAATAAAAACCTCTTTTCACGTTTAGCGAATTGATAGGGACTGTCTGCCTTTGTTACCGTGGTAGTAGGAAAAATATCTTTTGCGTTTCTGAAATTGTTTGAGATCGATGCAGCATCAAAGAAGGTGAGCACTTTGTAAAGTTGGTAAGCCTCTTGCCGGTAAAAGAGCGCAACCACCACCAAAAGGATTCCAATAGTGCTTGCAAGGCCTATGGCAACTTTTTTAATAATTTTCATAGCAAACTAAATTCTGGTAGGGTATAATATTACTCAATATTCAGGCTTCTTGGTATTACTTACGGCAAACGGTCAAAAAAATTCTTGAAAGAGACCAAATGCAAAACGATGCCTAAGCAATTTACATAAGAAACTCCTAAAGCAGTAAGTCGAAATAGAATGTAAATGTGAGAGGATTAGTTTATTTAACTACTTCAAAGCTTGAAGAATTTCTGAAACAGATTTTTCATCATACTCCATGTTTACCCACTTTGAAGCAACTCTTCTTTTTTTATAGACAAACACCGTGTTTTTGGCTTTGGGATTTATGTTGTAAACTTTTGCGGTGGTTTCATCAACCGGTGACGGAATCCACGTAAGTGCTACTTTTTTCAAATTTTGTTCTTCCGCCCATTTGGCAAGTTTACCTTTTAATATTTCTTGCGGGGTTGCATCAGAATTCTCTTTGTAAAAAGGATTCATGTAAATGAAGAATACACGCAATTGCTTCTCACCTTTTGCTTGCATTTCTTTTTCAAAAGCTTGCACAAACGCACTCATGTGATCAAGGTTTGCATGATTAAACCAAACCATAACACCTTGTCCGTATCCATACTTGCACATGGGACATGCTTTCTTGCCAGTATCAGCACCTGAGAGGTGAAGAGGATCGAAGGCGGTACAATTGGAACCAATCGCTAAGCCAGAAGTAAGTTTAGGAAGTCCTGCGTATGGATAATCAGGTACATTCAATCCAAGAAAAATATGTCGGGTAGCATGAGCAACGTTCTTTTCTGTATCCACTAACTTAATAATACCATCACCACCGCGTGGATTTGCTTCACGCTGTTTAGGTAGCAAGGGGTCATCCGCAAAAAGATATTCGTCAATGTAGTATTCATTTTTTCCAGGCTCCTTAATGGTAATATGAATGTGTGCAGGATCTTTCCGATTAGGATAAGCAGCTGGCTTTAACGTATAGATTTGATAAAAACCATTCTTGTCTGTCTTTACCCAGCCGCGAATAAATCCATGCCTCTCGCCCCAACCCGTTTCATTTCCTTTTGTAGGATAAACTCCGGATTGATCTGTATGATACACGTAGATAACCACATCCTTGGCGGGAGTCATTCCATCGCGTTGATATACGATGCCACTGATTTCAATTTTTGGACCAGCATCGTTGAAGTCAGGTAACGTAACCGAACTGCTTAGTTTTTCAAAAGCCATGGGACTTTCATGAATAGCTTCGCACCCCTCACAGGCTCCACCAATTTTTTTTGTATCGGCTGTTTGTGAGCAAGCAGAAAACGAAAAACAGATCGCAATGAGGAAGAATAGTAATTTTTGCATAATGAGAAAGTTTATACATGAAATACGGTGCTGATCTTTATAAGCACAACGTGATAGGATATGTGGTACACTTTTCTTGACGAAATGCAGTGTGCAGCAAGTGTAGATGAATGCAAATCAACTAATTTTAAATTGTGAACCGCTTCTTCCAAAACAAATTAGATATTGTCCTCTTCTGGGCACTCACAGTTTTTTTTCATGCCTATACACGCATAAGCCTCATTTCAAAAGCAGGAGTTGGTCAGTTTTTGTTGGAAGTGGTTTTGCGCAATTTGCTATTGGCTGTTTCTATTTACATCGTTATCCGTTTTGTTATCCCTAAACTGGCTACTGGGAAACAGATTATTTCATCGCTGCTTATTTTGCTTGGTGTTATTACTTGCTATGTGTTAGGTAAAGATGCTCATGATCAATATTTGTATGGAAGTGTGATTGGAGATTCCGAGAAATCGTTCCTTTCAAATTCATTGTATAATTTTTCAATTGTACTTTTCTATCTGGCTTTTGCTTCAGCCTTGCATCTTAGTAAGGAATGGTACTTGCAGCAGGAGTTGATTCGAAAGATGGAAGTAGAAAAGCTAAGTACTGAACTGGAATACTTACGCGCTCAAATCAATCCGCATTTTCTGTTTAATTCTATCAACACCATTTATTTTCAGATTGATAAACAAAACAATGCTGCGCGGGAAACGCTCAATAAGTTCTCCGATATGTTGCGGTATCAATTATACGAATGCAATGCCGACAAAATAGAAATTGAAAAAGAAGTGAAATACCTGGATAGCTATGTGAATCTGCAACGACTTAGGATGGGAGGAAATTTTAAAATCGATTTTGGTGCAGAAAATCTTAATCACTTCAACATTCCGCCACTCTTGTTAATCCCCTTTGTTGAAAATGCATTTAAACATGTCTCCAATTATGTAGAGAAAAATAACGAGATTAACATTCATCTATCTAAAAAAGGGAGTGAATTCAAATTCTCAGTGGTTAATACAATTGACGTAACTACTTCAGGTTCAGAAACCGGAGGCATTGGTTTAAAAAATGTAAAAAGGAGACTTGAATTGCTGTATGGCGATAGATATAGGTTAGATATTCAGAAAAGCCCAGAAACATTTTCAGTAACCCTTGAATTACCCATATGAAACTCAAGTGCCTGATTGTAGAAGATGAACCAATTGCCCGGAAGGGTCTTGAAGAGTATGTCAATGAAATTTCCTTTCTTCGGTTAGCGCATTCTTGCGAAAGTGCGTTGAGGGCAGCCGATTTTCTCAAAACACAAACTGTTGATCTTATTTTGCTGGATATTCAAATGCCGAAAGTTTCAGGAATAGAATTTCTTCGTTCCTTGAAAAATCCTCCATTAGTAATTTTCACTACAGCTTATTCCAATTATGCATTGGAAGGATATGAACTGGATGTGATCGACTATTTATTAAAACCCATTTCATTTGATCGATTCTTAAAAGCGGTACAGAAAGCGCATGATTACCATTTGCTCAAGCAGCCGACTAAAGAAATAGAATCTGATTATTTCTTCATCAAAGTGAATCATCAGTTTGAGAAAGTGAACTATAATGAAGTGCTTTATCTGGAAGCTATGCAAAATTACTGCATCGTGCATACTTCAAATCGAAAATTAATAACCTACCACACCCTCAGCGGACTTGAGAAGCAACTTCCAGCAACTCAGTTTCTAAAAATTCATAAATCATTTATTATTGCTATTGAAAAGATTTCCGCTCTTGATAGTAATGAATTGAAAATAGGATCGGCTTCAATCCCTATTAGCAGAAGTTTGAAGGATGAGGTGATGAAAAAAGTGATGGGAAATCGCTTATTCAAACGATAATTACTTCTTCAGCACACTCAAAATTTCATTCAATTTTAAGAGAGCCTCTACAGGACTAATCGTGTTGATGTCGATTTTCTCTAACATCTCATGTACTGCTTTGGACTTGGGATCCATCTCAAACAAACTCATTTGAGAGGTAGCTTTTGGTAACTCATCAAACTTTGCTTTCGATTCGTTCTTGTGTTTATCCTTTTCTAAGAAATGTAAAATCTCATTTGCCCGCAGCACCACTTTGTTTGGCATACCTGCTAATTGCGCCACATGAATTCCAAAACTGTGTTCGCTGCCACCTTCTTTCAGCTTGCGCATGAAAATAATTTTATCGCCCACTTCCTTCACGCTCACGTTAAAGTTTTTCACGCGAACCAAATCTTCGGTGAGCTGATTCAACTCATGGTAATGCGTAGCAAAAAGTGTTTTAGCTTTGAAGTCTTTATGATTGTGTAGGTACTCAACAATAGACCACGCGATGGATACGCCATCGTAGGTAGAAGTACCGCGGCCAATCTCATCCATTAAAATCAAGCTGCGATCACTTAGGTTATTCAAGATGCT
>JBGSIM010000038.1:0-1644 GCA_041742535.1 Cyclobacteriaceae bacterium | reverse complement strand
CCCCAAATAAATCCAGTGTCTTCGCCCCAAAAATTTCTTTTGAAATCTATGACAACCCGAATGGAGTGATCGAAACCGATCTTATTCATTGCGGAAGTTTTAGCTGCCGGCAAACCCTGACTAAAAGTAACACCGCCTGTTTTTAGCACACCCAATGAAACGGTTACAATTACTTTATCTGCTTCAATCTGTGTTCCTTCTTTATCTGTAATTATAATTTTTGTTCCTCCATAATTAATGGACTTTACAACGGTGTTAAGTTGAACCTTAGGAACAATCTGACTAAATCGCGAAATAAGAATATCTTGAAGTGGATTAGTTTTAATAATTGATGGAAGATTGTCGTGCTCAATTAATCCAAGGGCTTCTGAAACTCCTTTCGCTCCTATGCCATCGCTGTTAGATCCAAAATAATTTCCGGTGCGAGAATTAAGTAAAGCATCAGCCCGTGCACTTACACCCGCAGCTTGCTTCATCGAAACATCGCCTCCTGCATAGGTTGGCAAACCCGATACAAAATTTTGCACCGCATTAAAATCTCCATCACCACTCCAATCGGCAGCTGGCTTAGCCATGTTATCCAAAATAAATTGCTCAGTTGATTCGGTTGTCAGATCAATTTTAGTGAGACTGTAATTCTTAATCATTTCCCCAAAAATCGAATCTGTGCCATACACAACTTCAGCCCCCAACTCAACAGGAAAATCGGCTGATGTTTGAACTAAAATTTCTTTTTGATTGCGCAGCGAACGCACCCTGCCACCAAGCTGATTACTGGCTTCAAGCACAATTACTTTTATTCCTTTTGAATTAAGGATATCAGCCGCAAAGAGTCCCGCTGCACCTGCTCCAATAATAACAACCGTTCCGTCATACTGAACTTCAGGAAGTGGGTCATCCTTTTTGCACGAGGCTAATAAACCTGGCATCCATAAACCTGCGGAAAGACCTACTCCTAAATTTTTTAATGCTTTTCTACGTTTCACCTAAGAAAGATTTAAGCGAAAGATAATTATACCAACCCGATTGACGAAACCGAGACTCAGTTTTACCCTCCTATTAGCGTATAAATAGTTAATTTGGCAAAAAAGTAAGCCCATGTTTGTGTCCAAAGAGGCATTGCCCGTAATAAAGAGAGTTTGTGTGATTGGTCCTGAGTGCACGGGCAAGTCTGAGTTATCTCAGTTCCTGGCTTCGCATTACAAAACTTGCTGGGTACCCGAATATGCGCGAGCCTACCTCGATAAGTTAGGACGTCCTTATCAGGATCATGATCTTATTAAGATTTCGCACGGACAATTGCGTCTTGAAGATGAGTGGTTGAGCGATGCTACAGAATTCATGATTTGCGATACTAATCTGATAACCATAAAAATCTGGTTTGAATCAAAATACGGAACGTGCAGTGACGAAATCCTAAATCTGATAAGCAAACGAACGTACGACTTATACTTACTTTGTTATATTGATGTTCCCTGGGTGGCTGATCCACAACGCGAGCATCCCGACAAGCGTGAACATTTCTGGCAGCTTTATAAAAATGAAGTGATTAGCTCTGGAGTTCCTTATGTTGAAATAAGTGGTGACTGGACAACCCGACAACAAAAAGCGATTGAAGCGATTGATAAAAATATTTTTGATAAC
>JBGSIM010000037.1:0-1967 GCA_041742535.1 Cyclobacteriaceae bacterium | reverse complement strand
TTCCGGCTCCATCTCCCAGAAGTAATGAGAAGTTATCATTGGATTGGCTACACGTAACTACATCTAAATTACCATCTTTATTAAAGTCGCCAACTGCCACATCAGTGGGATTAGTGGCCGAAGCAAAATTTCTTTTGTTGGAACCGGTAAAGGTTCCCGTACCTGAGTTTAATAAAATAGTTACTTGCTGATTAGCGAAGCCATTAAAATTTACACTTACAAAATCAATTCGACCATCATTATTAAAATCACCTTTTGCCAATTCCTGTGGTGTACTTGGCATACTAACCACAGGAACTTTATTGAAGGTAACTTGCGCGGTAAGTTGAAACAAAAAGAATAAGGAAAATACGAATGTCAGTAAAAAGGTTTTCATAGTGCAAATGGTTTTTTCTGGCACCTAAAAATCAGCAATAACAAAGAGTTAGGGTATTACATAATCATGTAAGAGAACCTACGAAGTTGGAAGTACGATTTACGAATTAAACCTATACCCCTTCGCTGTTCGACATTTGTAATGTCGAACCTGAGATAAAAAAGATTTATAATCTATTCATGGCTTAAAGAATTATTTGTAAATAATCCTAAAGCCTATGGTTCGAGCATGCACGAATCACATTCCATTACACTAATCTTTCATTCAATGCTTTGGAAACAGCTTCGGTTTGGGAATGAACGTGTAGTTTTTCATACACTTTTTTGATGTGCGCCCGAATGGTATCTACCGTTACAGAAAACTCAACCGCCATCATTTTGTAGCTATTTCCTTTTGCCAGTGAAGTGAGTATCTCTTGCTCGCGGGCAGTAAGTTTATAGGGATTGACAGCAATCGGTTTTTGCATGGAAGCAATAACCATGTGGGCAATAGAAGGTGACATGGGCGCACCCCCATGCAGCACTTCATCCATGGCATCAAAGAGTTTAGAAGAGATATGTTTTTTCAATAGATACCCGGAAGCTCCTGCGCAAATTGCATCAAATACGTGAACAGTATCATCAAATACGGTGAGCATCAGGATGGGCGTATCAATTCCTGCTGCCCGGATGCGTCTCACCGCTTCAATGCCCGTGCGGCCTGGCATATCAATATCCATTAATATTACCTCGGGGTGGTGGTCGGTTACTTGTTGATTGGCAAGCAGCACGTTATTATAGGAGCCGACAACTGCAAATTTCTGATCTAACTCCACAATGGTGCCAATGCTTTCGCGAAGCATATCGTTGTCTTCATAAATGAGAACCGGTACAGGCATGTCAGATTTAATGTTAAGAATTCAACGTTCAAAAAAATAAAAGCTATCTAATTTTCAACATTGAGTATTGAATTTTACTTGAACAAATAAACCATATTCAAAAATAAATACCCATACCCTAATCATGTAATAGGAAAAGATAGGTCAATGCGCACGCCTTCATGAGGGGCTGTTGTTAATTTAAATTGAGCACCTAACGATTCTGCCCGCGATTGCATATTTTTAAGTCCATTCCCGTCTGGTACCTCCTCTTTTGTAAAACCCTTTCCGTTATCGAGTATTGTCAGTTTGACCTTATTTTCAATTTTCATAAAAATAATATTTACATGGCTGGCTTCACTATACTTGGCAGCGTTGTTAATTGCTTCCTTAAAAAGGAGGAAAAGATTTTTTCTTTTTGCCACATCTAATACTATTCCCTTTAATGATTCTTCCCCTTCAAAGGCATAATTAATATTTTTTGGTTCCAGAATTTCTCCTGCAAACACTTTCATTTTCACTACTATCTTTTCGATTGAATCATTTGTGGGATTGATTGACCAAACCATATCAGACATGCTTTCCATCATCTGCGAGGATTGCTCTGAAATACGAACTAGGTGTTGTTTGTTGCCTTGCGGATTTTCGCGCATCGCAATTTTGCTGATAATGTTAATGGTGGAGAGCGTTGATCCGATATCGTCATGCAAATCGCGCGCAAGCGAGTTGCGCATA
>JBGSIM010000036.1:0-4307 GCA_041742535.1 Cyclobacteriaceae bacterium | reverse complement strand
GTCAGGGCAAAAACTGTTTACCGATTTCAATTTCAACATTGAAGCGGGCGAAAACATCTTGATTAGTGGAGATAATGGAAGTGGTAAAACAACACTACTTGAAGTTATTGCCGGGGTAATTCCGGTAACGCATGGAGAAGTTCACTATGATTTTGTTACCGGAACAAGTTGGGAAGAGCGATATCAACAACGCAAGCAGGCCATTCATTATCTATCGGCCGAAGCCGCACTTACCCACATTCATCAACACGATTTATTTTATCAGCAACGTTATTATTCGTTAGGCGATGAGTTTGTTCCTTCTGTAAAGGAATTTCTGGGGGAAGAAATGATTGAGCAAATTCATAAAATGAAATTTCCTTCTTCCCTTGCCATTGATCATCTGCTGCACCTAAAACTTACTACACTTTCTAACGGCCAGCAAAAGCGGGTAATGATGCTGCAGAATCTGGCGAAACAAATTCCTAAGGTATTACTACTCGATTATCCATTTGAATCCCTGGATCGCAAAAGCCGAAATGATCTCATTGAATTTCTTGAAGTGCTTTCCACACAGCATGGAGTTCAGTTGATTCTCACCGATCATGATTCCGAATTACCTGCTGTGCTCAATCGTAAGGTGGTACTGAAGAATTTTCAAATTCAAGAACAAGGCAGGTTCAAACCAACAACTCGAGTCAAGTTGCAGGAAGTTAAATCACGCAACGATTCGTTGCCTCCAGTTACTCCGGTGGTAGAATTTAGAAAGCTTACCATTCGATATGGCGACACAACTATTATCAGCAATCTGGATTGGACGATTAATAAAGGCGAGCGCTGGGCCCTTGCGGGGAAGAATGGTTCTGGTAAAACAACATTGTTTAGTCTGATCTATGCCGACCATCCGTTGGCCTACAGTCAGCAGGTGTTTTTGTTTGGCAAACGAAGAGGTTCTGGCGAATCGATTTGGGATATAAAAAACAGAATCTCGTATGTTGGGCCTGAGCAAATGAATTTCCTCGATCCAAAAGACAAAGGGTTAACAGGACGTGCTTATTGCATAAAGGGTATTAAGAATCATGATGAAGAAAATATAACTTCCCTGATCCAATTTTTTGAAGCAGGTCTATTTATCGATAAGCCACTCCGCCAGCTATCATCTGGTGAAGTTCAACTTGTATTTATTATGAAGAGTCTACTGGTGCCGAAAGAGTTGCTGCTTCTCGATGAACCGTTTCGGTTTTTAGATCTAAATCAAAAAGAAAAACTGAATCAATATCTCCAGCTTCATTTAAATGAAGAGACAACACTCGTGCTCATCACCCACGATGAACATGATATAAAGAGATGGGGAAGTCAGATTTTGTGGCTTTGAGAACTACAATCATTCTAAGAGAAGGCGTCTTGACACCTCAAAGGTGTCTGACGACTAATTAACTTAAAGAGCCAATTTCAATTGGACATGTCTCTAATATAGTTTTCATAATCAATCTCATTTTTCCAAAACCATTTTTCCTTTTTCATCCAACAATCTGGGTTAGGAATTGCTTCAGATTTTACGAATATAATTGACACATTATTAATTATCCTTTTATTGTAATAATCATCCGTATATAATTTTCTGTCTGAATTTGATAAATGATTTAGTGGCTTTACATAAACGAGTCTTATAGTTTCCCTGTCGATAACTTTAAAATGCTTTTCCCAGCCACTCCATCCATCATTTAGAGAAATAGAGGGATGGATGAATTGCGCTTTTATAGTATCCTCACTTATGATGTAAGTTCCCCATGTGCCCAATAACTTCAATCCACTAGTAGTATCCATCACCATGTTAACTAAAAATGCAGGTAACTTATCAGGTGTTCCTGATCCATCAGAGCCATAGAAATTTTCAATTGCAATCCCATCTTCAAAAAAAAGATAGTTCATATAAAAATCATTCGATGCTCTTTCTGTATAATATCCCTTAGTGTTAACAAGCTGATCTAAATTTTTCTTAGTAGAAGAATATTTGTAGGTGAAATTATTAATTAATTTTTTTGGCATTTTGTAAGTACACCCGCTTATAAAGATCAGTATCAAAATAAGAAAATTGCTGGTCAACCAAATTCCTAAATTGCTATGATATCTCTCTATTGCCTTTATTAACATCTTACAAAGATTTTTCGTCAGATACCTTATACCAAACTCTTAACAAAAATCTTCTCCAGTTCCGCTGCGGTTGAATTCAGTAATGATTCATTCGTCTGCAAAATCAGTTCATTGTCTCTATAGCCAGCATGGATTGAATTCTTCATAAGATTTTCAGCAAATTGTTTTGCGCTCATGCTCTTTACAGTCAAGCGGGCAATGTTGGAGCCGGAAGGAATTCGGTGAACGGTGAACTGATTATTCTTACTTAAATTCTTATACAATGTTTCTGAAATCGAAGCTGCTTTTGCAAAACGTTCTTCATAACCATCCGCATAGTAATTGGCTACTACCGTAAATGGCCAGGCTTGGGGAAGTCCAGAACCAAACATTCTCCGGGTATGGAACAGCGGCTCGATAAAACTTTTTGACCCAGCTAAAATAGCGCCTGAAGCTGCGTTGAAATATTTATACAACGACACATAAACACTATCAAACAATGCACAGTATTCTTTTACGGTAACACCTGTGTAAGGAGTAGCCAGAAAAATGCGCGCGCCATCCAAATGCATTTTGATATTATTCTTTGCAGCCAAGGCTGAAATCTTTTTCATCTCAGAAAAGTCAAACGTTTCGCCAGCTTTTCTGCGCACGGGTGATTCAATTGAAATGGCTCCAATCGGAGAGGAAACCCGACCGCTGGCCGTTCGCTTGATCACTTCCTCTACTTCATCCGCTGTAAACGAAGCTTTATTCATTCCCAGCGGAATCAGATTCAGATTACTCAAAATTTGTGAAGCGTCTCCGGTATCATTATACACATGACTTTCATGCTGCACAATAGCGCGATGGTTTGTGCCGCAATGCGTTCGAATGGCAACTTGATTAGCCAGCGTGCCGGTGGGCATAAAGATGGCCGCTTCCTTTCCCAGCAGACTTGAAAATTTATTTTCCAAATCTGCCACACAGCCGCCCAAAGAATAACTATCCGCCTGCACATCATTTTTTTCAGTGAGGGTGGTAAGCAATTGAGCATACTCCTTCGGACTGAGATTGATTCCATCCCCTGAAAAATCTACACTGACTTTTTTGTCACCGCTTTTCAACTCCGATGCAAGTGAAGGAAGACTCATAGAAGAGAGTAGAGCCGAGATGGAGGTTATCTTAACAAAATCTCTTCTGGGAATGGGTTTCATTTTGATTCGTTTGAGATTACAACTTACTCAAATATTCCAACCTTTGGAAGGTTTAGTGTTTATCACTTATTAACAGAGGGGTCTGAGTTAGACTCTGGATAAAGTAAATATTTTTGATGGCATTACCTGTCTTCAATTCGCTTAGTAGGATAGACTGTCGTGTTGGATTTTAAATCGGTTATATAAGTAGTGTCTCTACCAACTATATTTCCATTGTCATCATAGTCGGCCATGATTTTAATTTCCTTTTCTATATCTCCATTTTTGTCATAAGTGTATAAAATGTCCAAATAGTCAGTCGTATCTTTTACAATAAATGTAGAATCCGTTGAAAAATATCTCTCCTTAATCAGCTGTCCTTTGTCGTTGTAATAGTAAAATGTATGGAAGTCAGCATCGTTGTCCCAAGAGTTTTCATTACCATATCTCTCTTTGAGTCGACCAAGTTCGTCTTTAATTTCTATGTAATTTGGTTCACTTTTTAAGAAATACGAACACTGGAATAGTATTCCACAAATAAGTCCAAATACTATCAACCTTGTTTTCATTTATTTTACTTATAACAATTATAAGAAAACATATTCCCATCCCGAATATAAACAACCATCCCTACAGAAAAAAGAACCCCGGCTCGCACCGGGGTTTTCACTTCACCTAAACCCCACCACTTAAAAACTTAAATTCTTTTGCTTTGCTTTTTCTTTCACAGCCTTCATCATCGAGGTATCCAATGAATTGTCTTCATCCTTGGGTGTGTTGGCTGTAATGAACTCACTTCGTTTTTTGTTAAGTGTCTGAATTTCATCCTGCACTTTTTTGCGCTCGTCTGCTTTTTGTTTTACATACGCCTGGCGTTGAGTTACACTCATGCCTTTCATTTCTTTTGGCAAATCGTCATCCTTCGCTTCCATAATTACTTTCTCATTTTCTTTAGAGGCATCCACCAAATCCCAACTTGAGTTTTTATAGGCGTGCGAGCTTTTTGAAATTGCGCGCTCT
>JBGSIM010000035.1:0-7211 GCA_041742535.1 Cyclobacteriaceae bacterium | reverse complement strand
TTTTTGTGCTGCAAAATGACGAAGCATGCAGGCCTTATTCATTTGCAGGATTTCATACTCAGAGGCTGTGAGATAATATTCGGGCATGTGCATGATTGCCTGAAATATTTTATCACCCGCTTCATCATAAAAAAGCCAGCTGGGAAGTCTTTTAGGGTTTTGTGCAAATCCTTCTTCCACTGCCATGGCTATGTCAGCCAATTGTATATCGGTTGTTATCATGTTTTATTTCTTACAAAGTCTTATGCCATTGAACTGCCAGCGCAGGTGCGGATGAAAGAAATTTCTATATGACTTTCGTGAATGCCATTGCGGAGTTACTACAGAAGCTCCCCTCAATACCATTTGATTGATCATGAACTTACCGTTATACTCGCCAATGGCGCCATTAGGTTTCGTGAAACCCGGATAAGGAAGGTACGCGCTATTGGTATGTTCCCATCTCTTACCCCAGTTAAGATGAGGGCTGGCGGCTTCCCATTCAAATTCGGTGGGCAGTCGCATCTTTTTCCATTCAGCAAAAGCAGCTGCCTCGTAAAAACTGATGTGTGTTACCGGTTCAAAGAGATCGATGAATTCAAGACCGGCAAGTGAATAACGTTTCCATTCGCTGTCTATAAAATGCCAGAACAACGGAGCGTCAATTCTATTTTCATTTACCCACGCCCATCCGTCACTATGCCAATATTGCGGGTGAGTATATCCACCCGCTTTCATGAATTCTAAGTATTCGCCATTTGTCACGAGACTATTTCTAATCGAAAATGAAGGAAGAAAAACTTCGTGAGCACCGTGTTCATTGTCAAATGAGAAACCCTGGTCTTGAAAGCCGATGGTATACATTCCCTCAGAGAGATTAAAAAAGGAATGATCACTGTCGTGTAATGGAGTTTCTGCAAAGTCTTGTCGATATACTGGAAATAATGGGTTGTGACCCAATATGTATTTGATGTCGGTGTATAATAACTCCTGATGTTGTTGCTCATGATTGATTCCGAGTTCGATTAAATCATTTAGGCTTTGTGGAATAGATTTTAGCAATTGGTTCATGTGCTCATCCACATAGCCACGGTATTCCAGAATTTCATCCACCGTTGGGCGCGACATATTACCGCGATCAAGGCGGAGAACGCGGTCACCCACCGCATTGTAATAACTATTGAACAGGAACGCATAACGCGGATGAAAGCGCTGGTAGTCGGGATAATAATTGGCCAGCACAAATTCTTCCCAAAACCAGGTGATGTGCGCAAGGTGCCATTTGGGCGGACTAACATCAACCACCGGCTGCACCACGTAATCCTCTCTATGAAGTGGCGCGCAAATTTCAACGGAGTATTTACGAACTGCATTGTATTTTTCTACTAACTCCATCAGGCGATTGGTTGAGTTTGTCTTTTTAATACTTGAAGCGAAGCATTAATACCCTCATTAAAAAATGCTTTCACCAAGGCGACCTGATCCTCTTTGACCAGTATGGCGCTGGAGGTAAGCACCAATCCTTTCCAGTCTTTTGTATTCCAGTAACCATAGCGCGTTTGCGGAAGATGTTTCGGATATTTTATCGACTCCTTACCCCAATGATTAACGTAGAAGTAAGGTTCAGGTACATAGGCGTCCGCTATGGCTAATCCTAACCCAATGGATTGTGTATCCTTGCCTGCTTCATCCTTTGCAATAGGCAGGTATAATCCCATATCAAAATGATGTGGCCACACGCTGATTGCTGAGGCCCTTTTAAACCGTGATTGAATTTCCCCGAGTACCAGTTGCGTAACGTTTAAGTAATTTGACCATTCCGTAAGAAACTCCATGGAAGGTTTTGAAAAAGGCAGTCCTTTATCTACCGGATGTGCAGGAATGGTAAATTGTTCAACCGGTTTGAGCAAGGATGGATTTAACTGTATTTTTTTTAATTCATCCTGAAGGTTGCCAATGATCTGCTCTTTTGTCCAGCCATCCAGTGAAATGATTTCCATGGAAAGATAATTGTCAATAATGATCTCGAAATTTCTGACATCAATAAGCATTCTCATCGTTGGATTTTTAAGCCAGCGACCTTCCAGGCAACCCGTTTCCGCAGTCCAGTGAAAACTGTTTTGCGAGTCATCACTGAGTTTTGGCAAATAACTGTTGCTGACCATAGCAGCAAATTGGGAAGCCTGATGAAGTGCCTGAATGGTCGGAATCAAATTCCTGCCATCGATCGAAAAAGGTTGCTTATTCATCATGCATCCTACTTTACAACCTGAACACCCTTCCAAAATGCTATCCTGCCTTTAATGGCTTTGGCCAGCTCGCTCGGTGTTGCATAATACCACACGGCATCTTTGTTTTCTTTACCATCCACATTAAGCGAGTAATAGTTGGCCGTACCCTTCCAGTGACACACGGTTTCAGTATCGCTTGATTTCAGGAATTCTTTTTTAACACTTGCTTCAGGAAAATAATGATTACCTTCAATGACTACAGTGTCATTACTTTCAGCTATTACTTGATCGTTCCAGATTGCTTTCATAAGATTTGAATTTTAGTTTTCATTTGCAACTTCAACCAAAAGCTACCCATTAAAATTCGTTCAGATTCCATTGATTCTGTCCTGCCGTTGACAAATCGAACTTTAATGAGATTATTAAAAATGCATTGATGTTAAAAGCAAGTATATTACTGATAGAACTTTTCTGATTATGCAGGCTACTGTTAACCCCGATAGGTCTCAAGGCATTACGCAATGGGTTAATCTTTATGGAGATGAACTTTACAGGTGGGCACTTAATAAAGTGTCCGATGAGGCTGACGCACAGGATTTAATACAAGAAACTTTTCTAGCAGCCTTTCAACATGTCGATAAATTCCAGGGTGCGAGTTCACCCAAGACGTGGCTGTTTTCAATACTTAAAAACAAAATCATCGATCACTATCGTAAAAAAGTCAGGAGTTTGGCATCAACTAATCTTGCCCATGCCGAATCCGAAAATGATCCATGGTTTGATAACAACCATCGCTGGAAAGAAGAATGGAAGCCGGAACCTTGGGATTTAGGAACAGAAAATCTTCTGGATAACCCCGAGTTTGAAGCCATCCTTAATAATTGCCTGAGGAAATTACCAGTAGCCTGGTCAAGCTGTATCCAGCTAAAATATCTGAATGAAAAAGATAGTTATGAAATTTGTCAGGAGTTGAACATAACCACGTCTAACCTGTGGCAAATTCTTCATAGAGCAAAATTGCATTTGAGGAATTGCCTGGAAATAAACTGGTTTAAACCTTGAAGTAATGATGCGCCTGATGAATATGCTGATGCTCTCGTGCCGGAAGGCAACCGAATTGATGGAAAAGAGATTACACACTCGACTGAGGTTGATTGAAAAACTGCAACTATTTATGCATTCTCAAATGTGTGACGCATGTCGATCCTATGAAAAACAGAATCATTTTATGAATGACATGCTGAGAAGCCAATCAAAAACTTCCTATAAGCCCCACGTATCCATCAAAAAACTCCCTGACGAAGTAAAATCAAAGATTATTAAGGAGTTGAACAACACTAAAATAAATTAAAGCTTATCTGTCAGGATCACCAGATCCACCCGTCTATATAACCGAACTGAAAGTTTACTCTGAAAGTTTCTCTAAAATTTAATTTTATGACAAAAAGAAAAGTAATTAAAGTAGTACTCATCGTTGTGGCCATTGGGATTGCCGCTGCAGCAAGCATTGTACTTTATCTATTTAATAAACCACACCGTGATGTGCAATCAGCGGACGTTAATTTTACACTGACGGCCAGCGATCTTGTTCAAGAGTATCTCACTGACCCCAAAGCAGGCAACCTAAAATATCTTGATGATTCAGGTGATTCAAAAATTATAGCTGTTACTGGTACCGTGCGCTCCATTTCACGCGATATGAATAACCAACTGGTTGTGCTGTTGCAGGATGATGGGGATAAAGCAGGTGTGAGTTGCACCTTTTCAGCAGCCACCAATGCAGCAGCAGAAAAATTAACGGCAGGTCAAACAGTAACAATAAAAGGAGTTATCCGTTCTGGGGCAGGCTACGATGCCGATCTGGATTTATACGAAGATGTAATCATTGAAAAATCAGATATACTTAATCCTTAACAAACAAATAATTAAACAAATAAATACCATGAAAAAGTTAACGTACCTTCTAATGATTTCTGCGACATTTCTTGCCTTCGCAGCCTTTCGGCCTGTTGCCGGTAAATTGGTAACTAAAGCAGGGCATATTAGTTTCTTTTCTCACACTGCAGTTGAAGACATTACAGCGAACAATTACAAAGTTGTAAGCACGCTGGAAACGGAGACCGGCAATGTTGCCTTTTCGGTACCTATGCAAAGCTTCGAATTCGAAAAATCACTAATGCAGGAACATTTTAATAGTAAGGATTTTTTAAATACAAAAGAATTCCCCAAAGCAAAATTTGAAGGAAAGATTGCCAACCTCAGTGCGGTCGACTTTAGCAAAGATGGCACTTACGAGGTAAGTGTTTCAGGCAATCTAACAATCAAAGATGTCACCAAGCCGATTACGGAAAAAGGAACCATTACAGTAAAAGGTGGAGTAGTGAATGCCAAAACAAAATTCAATTTAGTGTTAGGCGACTATGGAGTAACGTTTAAAAAAGGAAAGCCCTCCACCAACATTGCTAAAGAAATTGAAGTTACGCTAAATGCGGACTATCAGGGAGAGTAATAATCAATAGGGCTGTTTGAATTTCCCCAAGAAGGCGAATGACGCTGACTTGGGGAACCTTCTGAAGTAATAAATTTAAAGACATGAAAAACATACTATTGTTCATTTTGTTCGCAGGGGCCATGATGTTTATTTCCGCTAAGTGGAATACAGATGAACCCCACTTGAAAACCAGTATCGAATTTTCAAATTCAAGCTGGGAAGAAATCGTAAAACAAGCTCGGGCTGAAAACAAAATAATCTTCCTTGATATCTACGCTAGCTGGTGTGGTCCATGTAAGCAATTGAAGAAAAATACCTTTACGGATAAGGAAGTTGGCTCTTTTTTTAATGCCAATTTTATTAACGCCACATTCGATGCAGAAAAAGGTGAAGGAAAAAAACTGGCAGAACGCTATGTGATAACTGCTTACCCAACCATGCTGTTTATAAATCCTGACGGCACAATACGCGAAGCGGTAGTAGGCTATCGCAGTGCAAATCAGCTGATGCGCGAAGCGAAAGGAGTACTAAAAAACTAATTGTATGGTGAGCCTCACCCGATATAATAAAGAAAACCTGCTTTCTACAAGACTGTTAATTGATACTTTAAATGATCACACCTATCGCGAGCCCGTTGACATTTTATCGGGTTCTACCGTAGGCCAACACGTAAGGCATATTCTGGAATTCTATGTTTGTTTATTTAATGAGCGTAATAATCAGATATCCTACGACAATCGGGAGCGGAACCATCGTATTGAAAATGACCGATTCTTTGCCTTGGCGGTTGTTGATGAACTTATCCTAAAGCTAAGTGAGATCAACGCTGATAAAAGTATTGAGTTGAAAGCTGACTATTCATCAAATGGAGTTGATCAAACACGATTGGTGACCAGCTTATACAGAGAGCTTGCCTATTGCCTTGAACATAGCATACATCACCAGGCATTAATCAAAGTGGCCATCAAGTACCTGAATGATCATTTCTTATTGAGTAAAGATTTTGGAATAGCGCCCTCCACAATTCGCTATCATAGTAATTAGTGAAATTAAATAAAGTGATACCGAGTAAATGACTAGATGGATTTTACTTTTTCTAATTCAACTTATTGTTCAGTCTTATGGATTGTCACAAACCTGTTGTTCGGGAGGAGTGCCATTATCTAATAATATAGGAGGCTTGCCAGCCTCAGCGAAAGGAACATTGCAATTTTCACTCAGTGGTGATCTGAACACACTCAATACGCTAAAAGAGGGTAGCGAGGAATTGGATGATGATTCGCGCGAGCGAAAAACTTTTTCTGCACTTCTCAAGTCATCGTATTCTATCACAGATCGATTCTTCGTAGAAGGACTCCTTTCGTGGGTAACGCAAGAAAGGATAATAACCCAACAAGCTGGTTTTACAGATTATGACAAAACACAAGGTTTGGGCGATGCGGTATTGTTAGTGAATTACACGTATCTAAATAAAAGTAATCTGAAACTGATTGGAGCCCTTGGTCCTAAATTACCCACGGGAACTTCAGATGTTAAAGATGAAAATGGGCTTACGCTCAATGCAGATTTACAACCAGGATCCGGTGCCTGGGATGGCATATTCCTTCATCGGATTCAGCTTACTAATACGGTAAGACCCAGCCAAACCTATTATCTCAATGTTACATACCGTTACGCAGGAGTCAATGACCAATATCTCGTAGATCAACAATACCAATTTGGTAATGAAATGCAATTGCTTTCTGGCATTGCTGACCAATTTTTGATTGGCTCAGCATTAATTTCCTTTGGATTAAATGCTCGTTACCGATCTGTTAATCAGGACCGATTCAATGATCAATCATTACCAAATACAGGCGGACGCTGGCTATTTGTCATGCCTGTGGTGGGATGGCACATCCGCTCAAATTTAATTTTAGGAATAAATGGAGAACTGCCACTCTATGCGCATGTAGATGGAACCCAACTGACCCCAACGTATCGTGTTAATGGAAGTATTTACTATTCGTGGAAGAAAAAATAAGCGTGGCTAAAAAATAATGACTATGAAAACTATATTAAAGTATGCGCTACTTACCATCGTAATAGTAACTGCAGGTTGTTCTGATCCGATTGGGTCAGGAAGTGGTAGTAATGGGACGCCTAACAATTCCAATGATTTAATCTGGAGCATCCCTAAGGAAGAAGTACGTGATGGAGGTCCGGGAAAAGACGGAATCCCTGCTTTGGAAAATCCCGTCATGATTAATGCCAGTCAGGCCGATTATCTGACAGATAACACTCTGGTAGTCGGATATAAAAATGGAACAGATGTGCGCGCTTATCCTCATCCCATTCTCGACTGGCATGAGATCATCAATGATAAAGTAGGAAGCGATGAAATTGCCATTATATACTGCCCATTAACAGGAACAACTACAGCATGGGGAAGAAAGATAAACGGAACAACAACGACCTTTGGTGTTTCGGGGTTGTTATACAATTCAAATGTTATTCCCTACGATCGGTTA
>JBGSIM010000034.1:0-6185 GCA_041742535.1 Cyclobacteriaceae bacterium | reverse complement strand
GCTTTTTGCTACTGCATAAGGTTCACTTTCAATTTTTCCAAAATGAAATTGTTCTTGTGAATAACTAACACCCGTGATGACAGACAGGTATGGTTTGTTAAAAACGGGAAATCTAACCTTAAATTCTAACCTCCCGTTTCTCGTAATCTCAGCTGTGTTGGTGGTGTTATCTTTTAAATAAACGGACTTGATCGAATAGTCCGGAATTACATGGTATTTGAATACCACACCTTTTCCACGTGGCATACCGGCCACGGTGGGTACACAATATTCCTTCTTAACTGAATCAATTGCTATCTGAGCTGAACTATAGAAGGGAGCAATAAAGAATTCAATAATAAATATAATTCTATAAATAGGCAGTGCTATGGCGTTATGGTTACCTGAAGTGTACTTCATAGCATGATTACATAAATAAGAAAGTAGTTATAAACGAAAGTATTGACACGATTAATCCTACCATAAAAAAAGTATATGCCCATTTGAGATAGTGGTATTTCTTTTTTAAGACCTTGCCCAATAAATAAATATCAAACATGATATTGCTGTATAATCTTTTCTTATCTATCATCGTGTCCCACATGGCATCGCGATATTCGCCAAAAGGCATGCCATGAAAATTTCCAAAGAAAAGGAGATTTACTTCTCCATTTTTTACCTGATCCTTCGTAAAAGTGCCCGCAGTTACTTTAGGCCGTGTGGCTAAAATGGCAATAGTAATAGTTACCACGTTAACAACTATAATAATAAAGGTTGGGAGAATTAAGTGAGGGTTAGTATCCAGCTTAGTTACCAGAACTGACAAAACAATGGAGATAACCAATGCATTAATCGTAATCAATAAATTGGCCTTATTATCAGCCATGTCGCTCAGGCGTATATGATTATTGGCCATCACACGGAAAAGCGTTTCAACTCCGCGCTCCAGCTTGGGATTATCAAGACTAACACCAGCTGTTGTTTTGTCTTTTTTCGAGCTTTCATGTTTCATTAATTTTTTAAGCTTTTTCTTAAGTTGGCGGAGATTAGCATCCTTCTTATCCTTAAAAGAATCCATAGCGGAAGATGTGTAGTACTGGTGTGAAGAAATGAATTGAATATTATTTTTAATCCATTTCTTATCTGTAGAATCCAGCTGCCTGGTCCTTTTCCACTCCTTTCTTAGCTTCTTTAAATGGGTGAAATAATCCTCAGAACCCAGATGATGCATATCTGCATCGCAAAGTATCTGTTCGGTGAGCGTTTCTGGCGATTGAGGCATCCGGGTGGCCAAAATGATATCTTTCACAATTTTCCGCTCTTTGTCCTCAACCTGATTCCTTTCTAGAAAATTATCTACAAGTATTGCCGAACTCTCTTCATGATCCTCAACGCCACGGGTATATCCTAAATCATGAAACCAGGCCGCCAATAGTAACTGATTCATTGACTGCTTATCAATTCCTGAGCTTCTCCCCAGTAACTCACAAGCCTGAACAACCCTTTGGGTATGTTCAAAATTATGAAACGTGAATTCTGGTTTCAGATGTTTCTCAAAATACTGCTTAACATACTCAGCTGCTTCTTCCAGTAGTGTCGATGCAATTTTCATTGGTTAACCATGAGGGTTGGTGTATTCAGTTCATCAAGATTTTTCAACCAGGTGTAGGTGTCAGTTTGTGCGCGAACAGATTTAGTGCCGGTGTTCTCCAAAATCTTTTCACTGCTTTGAATACGTGTTCGCTTCGTGTTATCTGAAAGCTGAAGATCCATAGCGTAACGAATTTCCGATTTACACTTTTTGTCTAAAACGGGAAAGGCTACTTCTATTCGTTTATTTAAGTTTCGATTCATCCAATCCGCAGAAGAAAGGTATATTAACTCCTTGCCCCCTTGGTAAAAGTAATAGATACGGGCATGTTCAAGATAACGATCGACAATGCGATAGGCGCTGATATTTTCACTTATCCCCGGTACACCTGGAACAAGCGAACATCCTGCCCGAACGATCAATTTTACTTCAACACCCTGTTGCGAGGCTTCATATAATTTCTCAATCATTTCTGCTTCATCCATGGAATTCATTTTCAAATGAATTTTAGCCGGCAATCCCTTTTTTGAAGCAACGATTTCCTTGTCAATCAATTGCAATAATTTTTTCTTCATACTGAAACGCGATACAAGCAATGTCTTATAATTCACCGACTTTGCTTTCTGTGTTACGAGGTAATCAAAAAGTAACTTCATCTCACGTGTAATCTTCTTATTTACTGTGAGCATTCCATAGTCAGCATACATCCGGGCTGTTCGTTCATTAAAATTTCCTGTAGCTAAATAACCATAATGAACTTTTTTATCACCTTTTTCCAGACGGGTTATCAAGGCTATCTTTGCATGCACTTTTAGCTTAGGAATGCTGTAAAATATTTTAATGCCTGCTTTCTCCATCTCACTGGCCCAAATCATGTTGTTCAATTCATCATAGCGTGCTTTTACTTCAACAAATACGACCACCTCTTTGCCATTTTTCGCAGCGGCAATCAACGATTGAGCAATCAGTGAGTTTCTTGAAATACGATACAGCGTGATTTGAATTTTTATTACGCCCGGATCAAAAATAGCTTCACTAAAAAAACGCAATGTATAGTCGTAGGTATGATATGGATAGTGAAGCAGAAAATCTCTCTTTTCCATAGCCTTGCCAATAGACACATCTTCTTCAAGGCATTTGATTTCAAGGGGCTTAATTTTTTTCGCTTCAAGCTTATGCCCAACAGGATTAGGTAAATCAAATAAATCACTAAGATTGTGATATCTGCCTCCTTTCACCAGGAAATGGGTTTCAATATCGGTACCCGATACAATCTCCTGCTTTAAATTTTCAGGCATCGCAGAATCATATAGTAGCCGAACCGGCACACCTTCTTTCCGCTTCTCAAGCTGCTCTTTTATTTTGGTAAGGAGATTGCCGCTGAATTCATCTTCAATCTCCACGTCCTCATCATAGTTTATTTTGATACTGTAGGCGGAGCCAGTTTGAAAGTAATCCGGAAAAATCAACGTGATATTAGATCGAATGATATCATCCAGAAATGTCAGATAATATTTTGATTCCCTACATGGTAATTGAATAAACCTGGGTAGTTCTGACGGAATTTTTATTAACCCTGTAGATTCAAGAAGAGTTAGCTTATGCTTCAGATTTACAGCCAGGTAAACACAACCATTTTCAATACGGATCTTCTTTTCAGGCGTAAGTAAATGAACCGAAATATAACTCAGGATTGTGTTTTGAAAATGATCATTAACCGCCTCAATATGTTCCGGATAGTAATGCTCGTCTTGAATAAGAATGATATTATACTTTGCCAGTTCCGGCAAAATCTGATTTCTCCATATGTATCCAAAGTTCTCTTGTTGCTCATTCACTGTTTCAGCTATCTGGCTGATCAAGTTTTGAGGAACGAATGTTAACCACTTTTCTACACGTTTCCTCTTGAGGGATGTCAGCTTGTGTAATGCCGCTACCTTTACACGATAATATTCATCCAGGTTAGCGGAGAAAATAGCCATGAATTTGATGCGTTCATAAATAGGCAATGCTTGATCTGCAGACTCCTGGAGTACCTTGCCATTGAAATTTAACCAATCTAAATCGCGATTTACATAGTGCTCCTGACGCATATAATTTTAATTGCTTTTGACTTGGTGTTCGCTAATACGCAAGATAACAGTCTCTGCTTTTTATAAGTTTATTGGTTCAAGTTTATAAGGTCATTTGTCAGTAGTCAGACACTTAAACTGGTGCAGGCAGCAAACTATTCAGATTAAATAGTAACCATGGGCAACCTTTCTGCTTTATCAGGTAACACTACAATCTGATTCTTATGAAAACATAATAAGGTTATACCGCTTCGTGCACCCGGATTTAGCAAGAATTTATTAAGATAATTGTCAATGATAAGACAATGTTAATCCTGACCAGATGCGCATCTTCTGTATATTTCGTGTTATTTATTTCCTAATGAAAAATCGAAATTTTACATTTAACAATATTCAAAATCATGAGCTTTCGGCACAGATAGAATGGCCCGCCAATCAGCAACCTCATACCTACGCTATTTTTGTTCACTGCTTTACCTGTGGCAAGAGCCTGAATGCAGCTCGCAATATTTCTAAAGCGCTGGCAGGTCGTGGATTTGCCGTTTTGAGTTTTGATTTTACTGGTTTGGGTAAGAGCGAAGGCGACTTTGCCGACACCAACTTTTCAGCGAATGTGAGCGACCTGGTGGCAGCTGCTGATTTTTTAAAAAGGGAATTTGAGAGTCCTTCATTGTTGGTTGGGCATTCATTAGGGGGTGCAGCAGTAATTCAAGCAGCTTCTCAAATTGATTCGGTAAAAGCGGTGGCCACTATTGGAGCCCCTGCTGATGTTGAGCATGTAAAGCATATTTTTAGTGAACAACTTACCGAGCTAAAGTATCAGGGAGTTGCTCAAGTGAATATCGGAGGAAGGCCCTTTACCCTTAAGCAGCAATTTGTGGACGATCTTGAGCGTCATGTCATTACAAAAACATTAGCTGATTTAAATAAATCCATTCTTGTTTTGCATTCACCTCAGGACGAAACGGTAAGTATCGATAATGCGGCCCTGCTTTATCAGTCGGCAAAGCATCCTAAAAGTTTTGTTTCACTGGATGGAGCCGATCACCTGCTTACCGATAAAAATGATTCTCACTATGCAGGTGAAGTGATTGCCACCTGGGCACAGCGCTATCTGATGTTGCCGGAAAAGGCCGAATTAGAAACAGAACATCAAACGGTCGCATTGGTGGGCGACAAGGCTTCGGGATACACAACACTGATTAAGGCAGGTAAACACTTTATCATTGCCGATGAGCCTGAGGATGTAGGCGGCAGTGACTTCGGTCCGACACCGTATCAACTTCTCAGTTCGGCATTGGCTACCTGCACGGCCATGACCCTTCGCATGTATGCGAACCGGAAAAATCTGGAAGTGAATGAAATAAAAGTACATGTGAATCATGATAAACGCCATTGCGAAGATTGTCAATCGGATAACACAAGCTCACGTATTGATCATTTTGAACGACTCATTGAGATAGATGGAAATATCACCGCAGCGCAGCGCCAGCGGTTACTTGAAATTGCCGACAAATGCCCGGTGCATAAAACGCTGGAGGCTGAGATAAAAATTATAACCCGTCTTTTCTGAGAGATTTCTTCATGATTTTAATATACTAAAACCATACAATTTAAGATGAATGCATTTGAATATGTAACAGTTCTTATTTCCATCATTCTGGGACTAGGTATTACTCAGATTTTAACCGGCATTGCCAACCTTATCCACAAAAGTGATCGTGTGAGAGTGTATTGGCCTCATATACTCTGGATGCTATTCGTATTAATTCTTCATATCCAAGAGTGGTGGGTAACGTATGAATTGAAAAGTTACCAGCCTTGGCGCTTGCCAACCTTTCTTTTTGTAATGGCCTATCCGGTTAACTTATTTATTCTTGCGAGAATGCTTTTTCCGTATTCCTTGAAGGGAAAAGTAATTGACCTGAAAATGTTTTATTATGGACATTACCAGAAAATATTTTTGATCTTTATCATATCAGCAACCCTATCAATAACCTATAATATTTTTATTTTAGAGATGGGGTTAAAAACTCAGGTTTTACAAATATTACTCGCTTCGTCTTTTCTTCTCATAGCGTTGAAAAAATTTGAACAAGAATGGATACATAAGGGCCTGGCTGTGATTGTATTTTCTATACTGGTTATTAGTATCATTATTGAGTGGGATGTCTGGCTAATTGCCTAACCGTTTTCTACTAACCATTCCCTTTAGATGCTTTAGCTTGCAGTTTGTTAACACCAACATCATGAAAGTAATTACTATTCTCGCAATCATATTGCCCTGCTTGTGTATCTCTCTTAGAGCGCAATCTATTGATTCGCTATTTATACAGGCAGCACAGAAAAAGCTAGAAAACGCAAAATCCTATACGCTTAAAGTGGCTGAATTGATGCCTGCGGAAAATTATGATTTCAAACCATCAGAAGAAGAAATGAGTTTCGCAAGGCAATTGTTGCATATATCAGAGAATATGGGCTGGCTTACCTCATCTTATTTAACGCAAGGTAAAAATCCAGTCAGCAAAAAAGAGCTTAATCTG
>JBGSIM010000033.1:0-83924 GCA_041742535.1 Cyclobacteriaceae bacterium | reverse complement strand
CCTCTGCTTTTTTGCCAGCGTCAAACTCCTTGAGTATCGTGGCGATTTGATTTGGACTGAATTTGCTCCTTTTCATTTTTATACAATTTAAAAGTAATTTTTTCTACTTTTAAACTGTACTATTTTTAGGGAGCCTTACAGGATCTGGCTGACCCAAATAGTTTGATGCCTTCTGCTGACATTGCCCTGAGATAGAAATTGATATGACAAGAACATAGGGGAAAACAATACGCTTCATTATGTGGAGATTTGATTGTGTCTAGGTTGTCAACAATAATGCCAAGCGATTTAACTCAACAATAGAGAATAATTTGCTCCGATCGCTGTCCGTTACTGGAACTTCTTTGTCCAAATTCATAAAAGGTTTAGATTAGATCGTCTTATCAATTCGCTATCGAAATAAATTGGTTCTTTTGCTTGCTTTGGTGGCGCTATGGATATGTGCCAAGCAAATGTTTACCTAGGACTTGAAAAGTTCGACCCCAACGGGGTCGCACATCTATAGTTATTGGGTCGAACAGTAAGTACTCTAATCCATTACTCCAACTTCACACCCAAATTCTTTCCAAGCAACTTAAACTGTTCATCCCACTCTGCTTCCATTTCTTGCTTCAGTCTTTCGCTTCGTTTCTGTGAAAACTCAAAATAGAAATTTTGAGTTTTGTGAAGGTTTGGCTCAAGCTTAAATTTTTGTAAAACCGGGAACATCCTATTCAAACGTTGGATACGTTTTAGATTATCGGGCTCACTGCTGATGCGTTGCAGTTCTCTAAAAATACTATCGCCCGCTAACCGTGAAAGTTTATCGGGGTCTTCAATCTTAAACTTCCACTTTTCAAGTTCTGTGGCAATACGCTCCATCTCTTTGATGTTGATTTTATCAGATTTGAAAATTTTAATCAAATCTGCATTGAGCACATACTCAAACGTTGTTCTATACGTAACCGGGATGGGAATATTGTTGTTAGCCAACGCATTGATCAATGGATAGTCGCGATTATAACTTTTACGCAGCGATTGCTCCAGGTCATTCATACTTTCCTGTGAAATCATATCCAGAATCTTTCGTTTCTCATCTTGAAAGAGTTGCCAGATCGTATATTTTTCGGGACCAAAATAAACCTGCATCAAACCAATCACATCCCCTAACCTACCTTCTTCAAAGGATTTCACCATTCTAAATTGCATACTTGCAAAATCATCGGATTGCATATCCAGGGAGATATTACCGATGATATTATGCTTACCCAAATAGATTACCGCAAAGGCAAACTTCTTTTCTGATCGGGTAACCATTGATTTTACTTTTGTTATACCTAAGACCAGCTTTTGTTCGCCTGCTTCTTTCTTTAAGAAGAAATCGTTGGATGTGGTGTAATTAAAAACAGAAAGCGCTTCGGGTTCATCTTCAAAAATAGAAGCCACAGCATAATGCATACCCACACGTTGTAAGTTTGTGCGAGATGGTAACACAACATTCTTATACACTAATGCACCCGTTTGATAAGTCGCTACATTACTTGGTGCTTCTTCAAGCCGTTTAATAAATTCTTCTTCTAAATCTACATTACCGATTTGATTGGCCAATTGAATTACGCGACACGCATACTGCATGACCTGCGTTGTTTCAATCCCGGAAATTTCATCGAAGAACCAACCACAACTCGTGTACATCAGCATGGCATGGCGTTGCATTTCCATGATTCGCAAAATGCGATTTGCCGATGCCTCGGGCAACGCGTGATCTTCTAAAAAACTCTTTATATTATCATCACTCCGCTTAAGTACAATATTTATATACGCATTACGGGCTTTCCATGGATCGGCAACAACCTTACCGCCTTCCTGCTCAAAAATTACTTCCACGCTATCGCGCAACCAATCTAATGCAGCGCGCAATGGCTTACGCCAAAGCTGATGATATCCCGGCTTACCCCCATTACAGCCACAGTTTTCGCGCCACCGCTCTACTCCATGCACACAACTCCACGAACTGTCTTCAACAATTTGTGCTTCCTCTTCGGGTGGACAAAGCTCTAAAAACTGAGCATAGTTGGTGAGTGTTGCGTCTTTACCTTTCTCAATAAAATCCAAACAGAACGCCAACGCCATCTCACCATGCTTATGATGATGGCCATACGTTTCACCATCCGTGGCAACATGCACCAATTGAGGTCCTTTGTCATCTCTATTGAAAGTATTTATTAATCTCTCTGCAAAACGTTTTCCATCGTTCAATAATCCATTAAACGCAATGCCTTGCGAAATGTCGCCTTCATAAAAAAATACGATTATTGATTTTCCACTGGGGAGATTGCATCGATAGGCTTTGGTTGTGTTTACCGTGCGATCATGCACAGCAGTCCATTCTGTCGTTCCAATTTTCCGCACAGCTTTTGCCTGTCTGGGTGCAAGAATTGTAAACTTAATATCATTGTCAGCCAGCACTTCAAGTGTTTCAGTATCCACTGCTGTTTCGGCCAGCCACATTCCTTCGGGCTTCCGCTTAAAGCGATATTCAAAATCGCGAATACCCCAAAGAATTTGTGTTTCCTTATCACGAGCATTAGCCAGCGGCATAATGATATGATTATACACTTGCGCTACTGCCGAACCATGGCCTCCGAAATTTAGAAGACTTTGTTTATCTGCTTCTAAAATTGCCTCATACGTTTCGGGAGCATAGAGCTCCATCCACGAAAGTAATGTGGGTCCAAAGTTGAAACTGATGCGCGCATAGTTGTTAACAATATTCTTGATGATACGCGCTTCATCAAGAATGCGAGAGGTTGCGTTGGGGTCGTAACATTCTGCATTAATGCGTTCATTCCAATCATGATAGGGATGAGCTGAATCCTGAACTTCAATTACTTCCAACCAGGCATTTTCGCGTGGGGGTTGATAAAAATGGCCGTGAATACAAACGTACTTGCTAGATGATGATGACATTTAACGAATAGAATAAAGTAGTTACTAAATTGGTAGAAGTAGTAATAGTGAGTTAGGGTTTTTAGTTATTCAATTTCAAACTGTGCTTGTTCTTCATGAAGTTTAAGTACAGAAATACCAAGCGGTGGCAAGGTAATAGAAACTGAATAATCTTTATTGTGATATTTTACGGGCGTTGTGTAAAGTAAACCCTGATTAAGAACTCCACTTCCTCCATATTTTAATTCATCCGAATTAAATACTTCCGAATAAGTGCCTCGAAACGGAACCCCAATGCGGTAGATCTGTCGTGCCTCGGGAGTGAAGTTGCATGCTACAATAAGAGCGTCTTCTTTATTCTCTGCCTTCCGCATAAAAACAATTACACTGTTCTCGCGATCGGAATAATCTACCCACTCAAATCCTCTGTCATCAAATGGAAATTGAAAACAAGCCGGTTCGGTTTTATACAATGCATTAAGATCCTTTACCAATGTATGTATTCCTCTATGACCACCCTGATCAAGTAAATACCAATCAAGGCTGCGGTCGTGATTCCATTCACTGGTTTGTCCAAACTCAGCACCCATAAACAAAAGTTTTGTACCGGGGTGTGTAAACATATAGGCATACATTAAGCGCAGGTTAGCAAAGCGTCTCCACTCATCGCCCGGCATGCGTCCCATCAACGAACCTTTTCCATGAACTACTTCATCGTGCGAAAGCGGTAACATGAAACTTTCTGTAAAGGCATACATGATGCTAAACGTAATTTCATTCTGATGATACTTGCGATGGATAGGATCAAGTTTAAAATAACTCAACGTGTCGTGCATCCAACCCATCATCCACTTCTGACCGAAACCAAGTCCGCCTAAGTAAGTAGGTTTGGAAACACCTGGCCAAGCAGTTGATTCTTCAGCTATCGTTACTACATCCGGGAAGTTTCCATAAACAACTTCATTAAATTCTTTTAGAAAGCTAACCGCTTCAATGTTTTCGTTGCCACCATATTCGTTAGGTATCCACTCACCATCCTTGCGGGAATAATCCAAATACAACATAGAAGCTACCGCATCCACACGTAATCCATCGGCATGATAAATCTCTAACCAAAATAATGCATTGCTGATAAGGAATGATCGTACTTCCGGACGACCATAGTTATAAATGTAACTGCTCCAATCCGGATGGAATCCCTTTCGGGGATCGGCATGTTCAAACAAATGCGTACCATCAAACTTATAAAGTCCGTGTGCATCGCCTGGAAAATGTGAGGGAACCCAATCTAAGATGACGCCAATCTCCGCTTCATGAAAAGCATCCACCAGTTCCATAAATTCCTGCGGTGATCCAAATCTACTGGTGGGTGCAAAGTATCCTGTGAGCTGATAGCCCCACGATCCAAAGAAGGGATGCTCCATCACAGGCAAAAATTCTACGTGTGTGAACCCACTTTCCTTTACATACTCAACTAACTCAACCGCTAATTCTTTATAACTCAAGGAGCGATTTCCATCATCGAATTTTCGTCTCCAACTGCCTGAATGTATTTCGTATACGGAATAAGGCTTTGGTTTCCCAGCCTGCTTCTTGCGATCGGCTAACCACACTTTATCGCGCCACGTGTAATCATGATCCCAAATAACAGAAGCAGTGTTGGGTGCTATCTCAGCATAGAATGCAAATGGGTCTGCCTTCTCAACTATTTCACCTGTATTCGAGTGAATTGAATATTTATAGGTCTCGCCTTTTCCTATCCCGGCAAAAAATCCTTCCCAAATTCCTGATTCATCCCAACGGGGTGAAAGTTTATGATCGTTGTTGTTCCAGCTATTAAAGTTTCCGATAACAGAAACGCTTCTTGCATTAGGTGCCCACACAGCAAAGTAAGTTCCTTTCTGTTTTTTGAACGTGGTCAAGTGCGCTCCAAGTTTTTCGTAAAGCTTGAAATGCTTACCACTTTTAAATAGATGAATATCAAAATCTGAAAAGAGGCTAAAGCTATCTTGTTCTTCAGATTCAATCTTGGTAGTCTTCTTCTTTGCCATCCTATTTATTGTAAGTTAAAACACCCTAATCATTTACTTAATTGTGATCTGACTAAAAAGTCTTCTGTCATCGCGGTCCTGCCTGCACGAAGCCGTTTCGGCAAAGGCAGGCTTTGAGCCGCGATCTAGTCTTCATCACACTCCTTGAGATTCCGGGTCAAGCCCGGAATGACAATCCTTTACTAATTTGACTTTTTAGTCAGTTCACTAGCTTTTCTTTTTGCGTAGATCCTTTGCTTGAAAGTACCGATTCATATGGTAATAAATTCCCCGCAAGGGAATATTTACCCAATCAGGACGGCTGTTTAATTCATATCCTAGCTCATAAATTGCCTTTTCAAGCAAATAGGTACGAATTAATAATTCATCCTGATCACTTATTTGAGCACTTAGGCCTGATCGCTCAAGGTATGCACCCATGTAAAATCTACTTACATAGTGTTGCCATTGCTCCGCCCACTCCATTAAAAATTCAATGTCTTTCTCTCTATAATTTTCATTAAGAATAATCTTTCCAAACGCTGCATAGTGGAATGAGCGCATCATACCTGCTACATCCTTCAATGGATTTTTCTTAAGCCTGCGTTCGCTAAAACTAAAACCTGGTTCGCCTTCAAAATCAATAATCACGAAATCCTTTCCTGTAAAAAGTATCTGACCCAAATGAAAATCGCCATGGATACGTGTTTTAATGGCAGTGATTTTAGTTTTATGTACTTCACTAAAGCATTCCATTATACTATCCTCCATCGCCAACACTTTCTTGGCAAGTTCTTGTGTTTCATCATTTAGCTTACCAAGGGATTGCTCAAGTAATCTAAATCGATCGCGTGTGAGTTTACGTAATGCCGAATAGAGTGAGCGCTGATAGTTGTTGTTAAAGTACTCGGGAGTGAATGCTGGATTAGTTTTATCTGAGGCGAGTGCCAAATGCATTTCTGCCGTGCGCTGCCCTAAGCGTACTACTCGTTCATAAAATCCACGACCGATGAACTCTTGAATTAATTCTGGGGCTTCCTCAAATTTGATAGAAGCTTTATTAACCAACGCAGGTAACTTCTCCTTTTTGGCTTTAGCCATTACTCGCTCATAGAATCGACCTACAGAATCGATCGTCATAACCCACGAGTCGCCCTGGTTTTCTACTTTCTCTTGAAGCAACCCAAATACCATCGTTTTTCCATCATTATCTCGGTACTCTACACTACCTGCATATTTAGGTGAATTTCTAAACGAAGTATTCTCAGAAAGGAATCGAATAATTTCAAGGTCAGGATTTACCTCCTGTTCTATTTTACGATAGAATTTAAAGAAGTACTTATCATTGTATATAATTGCTGTGTTACTCTGATCAGCCTTCAAGATTTTAGAATCTATCTTTTGCGAATTGAGTTTGGTGAATACACTACTATTAAATTCAAGCGTGCCTTCATCATCTTTAATCCGCACTTTACGATCCATGCTTGCAAACATAAAATCGCGGAAGCCTTTATGGTAGCTGCTATCCAATACAAACCCTACTTTACCTTGGATGTCGGCACGACAAACTACACTTTGTGCAGTATACTCTACCTGATCAAAAATATTATCGGAAGGAACAAAACACATGGGGAGGAAGTACAACTCAGGAAGGCGCTGTACATAATGCACTTCAATAATAGTTAGATAATGCATCTCACCATCCGCTTTAAGCGGAATCACTTTATTGATACTGATCTTATTGATAGCACGTGCTTTGCCGCCAAACCAGCGGCACTTCTTCATAAAGGGTTGAAGAATTTTTCGTTCCAACACGCGCATGTCATTGTAGTTTGAAAATGCGCGCTCCCACGAAAGATCTGATTTGAAAAGAAACAATTCATTCGAACTTCCACTCTGCTCCTTCTTCTCACTAACATCCGCTTGAAACCAAAAATATCCGTAAGGGCCTACTGTAATGGAATAATCACCTGAGCCCACACTCATAAACCGGTTCTGACTAAACACCTCAGTGATGTCACAATCTTTAAAATCCTTAAGATCAAGTGTTGTGGATTGCGAAAATTGAGAAAGGTTAGCAACTACAATAATATTTTCCTTTTCGTGTGTTCGTGCAAAGCTCAGAATTTTAGAGTTTGAGCTTTCAATAAATTTCAACTCACCTCGACCAAAAAGACTTAGTCTCTTTCGCATTGCAATTACATTTCGAATCCACCACATCAGTGAAGATGGATTTTCTTCTTGCGTGGCTACATTGATTGCTTCATATCTATATTCAGGATCACGAACAACAGGCAAATAAAGTTTTTGAGGATTAGCTGTTGAAAACCCGGCATTGCTATTCATGTTCCATTGCATAGGAGTTCGCACTCCAAAGCGATCACCCAAATAGATGTTATCGCCCATTCCAATTTCATCACCATAATAAAGTACAGGTGTGCCCGGAAGCGAAAACAAGATGGTGTATAATAGTTCAATCTTTCTTCGATCATTATTCAACAAAGGTGCAAGCCTGCGTCTGATACCAATGTTGTGTTTTGTAGCCGGATCGTTGGCGTATGCTTTAAAGAGATAATCTTTCTCTTCTTCTGTTACCATTTCAAGACCCACTTCATCATGATTTCGCAAGAACAATGCCCACTGACTATTCATAGGTGTAGTGGGCGTTTGTTCTAAAATATCGATGATCGGATAGGCATCCTCCGTTCTTAAGCCCAGATACAAGCGAGGCATCAACGGATAGTGAAAATTCATATGACACTCTTTGCCTTCACCAAAATATTCAGCTGCATCTTCCGGCCATAAGTTTGCCTCGGCAATTAGAATGCGATCTTCATAATGCTTATCGATATGACTCCGCACTCGTTTAAGGAAAGAATGTGTTTGAGGAAGGTTTTCACAACTGGTTCCTTCTTCTTCAAACAAAAAAGGAACAGAGGAAAGCCTGAAACCATCCACGCCCATCTTCATCCAAAAGTCAATTACTTTAATCATTTCCAATTGCACTTCAGAGTTTTCGAAGTTCAATTCGGGCTGATGGCGATAAAACCGATGCCAGAAATAAGCTTTGGCTTCATTGTCCCACGCCCAGTTAGAGGATTCTTCATCGGTAAACATTACGCGCGCTTCCTTATACCTATCCGTTGTTTCACTCCACACGTAGTAATCTTTATAACGTGAGCCTGCACGCGCCTTACGGGATTTTTGAAACCAAGGATGTTGATCGGATGTGTGATTAAGAACAAGTTCAGTAATTACCTTTATTCCTCTGCGATGCGCTTCTTTTAAGAATAATTTAAAATCAGCTAATGTTCCATAGTCGGGATGAATATCACAATACTCAGTAATGTCATAGCCATCATCTTTAAGTGGTGATGGGAAAAATGGTAACAACCAAAGCGTATTAATTCCAAGGTCTTCAAGATAATCCAATTTCTGAATCAAGCCTTGAAAGTCACCAATCCCATCATTGTTACTATCGAAAAAAGCGCGCACACTTATCTCATAGATGATTGCGTCTTTAAACCAAAGTGGATCTGTTTTTGGTGCGGCCATAGTTACATGTTTGACTCATGTACGGTTAACTTAAATAAATGAAAAGGCATTTTGTTGGGATTAAGATCAACAAAATTCCACTCTTGCGTCCATGTGTAATGTTCATCAGTAATTAAATCGTGTAGCTTGATGTTAATCCTATTACCCACTCTCAGTTTTTCTTTAGGTAATTGGATGTATCCGTTTTGACCATTGTTGGGATCAAGATTTACAACTACTAAAATAATATTCGACAAATCGTCCGTGGCTTTCAGGTACGCAACGATCTGATTGTTTTCGATGGCACAAAATTGCGTATTCCATGTTGATTGAAGCGCAGGATTTTGCTTGCGGATTTTGTTGAGCAAACTCATGATATCCGTCATGCGATTGGTACGCTTCCAATCATAATGGCGCACCTCATACTTTTCAGAATTAAAGTATTCCTCCTTCCCTAACATCGGGGTGTTTTCATAGAATTCGTAAGACGGACCATACACTCCGTAATTGGATGAAAGTGTTGCAGCCAGCGCATAGCGTAAAATAAAAATATTTTCACCTTGATGCTGTAATTGATAAGGGAGTATGTCGGGTGTGTTGGGCCAGAAATTTGGTCTGAAATAATTTCGTGAAGGACCATTCACTAAACTAGTTACATACTCAATCAATTCCTGTTTAGAGGTTCGCCATGTGAAGTAGGTGTATGATTGAGTAAAGCCCACCTTACCCAACGAGTCCATAATCTTTGGTCGTGTGAATGCTTCCGCCAAAAAGATTGTATCCGGATGCACCTTCTGCACTTCAGTAATCACCCATTGCCAAAATGGAATTGGTTTAGTGTGTGGATTATCAATTCTAAAAACAGAAACGCCTTGTTCAATCCAGAAGAAGAATACTGATTTTAATTCTTCCCAAAGTTCCTTCCAGTTATCATTCTCAAAATTGAAAGGATAGATGTCCTGATATTTCTTTGGCGGGTTCTCTGCATATTGAATCGTTCCATCCGGTCGCTGCTTAAACCATTCAGGATGTTCTTTTACATAAGGATGATCGGGAGCACATTGAAATGCAATATCCATTGCAAGATCAATTCCTAACTTCTTTGCTTCAACAACTAACTTTTTAAAATCCTCAAGAGTTCCTAAAGCAGGCAATATAGATTTATGTCCACCTTCATCGCTACCAATCGCCCAAGGTGAACCCGGCTCGCCCTTTTCTGATCGCACATTATTATTCTTCCCCTTGCGATTAACTTTCCCGATTGGGTGAATTGGCGGAAAATACAACACGTCAAAACCCATCGAAGCAATGCGCGGCAGTAATCGAATACAATCTTGAAAGGTGCCATGCTTGCCAGACTCCAAAGATGCTGATCGAGGAAAGAATTCGTACCAGGCAGAGAAATTTGCTTTAGCATACTCCACCTGAATCTTTACAACTTCACCCAGTTCGGTTTCATTTTCTTTTAATGGATTTGTATGAACCAGCGATGCGAAGTCATCACCTAGCACTAAATCAATTGCATATTGGTTATTCCCGGCCTTCTCTAGTCTGTCGGCATTGCCCGATAAAGCGGGATTAAGTGCGGCCAGTTTTCGAAGGAAGATAATGCCTTCCATCAATTCAACTTTCACATCTACTTTAGCGGCAGCTTTCTTTTTAAATCCATCATACCAGGTTTCGAAATGATCGATCCAGGCATGAATCGTAAAAACATAGATGCCTGTTTCTAACACATAGAAAGAAGCACTCCACTCATCGTTATAAGTTGGGTGCAACTCAACTTTGTCCCAAGTTTTAGCTCCTTGTTTTTTATAGAGCACTTCGGCCCGAATATGATCATGGCCATCTCCAAAGATAGATGCTGTTACAGTTACACTTTCGCCAACAGTTCGCTTTGCCATGTACAAACCGTTGTCAACCACAGGTTGAACATTTTCAATTATGACTCTCTTCTTACCTGTTATCATCTATCAAAAAAATTAAAAATTCCAAACACTTCACGCAAAGGCGCATAGGACGCAAATAAAACAGAAGAGCAATTCTCAAAATCAAAATAATTTTTCCTTAGCGATCTTTGCGACTTAGCGTGCATAAATTCTATTTAAATATTACCGATGCATAGGCTGGAATTATCCATGCGTTATCATCCTTCTTAATTTCGCCCAACGAAACAAAATCAATCTCTTTAAATTTTGCCAGATCGTTTTCAAGCAGCACAGTAATCTCCACATCTGAAACGTTGTGGATGATTAATTTTTCTTCCGAATCCTTCTTCCTGATAAAACTAACCAACTCCTGAATATTCAGGTTTGTATTTTCAATATCTCCATAAGTAAGCGCTTCACTTGAATTTCTGTAGTTAATGAAATTCTTATAGAAATTATATAAAGAGGTAGGATCAACTTTTTGTTTTGCTAATGGAGTTACCGTTTGATCCGTGCTATAGGTTGCCTTCTCCCAAGAGGTTTGCATCTTATCATTTGCACTAGCATCCCAAATAAATGGCTCCCGAATAAGTTCATCGGGCTTTACTCCTTTCATCCCTATTTCTTCACCATAATAGATGTAGGGCGTGCCGGGTAAGGTGAGTAAAATACCTGCAGCAACCCTTGCCTTTTCTGTATTACCGTCAAGCTCACTAAGAATTCTATTCTGATCATGATTCTTGAGAAAGGTTGCATCGATGTATTCGCTGGTGCTTGTGTGATAAAAATCGTTGATCGATTTATAGGTGCTGATCAACCCTACCGTATCCTTTCCTGTCTTCACTACCGAAGTAATGGCATATCCCATATCGAAATTAAAGAGTGCTGGCAGCCCTTTAAGATAAGGCGCAACATCTTTTGCATTGCTCCACACCTCACCTACTAAATAAACATCGGGCTTAATCTTTTGCATTTCTTTGCGAAACCAAATCCAAAAAGCATGATTATCAGTGGCTCTTTCTGTTGGATAAATATGTTTAGCAGCATCTAACCGAAAGCCATCCACGTTCATATCCGCCAGCCAATATTTTCCAATCTCAATAAATTCATCTTTTACTTTTAGATTATCAAAATTAAGATCAGGCATACCGCCCCAGAAGAAACCATAATAATGCTCAGACACTGTATCGCCTTTAACAGGATGCCATTGGGTAATGTTATCAGAATCTAATGAAGTTGCTTTCTTGGAAATTTGTTCGCGCACAGAATCCTTATTAGCCCACACATAATAATCCCGATACGGGCTTTGCTTATCACTCATCGCACTTTGAAACCAAGGATGACCAGAACCCGTGTGATTTAGGATGAGATCAACTAAAATTTTAATTCCTCGCTTATGAGCTTCCTCCACTAACTTCTTAAAATCTTCTTCTGTTCCATATTCAAGATCAACTGCTTTGTAATCGGTAACATCATATTTATGATAGGTCGGTGATGGCATGATAGGCATTAACCAAATTCCACCTACACCTAGGTCTTTCAAATAATCGAGGCGTGAAGTGAGTCCATTAAAATCACCTATACCATCGCCATTGCTATCAGCAAATGAACGAACAAAGACTTCATAGTTTACTCCATATGGCCAACGAGCCACATTATCTTCACTCTTCTCACATGAGAAAAGAATTAATATAAATATGAAAACTATTATTCTGTTCATTCCTTGATCTTAAAAATATAGGCCGTGTGAGGAAACATATCCACTTCAAATGTGTATGAACTATCAAGACCGATATCGGTTCCACTTCGTAACAAGTCACGGCCGATGTATGTTTTATCGGATTGAAACTCAAACGCACGAACAACTTCTTCCGAAAGCATTATTTTTATCCGCGCAGGTTTCTCTTCAAAACTTGAAAGAATAACCAATCGCTCCTCTCCTGAAACACGGACAAAAACATGCACCCGATCTGAAATATTTTGTTGCTGCTGGTTAAACGATGTCAAGTCATAATACTCCCCGTCAACAATGGCTCTATTGGTTGCGGCAAATTTTAGTACATCACTATAAAACTGACGTAATTGTTTTTGATCTGGACTTAATCCGCCCCCATCAAACTTTCCTCCATTCACCCATTTCTGATGTTCTGGCACACCCCAGTAATCATAGATAGTTGTTCGACCATCGTCACCTCCAAAGCCTTCAGTGCCATCACCACGTTCACCCACTTCCTGTCCAAAGTAAATCATCATAGGCCCACGATCAATCATGGCGCTGATTACAAGTGCAGGAGCAGCTTTCCAATAGTCACCAGCAAAAGCGGGTGATGCAATTCGTTGTTCATCATGATTTTCTAAAAAGTGAACCATGTTTTGATTAATTCCAGAAAGACTCTTTTGAATGACATCGACATCTTTTGGATTTGCTTTTTTATTAATCACCAATCGAAGCGTATCGTATAACTGAACTTTATCGTATAGAAAATCGAAGCGACCTTTTTGAATATAATTTTTGTACTGAGCAGGATTATAGATTTCAGCTATGAAAATTATTTCAGGATTAACAGCTTTAACTTGAGGGATTGCCCAGTTCCAAAACTCAACAGGCACCATTTCTGCCATATCGCATCGAAAGCCATCCACATTTTTATTGGCCCAAAACACCAAAATGTCTTTCATCTTTTCCCACGTGTTGGGAATGGGATCAAAGTGAGTTGATCGTCCATTTTGAATATCAACTCCATAGTTCAACTTCACAGTTTCAAACCAATCATCAATTGAAGGCGTTGCTGAGAACTGATCATTACCCGTTGCCTTTGCGGGAATCTCAACAAACTTTTTGTCTTTCGTTGAAAAAGAATTTGATCCCAATGAATTGTATCGTGCAGGTGGTTGAAACTCCTGACCCGGTAAATAATAAAAGTTGTTTGATGGCTTGAAGGAAGCTGTGCTGTCATCTTCTGCACCCAAATCCTTAACTCCTGAGGGCTTAGCGTCACTCGAATAAACTCTGGCCACATGATTAGGAACAAAATCAATAATCACTTTCATTTCCTGAGCATGCGTGCGATCAATCAATTGCTCAAATTCCTGCATCCTGTTATTGATATCAGTCGCCAGATCAGGATTGACATCGTAATAATCTTTGATGGCATATGGCGAACCGGCCCTACCTTTCACCACATCAGCATCATCTAACGGAATTCCAAATTCGCTATTATCGGTTAGCGTGGCATGTTCAAGAACACCTGTGTACCAAACATGGGTAATACCCAACTCTTTAATTCCTTTGAGGGCTGTCTCATTAATATCAGCAAACTTTCCAACTCCGTTTTCCGAAAGCGTACCGTACACCTTGTTGGTAGTATTTTGATTTCCAAACAAACGGGTCATCATCTGGTAGATGATTATTTTTTTTTCCGGGCCTACCATAGGAGTTTCTGGAATTTTTTCCTTGGGTGAAGTACACCCAAGAAATGTGATTAGAAGGAGAAAATAAAGCTTTTTCATTCTCTTAAAGGTAATTAAATACCCTTAACCGCACCAACAGGTTCATAAAATTGATCACGATAAAATCCGGATAAAAACAGCAACCGATTGAGGCCGTCTGTGAGGGATAACTATTTACGAGACACAATAAATTGGAATCCTAACACGACAAGACAAATCGCCAAGCCCAAACACTCACGTGTTTCTTCAATGTAGGGAAATTGCATTTTGGCAAGGTCATCAAATAGCAATGATCGGTCAGGAGAATGAAACCATTCTAACGTGCCAGGAATTAAAAACATAGCATAGATCAAATACAAGGCAGCCGTTATACCAATCCATAGTTTGTAATAGCGTTTTAGAGAAGCCATCACACAAAGCACCACCATATTAAGGTAGATCAATATCCACAGCAACGGATCGGGATCGTTAATTTGCAGTGCGCCAAATGAAATAAACATTAAGGCAAGAAAGATATGTACGAATCTCATATTGCTTGATTTAGAAAATTGCTCCGGCAATCGTGGCTGTCATCATCGTTGCCAACGAAGCAGCGATCATTGCCTTCAATCCTAATTTAGATAAATCACCCTGACGGTTAGGCGCCATACCTCCAATTCCTCCTATTTGAATAGCAATTGAACTGAAGTTAGCGAATCCACAGAGCGCGTAAGTTGAAATACGGATAGATTTTTCACTCAGTACACCCGAAGCTTTCAAGTTGGCTAAATCCAGATAGGCAACAAATTCATTGATCACCATCTTCTGTCCTAAAAGGCTCCCTACATACAACGACTCATCCCAACTTACCCCAATACAGAATGCAAATACGCGAAAGACTTGTCCTAAAATATACTGCAAGGAAAATCCCTGATACGTTCCGTTTGTACTTTGAATAACAAAATCATTTAACCCGGTATAAGCACCCACAAAATCAACCAACACCCAATTGATGGCATAAATAACCGCGATAAACGCGAGTAACGTGGCACCAATGTTCAAGGCTAACTTCAACCCATCAGCTGCACCTGTTGCTACCGCATCAATCAAATTAACACCAATCTTATCTTTATTTACAACCAGATTTCGATCAATCTTTTCGTGTTCTGTTTCCGGCATGAATAATTTTGCTAAAACAATCGCGGCAGGCGCATTCATGATGGATGCGCTTAACAAGTACGTTGCAAACTTGGATTGTTGAACCGGATCTCCGCCTCCTAAAAAGGATACATACGCTCCTAACACACTGCCTGCAATAGTGGCCATTCCACCCACCATCAAACAATTCAGTTCAGATTTTGTCATCCGATCAATAAACGGTCTCACCAACAAAGGGGCTTCCGTTTGTCCCATAAACACATTGGCTGCAGCCGATAAACTTTCAGCGCCTGATAAACGCATGGTGCGCGCCATAATCCAGGCAAAACCAAAAACAATCTTTTGAAGAATCCCCAGATAATATAATCCTGCAGTAACCGCAGAGAAGAAGATGACAGTAGGCAACGCCTGAAACGCAAAGAGAAACCCGAGACTATGTTTTACGGTTGCATCTCCTGCACTATTCTTCGAAAGATCGCCATATAAAAACTCTGCTCCCTTGGCCGCAAAACTTAAGAAGGTTACAAACTTTTCACTCGCATAGCTAAACGCAATTTGTGCGAATGCAACCTTGCCGATAATTAGACCAATAAGGAGCTGAATGGTTATTCCGATTAGAACCAATCGCCAGTCAACTGCTCTGCGATTACCGGAAAGTAAATAGGCTATGGCGATAATAAAGATGATACCGAGCAGCCCACGCAAATAATCCATTAGAGTTTTCTGTTTTAGTTGCGCTTGCTTAGTTCATCGCGGATTTTGGCTGCCCGCTCATAATCTTCTTTGTCGATAGCATCTTTAAGAAGATCGTTTAATTTTTCAATCGAATAATTCTTATAATCCTCACTCCCACTTGATTTGCGCGATGATTCTTTTTTCACTTTTGTTTTTGGCTCAGGCTTGATCTCAGCCTTCTCGTCTTCTTCTTCCTGATCGGTAAGCACTATTCCAGCCTCCGCTAAAATTGCTTCATAGGTATAAATAGCTGCATCGAAACGCAACCCAATGGCAATGGCATCGGAAGGCCTGGCATCAATTTCAGTTTTCTTCAACCCATCTGTGCACACAATCTTGGCAAAGAATACGCCTTCCTTCAAATCAGAAATAATGATTTCATCTACATGAAAATGGAATGAGTTCGAAAAGGACTTGAACAGATCATGCGTCATCGGTCGATTGGGAATAATCTTCTCAATCTCAATGGCGATTGCCTGTGCTTCAAACATGCCGATTATAATGGGGAGTCTGCGGTTGCCGTCTGTCTCTCCTAGCACGAGTGCAAAAGATCCAGTTTGCGATTGACTGGAAGAAAGTCCGAGTATTTCAAGTTTTATCTTCTTCAACGTAGCCACAGAAAATTGAAATTATAAAAAAAGTAATAAAACCCAACCATACTCCAGAGATTGCTTTTTTGTTATCCGTTGGCAGCTTTTATAGCCGCAGTTAATTTAGGAACTATATCGAATGCATCGCCCACAATGCCATAATCGGCTGCTTTAAAGAAAGGTGCATCCGCATCTTTATTAATTACCACAATGCACTTTGAGGAATTTACTCCGGCCAGATGCTGAATGGCACCTGAGATTCCGATAGCAATATATAACTGCGGAGCCACTTTAACTCCGGTCTGACCAACATGTTCATGGTGTGGTCTCCATCCCATATCGGATACAGGTTTACTGCACCCGGTTGCTGCATGCAATGTTTTGGCGAGTTCTTCTAAAACTCCCCAATGTTCAGGCCCTTTTAAACCACGTCCACCTGATACTACAATCTCCGCTTCTGGAAGTAGAATATCACCGGTTGCTTTTTCAGAAGAAAGAATGGTTGTATTAAAGTCAGCATCAGAAAGTGTAACTGCATAATTTACTACTTCAGCTATACCTCCACTCTCTTTCACTTCAGCTGCATTCTTTTTTATAGCAATTACTTTCTTTGCATTTTTCAATTCAACTATTGAAAAGGCTTTACCTGTATATATACTTCTCTTGACAACAAAGCCACTGCTTGTGTTTGGAAGTTCAACCACATTGGATGCGAAACTCGCCCCTGCCTTTACCGCAACTTTTGCTGCAACAGGTGTGCCTAACGATGAGTTTGCTAATACCAACACATCAGCGTTCTCATCTTGCATAGCTTTGGTAAGTACCGAAGAATAAACCTGTATAATTCCTTTCTCAAGTTTTGGATCAGCCGCATGCAACACTTTGGTTGCTCCATATTTACCCAATGATTGAACTTCCGCTGCATCTGCAGGACCAAGTGCTATCGCTGTTACCGAGCCACCCATCGCCTTTGCATAACAAATTGCCTCAAGCGATGACTTTCTTACTTTCCCTTCTGCTACTTCCACAAAAACTAGTGTTGTCATAATGTTTTCTTAAAGATTCATTTTTTAACCACATAGAAACATAGCTCTATGTGCCTATGTGTTTATTGTATTACAATACCTTTGCTTCATTCTTCAATTTAGCAACAAGATCAGCCACATTATCCGCTGAGATCATTTGCACGGCACCTTTAGGTGCGGGCAGTTCAAATTTTTGAAGTACTGCACTGGCTTCCGTTGCTTTTGGTTCAACCACTTTTAGTGGCTTTGTGCGCGCAGACATAATACCGCGCATGTTGGGAATTTTCCACTCGGCAATGGGCTCCTGGCATCCCGCCACAAGCGGTAACTTAGATTCGACTTCCTCTTTACCACCTTCAATCTCACGCGTCATTTTTACTTTAGTACCATCAATATCTAGTTTCATGACAGGTGATATGGAAGGTAAGCCTAACATCTCGCCCACCATAGCATGAACCACTCCACTATTATAATCGATTGACTCTCTACCCATTAAAACCAAATCAAATCCCTTTGCATGTTCTGCGATTTGAGTGGCTACAAAAAATGAATCGGTGGGATCAGCATTTACCCGAATGGCATCATCGGCACCAATAGCCAATGCTTTACGAATAGTTGGTTCTGTGTCAGCACCACCTACATTAATAACTGTCACAGTTGTTCCCGGAGTCGCTTCTTTCAATTCAATGGCTCGTGCCAACGCATAATCATCGTAAGGACCAATAATAAACTGAACCCCAGCCGTATCGAACTTTGTGCTGTTTTCAACAAAATTGATTTTGGAGGTAGTATCGGGTACGTGCGAAATGCAAACTAGTATCTTCATAATCTTAATGAAATGAGAATCAAAACTTTACTTAAATCGATCTAAATTTGGCCTCAAGATAAAGGATAAAATCTGAATAGAGCACTTAAAAACGTGAAAATCCGATGAATGCAGACCGTATTAAGATGCTTGAACAATTCCTGAAGGACGATCCTACCGATCCGTTTAACCTGTATGCCCTCGCGCTTGAATTCAAAAATCAAGATTCAAAAAAAACTCAGCAACTATTTGATCAGTTATTAGCACAACATCCCAACTACTTGCCCACCTATTACATGGCTGGAAATTTCTTTGCGGATCAATCCGATCCTGAGAAAGGTCTTGCGGTTTTAAGAAAGGGATTTTCTCTGGCGCTTGAGCAAAAAGACAAAAGTGCCGCGCGGGAATTGAAGTCGGCTATAGAGAATTTGGAGGATTAATATTTTTAACCACAGAGGCACGGAGGCACAAAGTTTTTCTGCGTTAATCCCTGAGATCTGCGGGAAACAAATAGCCTAAACCTGAAACACAATCTTACCAACCTTATTCGGTTTGGTAATGTCAGGGAATGATTCAGCTATTTTAGAGAATGGCCGGATTGAATCAACAAGCGGGCGGATTTGATGTTTGCTTACAAAGGCCAGCATTTCACTAAACTCATGATCGCTGCCCATCGTTGAGCCTAATAGTGAAAGTTGGTTCCAGAACATTCTATATAAATCCAGCTTGGCAGGCAGCCCGTTGGTAGCTCCGTAAAATACAATCTTACCTTTTGGCTTCAGTACTTTAATGAAACTATTCAGTTGATCACCACCGGCACTATCAATCACTAAATCAAACCCACCTCTTGTCTTCCATAAATCGGTATAGGTCGCTTGCTTCTTATAGTTATAGGCTCCTTTCGCGCCAAGCTTAATTGCTTTGTCAATTTTCTCATCGCTACCCGATGTAACATATACATTGGCTCCGGCTGCTTGGGCAAACAGAAAAGCAAACTGCGCTACGCCACCACCAAACCCGGAGATCAAAACATTTTGTCCGGACTTCAATTCACCTTTGCGGAAAAGAGCCCGGTAGGCAGTCAGTCCGCCCAACGGCAATGCTGAAGCCTGAAGAAAATCCAAATGTGTTGGCTTGCGATGTAAGCGGTCAATTGAAACTAAAACATATTCTGCAAATGTGCCGTCCACCGGCATTCCAAGAATTGTGTACTTGCCCGACTGCACATCCAGGTCAGGTCCCCAATCGATGTTGGGATTAATAACAACTTCTTGCCCTACCCACGGTTGATCTACCTCATCTCCCACTTCCTCCACAATACCCGCACCATCTGAGCCCATCGTAACCCCGAACTTTATGTTGGGGTACTTGCCCTCGCGAATCCAATCGTCTCTCCGATTGAGTGCAGCTGCTTTAATGCGCACCAAGGCTTTACCTTTCGTGGCAATTGGCTTAGGTAATTCCTTAAGCTCTATCTGACCTGCTTCTTTTAGTACAAGGGCTTTCATAGAATAAGTTCAGATTGAAGTTACAAACTGAACAAGAGAATATGAAATAAGTTTATGGAAATCTTCGGGCAATAATCAAGCAAGAGTGTTTCAATTGAACTCTGCATGTATCTCCGTAATCAGCGGGAAATTATTCTTATATCCAGTTGACAAGTAGCAATTGACAAAGTTTAGTCTGTCAATTGTGCGTTGTCAATTGTCAACTTTAAAAATTACCTAGAATGGAGTATCATCATCACCACCCGGAGTTGATGGTGGCAGATCTTTGAACGTATTCAATCGGCTCTCGCGTGTAATGCTGCTCATGGGGGTAAGACCATCCGGTGCATCGTAGTCTGCAAACTTGGTGTACTTACCAATGAATTTCAACTTCACATTTTCAAGCGATCCGTTTCTATGCTTGGCAATAATTACTTCGGCCATGCCTTGGGTTGGCATACCTTCTTCATCCACCGTAATCTTATAGTATTCAGGGCGGTACAAGAACATAACGATATCAGCATCCTGTTCAATAGAACCTGATTCACGTAAGTCAGAAAGCTGCGGACGTTTATCACCCCCACGCGTTTCAACCCCACGACTCAACTGCGACAAGGCGATTACCGGAACATTCAATTCTTTGGCGATTCCTTTCAGGGCTCGTGAGATCGAAGCAATCTCCTGTTCACGATTTCCTCCGGCTTCACCTTTCATCAATTGCAGGTAATCGATTACTACCAATTGAATATTGTGCTCGGCTTTTAGTCTTCGGCACTTGGCGCGAAGTTCCAAAATGGAAAGTGCAGGCGTATCATCAATAAAAATAGGCGCACTGGAAAGACGCGTAGTCTTAGTAACCATTTGCTGCCACTCAAAGTCGGCCAGATTTCCCTTTTTGATTTTTTCAGAGTCCAACTCCGCTTCCGCAGAAATCAAACGATTCACCAATTGGAGGGAGGCCATCTCTAAAGAGAAAATAGCCACCGGGAAATTGAAATCAACAGCTGCATTGCGCAAGGCAGAAACAACAAAGGCAGTCTTACCCATACCAGGGCGGGCTGCAATAATTGTTAATTCAGATTTCTGCCAACCCGAAGTAACCCGATCCAGTCGCGAGAATCCACTGGGTATTCCCGTAAGGCCATCTTTATGATTTCTCTTTTCCTGAATCTCCTTAGTCGCCTGAAACATCAAGGACTTCATAGAGTCGTAATTCTTGCGCAGGTTGGAGTCAGAGATTTTGAAAATATTTTGTTCGGCACTATCCAACAACTCAAACACATCAGTTGTGTCTTCGTAAGCATTAGAGTGAATTTGAGATGCGATTTGAATGAGATCGCGCTTGATCGCCATCTCTATAATAATACGTGCGTGATACTCTATGTTGGCTGCAGAACTTACTTTACTAGTTAACTCGGCAATGTAATAGGCACCTCCTACCAGTTCAATCTTTCCACTTTTGCGAAGTTGAGCCACCACCGTACGCATGTCCACAGGTTCAGAAGCCTTGAACAAATCGATAATCGCATTATAGATTTCTTTGTGTTGCTCCGAATAAAAATGTTCGGGTCTTAAAAATTCAACAACTGCGGTTAATGCATTCTTCTCTAGCATCAACGCACCCAAAATAGATTCTTCCAGATCGAGCGCCTGAGGTGGCAGCTTACCTAAACTCTCGGAGATGTCTCTCACTAAAAGTTTTGATTTGCTTCCCGCTCCGCTCATCGCAGAACTTAACCTCACTGGCGTTGATCTTTGCTCCATACTTTGTGGTTGTTGTACGTAGTTTCTTTATAGGGCAACAAACGTAACGCTAAGAATACTTCTACCTTCAACAAGTTATCTACAATTAAACGTGTGAAATTGTGAATAAATTCCATGAGAAAAAGTTGGTAATTAATTATTAGATAATTCTTAACTCTTTTACTCGCTACACATTTTGGATTATATTTAAGCCTGTTACTAACTTTGAACTCTTGACAGCCAACGAACTATATAACCAAAGCCTTGATAAACAGCGCATCATCGTTGTTGGTGAGGGTAGTACTTTAATCAGTTCCATTATCATTCATGTCCTCAATTTTTACAAACGTAAATTTGATTACAGTTTGCCGGGGCAAGAACCACATCTTAATAAAGACCATGCTGTACTTTTAATACATGGAGTTGATCAACTGACTGATTACAAACACCATATGGCGGTTTTAAGCACCATCGGATCCAATCAAAACCCGAAAGATTTTGAAGCATTGGCTGATGCTACTCCTAAGGGAGGAACCCTTTTATATCCTGAATTAAACTCAACTTTAAAGCAAATTGGATCACGCGAACGCACTGATGTTCAGTTGATTGGATATGGTCGCTATAAGTATGAAACTAAGGATGGGAAAACACTATTAATTTCTAGTACAGGCGAGAAGTTTCCAATTGCCGTTTCGGGCGATCAAAACATGGAGTATTTAAGTGCGGCAAAAGAACTCCTCAAAAAAATAGGGATCAGTAGCGGTCAATTTTACAAGGCAGTTGCTGTATACCAACCTGCTTAACCCTACTCTATTTCTTTCTCTTCTAGTTTATGAAATTGAATCTTAAAATACCGCTTTGCTTTTTTGATCTCGAAACCACCGGAATTAATGTTACTCAGGATCGCATTATTGAGATAGCGGTAATAAAAGTAATGCCCAATGGTGATGTGATTAAGAAGAGTAACATCGTCAATCCAACCATACCCATTGCACCCGAGTCAACTGCTATACATGGCATTAGTAATGATGATGTAAAAGATAAACCAACCTTTAAAGAAGTTGCAAAAGAGTATGCACGTTTTTTTGAAGGTGCTGATTTAGCTGGCTTCAATATTTTAAAGTTTGATGTTCCTGTTTTGGTTGAAGAATTCCTTCGTGCCGATGTTGAGTTTGATTATAGTCGTAAGAAGTTAATCGATGCACAGAAAATTTTCCACATGATGGAGAAGCGCACCCTTTCCGCTGCTTTCAAATTCTATTGCGAAAAGGAGATAACCGATGCGCACTCAGCCGAAGCTGATACGCAGGCAACATTAGAAGTTCTATATGCTCAGATTACACGTTACGAGAATCAAGAAGTGACAGATGGGCTAGGTAATAAAGTGGGCGTTATTCAAAACGACATGGAGGTGCTTCATAAACTAACAGCTTCTAATCTGGTTGACCTTGCTGGAAGGATGGTTCGAAATGAAAAGGACGAAGTCATTTTCAACTTTGGGAAGCACAAAGGAAAAGTAGCAACCCAAGTGCTAAGAGACGAACCTTCGTTTTATGATTGGATGATGAAAGGTGATTTTCCGTTAGATACAAAGCGAAGACTTACAGAAATAAAATTGAGCGGATTAAAGATGTAGCTTCCTTCAGGAATCTCCTTGTAAAGTCACAATTCGCGTTATCTTTGGATAGCCTTTAATACCCTTCTTTTGTTGAAAGCCCAACTATGAAGACTTTACTCATTCTTGTTGCTTTACTAGTTACCTCAGCCGGTTATTGTAACCTCCAGCCAAACCAAAGCGAAGAACATTTTCCTGAGATAAGAATATACATTGCAAAGAATCAACTGAAGCAGTTACAGAATAGCAAAACTAAAAAGGTACTATCGAATCCCGTTTTTATAGTTGATTCCGATAGTGCCCGTGTGAAGGAAATTCACACACGCGGCAAAACCACCTTACAATTTAAACGCAAGTCTTTTTCTGTCGAACTTGATAAATCAATAACGGTAGTTCAACAAGGAAAGAAAACCCACCTAAAGAAATTTAACCTTCTTAATCTGGCAATGGATAAGAATCTTTGGCGGAATCGCTGGTCCTTTCTCTGTATGGATCAATTGGGATTGTTTCCACTTTTTAATTCGTTCTGCAAAGTTTGGATCAACGATGAACCACAAGGGATTTATTTAATCGTTGAAAAACCTCAGCAATTACAGGCAAAACTTCATAGTCCATACATGCTGCGAAGAGGCCTGGACCATACTGTTGATGATGAGTATTTTGATCACGCTGAAAAGGAAATGGCCAAAAAGTATAAGAAGCAATTTCAATCCATTTATTCCCCTGGCCTTAATCACCCCTCTGATTCGTTGGCAACTCGATTACACCGAGTTATGAATTTGGAAAAATATTTCCAGTTCATTGGGTTCAATTACCTAATAATGAATGGCGATTATTCTGATGAGGTCTTCTTTTATATAGATCCCACAAAAAAATGGTTTGAGGTAATTCCATGGGATTATGATGACATATTAAGACCTGTTCCCCATGAAGGCCGATCGGAAAGAAACCAAGAGTTTAGCAAGAAGAAATTGTTCTCTCTTGAAGAAGCGCTTGATCGTATGATTGCCGGAGATAATACCTTGTATGAGCAATATGAACGTTCCCTTAAGGAGTTATTGCTTTCACTTGACTCTGCTAAAATTGAAGTTACTGCCCATAAGGTATTGCATGAGTTAGAACAACTCAGCGAAGATGATTCCATAGCTAAAGCTTCTCTATTTCTTGGTGTAGAATCCTTTCAATTCCAGCAAGCAAGAGAAGATATTTTGACTTCAATTAACCTTATTTTTAAAAGAAGAGCCTGGATTTTAAGCCAACTAACTACCGATTAAAATACGTTAGAGCATCACCCCTATTTTTCTTACAGATACTGTGAAGTGTTATCCATAACATCACTATCTTGAATTCAGAAACTATCTGATATGGACACCTTCAACATCAACCGCAGACGATTTATTAAAGGAGCTACAGCCACCTTAGCACTCAGTGCATTTGGCGCGCAGGCCATGGACATTTTGTATGCACAAAAAACCTGGCGCGTTGCATTAATCGGCACAGGCTGGTATGGAAAGAGTGATTTATTCAAATTGATACAAGTTGCTCCTGTAGAAGTCGTTGCACTTTGCGATGTAGACAAAAACATGTTGACTGAAGCTGGCTCCCTGGTAAGTCAGCGACAGAAATCAAAAAAAGTACCTCGCCTATATAACAACTATCAAAAGCTGCTGGTAGAAAATGAATTAGACATTGTTCTCATTGGTTCGCCCGATCATTGGCATGCTTTACAAACTATTGATGCCATAAAAGCCGGTGCCAATGTGTACGTACAAAAACCCATTAGTGTGGATGTAATGGAAGGCGAAGCAATGCTCGCTGCCGCCCGAAAATACAAACGAACTGTGCAAGTAGGTATGCAACGGAGAAGCACTCCGCATCTCGCGGATGCGAAAAAGAATATCATTGAAGCTGGTCTGCTTGGCAACATCTCACATGTTGAAATGTGTTGCTATTACCACATGCGCAATAGCAGCAATCCCCCATTGCAAACTGTGCCCGATTTTCTTGATTATGACTTATGGACGGGTCCGGCACCATTGCGGCCTTATGATGGACTTCCTCACCGCGGTTGGTGGCGCGCATTTATGGAATATGGAAATGGCATTGTTGGCGACATGTGCGTGCATATGTTAGATGCTGTCCGTTGGTCGCTTGATCTTGGCTGGCCTACAAAAATATCTTCAACCGGTGGCATCTATATGCCAAACCCTGGCAAGTCAAACATTTCAGACACTCAAACCGCTATTTTCGAATTTGATAAACTTAACTGCGTGTGGCAGCATCGTACATGGGGCAGTCCAACAGATCCTGAATATCCTTGGGCGTATAAAATTTATGGAGATAAAGGGACACTTGCTTGCAGTGTGATGAAATATGATTTCACGCCTGTTGGCGAAGGCAAGAAAATCCACATGGATGCAGTTTATGAAAGAGAAAAGTATCCTGAAGATTTGACTGAGAAAAATATTGAACTTCATACCGCTGCAGCAACCCGTGCGCAAATGCTAAATTTTATTAAGTGCATTAATGATGGTGGAAGACCCGTTGCTGATATTGAAGAAGGACACATCTCAGCAGCAAGTTGCATTCTGGCAAACATGTCAATGAAAACCGGAAGGCCGATGGTGTATGATCCTAAAACAAGGCAAGTGATTGGCGATACAGAAGCTACTGCTCTTCTTCAAAGGGCTTATCGCACTGGTTGGGCTCATCCGCATCCTGATAAAGTGTAGGTTTTAAAACACATAGGCACATAGATTTTGTCCATTCACTATGAGCCTATGTTTTTAATTTAAAATCAAACTTCCTTCCACGTGTGGTCTGCCAATAGCTTAACTGCGGAAATAAAATTTTTATAAGGCAATTTCGATCGCCCCCATTCTTCTGGGCTAATCATAGACACTAAATGAGAACCATCTTCCTTTTCATATAAAAAATAAGTCTGGCCAATTACCGGAGCAAAACTTATTTGTGCATCGTAAATAATCATCGATAGTTCCTTTCGCTTCTGAATCTCCTTAGCCTGGATTGCCAATAACTCAATCTGCTGCCTGATCTGCGTAAGCTGCATATTCGTTTGCTCTTCCATAGCCGACAACGCATGATGTCTGATAATACCAGCTTCGTTCGGTTTTATAACCGCTCCTGAAACAGAGGTTGAATAAGGAAGTACACTTAACTGTTTATGATAGATTTCTTCATTCGTGAATTTCTCGCCTTGTTCGTTGTAATGATGTTGAATAACTTTCAAATAGCCCTTAGGCGTTATTTCATGAAGGACCTCAAGTGTTGGTTTTTGATTTTTGGTGAACTTCGTTTGAAAAGAAAGTTGACTGGTGAATTCACAAAAAATTGTATCCCCTATTTCATGATTTTCGAAATCAATCTCTTTACCATTTGGGGTAACGGCATACTGGCTTGAGAACGCTTGGTCCTCCAACGAAACCCAGTTCATTGAAATATTCAACTGCTTGCCTGTACCTCCTAACTCAATCCTAAAAATTCCAGACTTGGGTCGATTACCAAATTCATAGGTTCCCTTTTCAGGGAACAATTGCCACGAGGCTAAAAAATTATATGCATCAACCATAACAAAAACACATTAACACCTTTTTGGGTGAATGGTTTACTTCTTATAGTATTTCATCGCCTCAGGAATCCACCCTTCTAAATCTTTGATGCGCGTGGCATGCGAAGGGTGAGTGGACATAAACTCTGGTGGTTCTTGACCTCCTGTGCTTGACATCCGTTCCCAAAATTTAGGAGCACTGCTCGGATCGTATCCGGCAATAGCCATAAAAATCAATCCCATTTGGTCAGCCTCTGATTCGTGACTTCTTGAAAATTTAAGCATACCTACATTGGTACCCATACCCACTGCCTGCATAAAAATCTGCTGAGTCATTGTAGGATTCTGACCCATTGCTGCGCCTATTGTGCTTAGTCCAAACTCAGCAAGCAATCCATTACTCATACGTTCGGCCCCATGATTTGCTATAGCATGTGCTACTTCGTGCCCCATAACAACTGCTACTCCCTGTTCATCCTGGCAAATGGGTAATATGGCCGTATAAAAGGCAACTTTTCCCCCAGGCATACACCAGGCGTTCACAGTTTTATCATCTTGAATAAGGTTAAACTCCCATTTAAATCCAGCAAGCTGACTACTCAAACCTTTTTCGGCCATGTATTGCTCAACGCCTTTTTGAATCCGAACTCCCACCCGCTTAACCATAGCAGTTTGTTCCTGATTAGTTGATATGGGACCAGTCTTTATTACTTCCTGATATTGCTGAGCCGACATTTGATTAATCTCGTCATTGGAGACTAAACTGAGTTGCTTGCGACCGGTAACTGCGACTGTGGCGCATGCTGTAACTATTGCGAGAAGCAGAACGAAAGATGAAATTTTATAAATCATAGTTTCTTTTTTGAGATGCAAAGGTAAGGCCATTATCGATTAGCTATCAAAATTGCCGATGAATTTGCCGTTTTAGCACAGATTGTTTCTAAATTTGCACAATAATCGGAAAAAAGTTACCCATGAGAATTTTTGCAGTAGGTAGGAATTATGTTGAGCACATTAAAGAACTAAATAACGAGCGGCCAACCGAACCAGTGATTTTTACCAAACCGGATACTGCTATTGTTAAAAACAATGCACCCTTCTATTATCCTGACTTTTCAAAGGATGTACACCATGAGGTAGAGTTGATTTTAAGAATCTGCAAAGAGGGGAAAAATATTGAAGAGAAATTCGCAAGCAAATATTACGATGCCATTGGTGTGGGTATCGATTTTACTGCACGGGATCTTCAGCAAAAATTAAAAGAGAAAGGATTGCCGTGGGATATTGCCAAAGGCTTTAATGGCTCTGCTCCTATCTCCGACAAATTTATTCCGGTAAGTGAGTTTAAAGATATTCGCGACATCAATTTTAAATTAGAAGTTGATGGTCAATTAAAGCAAGAAGGAAATACAAGTTTGTTACTTTTTTCGTTTGATTATATAATATCTTATTTATCAAAATTTTTTACGCTTCGCACAGGCGATTTAATTTTTACCGGAACCCCGAAAGGTGTTTCGCCTGTAGCGATTGGAAATAAACTATCCGCCTACATAGAGAATGAGAAGTTACTGGAGTTTGAAGTTAAGTGATGTAGTATTTTTTAGTCTGTTTATTTTTTGCGGTAACGCGACAGCGCAATTTAGTCCCGATAAGGAAATACCCCGCAAGATTGAACGAAGCAATTACCTGTTTCCGATAAAACCTGGCAACACAGCCACGATTACTGGAACGATGGGAGAACTACGCGATACCCATTTTCATGCAGGTCTTGATATTGATACGCCTGGTATTGGTGTTCCTGTTTTAAGTGCCGATGATGGCTACGTTTCTCGTGCAAGTGCAACTACGGGTGGTTATGGGAATGTTCTTTACGTTACTCATCCGGATGGCAATACTTCGGTTTATGCGCATCTTGATGAATTTAAAGGAGCTGTTGGTGATTTTATCAGGAAAGAAAGGTATACACGCAAAGTTTCGGAAATCGATTTAGCCTTTACTCCCAATCAATTTAAAGTAAGTAAAGGTGAACTATTGGCACTTTCAGGAAACACAGGTGGTTCGGGTGGCCCACACCTTCATTTTGAAGTGCGTAATCAAAATAACGAAGCTACTAATCCACTGGCGTACGAGTTTACCGAAGTGCGCGATAATCTTTCACCACTAGTTTTTAAAATTGCTTTAAAGACAATGGATTCGAAATCTAGAATCAATGACCAGTTTGGTCGCTTTGAATTTTCTGTTGTAAAGAAAGGTAATACCTACTCTCTCCCTTATCCTATTTTGGCTCAAGGAACTATCGGTGTTGAAGTGCTGGCACATGATAAGATGGAGAATTCACGCTTTCGATATGGCATCAACTACATTGATATGAAAGTAGATAGTCAACTTGTTTTTACTCAAACAATTGACAAAGTTGATTTCAATGAAACGAGAAGAATCCTTACGGTGATGGATTATCAAACACTTGAATTAAGGGGCAACCGTTTCAATAAATTATATATTGATGATGGCAATCGATTAGATTATTATCCGGGTGTTGCACGCAAAACAGGCATCACCATAAAGGAAAAAGAAACTTATGTTGAAATTGGATTAAAAGATTTCAATGGAAATATTAGCAAAGTCAATTTTGAATTGAAGTCATCACCTTTGGCAGAAGAAACTCCCTTGCTCAGTGCCATGAGTAAACCTTACGAAACTGAAATCCTTGAGAACACACTAAAGATAAATGTAAAAAGCTGTTCATCGAATGAGTCAACCATTAACGTTTGGCAGCAAGGAAAATCAACCTCAGTTTCGCGTACTTATGAAGGCAGTAACCGACATGTCTATTTAATTAATCTTCAAAACACATTGCCGGATTCCATTCAAACCTGCCAGGGCTCTATTGTATTCAATTTTAAAGATCGCGTTCCGTCAGAAACTGTTTATAAATATTATAGTGACGTATTGGATATTGAATTCCCAAATCAATCGCTTTATGACACAGCATTTTTGGAAATTACTTACGATACACTTAACAAACAAGAGATCTTTTCAATTGGCAATCGTACAATACCACTTAATAAAAGTATTTCAGTTACACTTAAGCCTAAAGCAACCTACTTTCAATCCCGAGATCTTGGTTTATACCGCAAGTCAGGGAGAGGCTATGCATTTGTTTCCAGCGAATGGAAGAACAATCGCGTAAAGTTTAACACTCGCGACTTTGGCCAGTTTACTTTTTTAAGAGATACAATCCCACCAACAATCACTAAAATTGGTTTATCCACCGCTGCCGCGCGATTTAAAATAAGAGACAATCTTTCGGGGATCGCTTATTTTGAAGCAAACCTTAATGGCCAGTGGTTGTTAATGGTGTACGATTATAAAACCGGAATTCTTAAATCTGAAAAGGCAGATCCTTCAAAACCTCTTGCGGGAGATTTTGAATTGAAAATAGTAGATCAAGCAGGTAACGAAAGCATCTTCAAACAAAAAATTTAATCATGGCACTTACGGCTGGCTCAAAGGCTCCAGATTTTAAATCAAAAGATCAGGATGGCAATGTGATTTCACTTTCTGATTACAAAGGAAAGAAAGTTGTGCTCTACTTCTATCCAAGAGACATGACTCCAGGTTGTACAGCCGAAGCCTGCAGCTTACGCGATAACTATAAGGCGTTACAGAAAGCAGGGTACGAAATTTTTGGAATCAGTACGGATGATGAAAAAACTCACAAAAAATTTATCGCTAAAGAAAGTCTACCCTTCCGCCTCCTTGCCGATCCTGACAAGACAGTACATAATAAGTTTGGAGCATGGGTTGAGAAATCGATGTATGGACGAAAGTACATGGGTACCGCGCGCATCACGTATATCATTGACGAGAAAGGAATGATTTCAGAAGTAATTGAAAAAGTGGATACTAAGAATCACGCGGCTCAGATTTTAGGCGACACGGTTCAAAAACCAGCAACTAAAAAGGCTGTAAAGAAAGTTGCTAAGAAAACTGCAGCAAAGCCTGCGAAGAAGGCTGTCAAAAAGAAAAAATAGAACTCACTAATTTGATGTTTTATTATCCTTCGGGGTGCTTTATCTTGCAGCCAAAAATCAAATCATGGCTCAACAAGACCTTTCCCAACTAAAAAAAACTGCTAGTCAAGTTCGTAGAGATATTGTCCGCATGGTGCATGCCTGCCAATCAGGCCATCCAGGTGGGTCTTTAGGCTGTACTGATTTTTTTGTTGCCTTGTACTTTAAAGTGCTTAATCATAATCCAAAATTTAGCATGGAAGGAAAAGGTGAAGACTTGTTCTTTCTTTCCAACGGACACATTTCTCCAGTATGGTATTCTACTCTGGCTCGCGCTGGGTATTTTGAAGCCAAGGAATTGGCAACGTTTCGTTTTATGAATTCCCGACTTCAAGGTCATCCCGCAACCCACGAACATTTGCCGGGAATTCGAATTGCATCTGGTTCGCTAGGGCAAGGATTATCAGTTGCATTGGGTGCAGCTCAAGCAAAAAAACTAGACGGTGACAAAAGCCTTATTTATGTGCTGATGGGTGATGGTGAACAACAAGAAGGTCAGGTCTGGGAAGCGGCTATGTATGCAGCTCACAACAAAATGGATAATGTAATTGCTACTATTGACTATAATGGTCAGCAAATTGATGGTCCTGTTGATAAAATTTTGTCCTTGCTTGATCTCAAAGCAAAGTGGGAATCATTCGGGTGGATTGTTCAGGAGTTTGATGGCAATAAAATGGAAGATGTGCTCGCGGGTCTTGAAAAAGCAAAAGCACTTTCAGGAAAAGGTAAGCCGGTACTTAACTTGATGAAAACCGAAATGGGTTTTGGTGTGGATTACATGATGGGTTCGCACAAATGGCATGGAGTTGCACCCAATGACGAGCAATTACAAAAAGCATTGGATCAATTAGAAGAAACTGTTGGCGATTACTAGTTCTTCTTTAACCCTTGTATTACAACATTCCCTGTTCCATTCTCCTGACAAGGATATTGGAATTCTGATTTTAGCTTTTTAGGGTTATTGATGGTTTCATAAAAGGCATCAAAGTATTTTAACGTTGATTTCACGTATCGCTCGTCATCAATAATTGTATTGGCTGAGTAAACCTTGTAGAGTTCATCCTTCAGTTGATTGAATCTTTCAATCACAGAATCAAACTGACCCATGTCGTTAATACAATAACCGCGATAACGCCTTTCGCGCGTTGAACTTAATAACAATTCAGCAGCTGGCAGCGCATAAGGAGCACCTACAATACCAGCATGATCAAAATCATAGGCAACTGTGTAGGGCAATGCTGTTGAATCAGTTGTAATTAATTTTACATTCTGTAAATACTGCACCGACCAATCCGTGTTTCCAATCATATACTCGAACGTTGCCATAGTTAAGAAATCATTAGATTGAGTTTGTTCTGGCCTCACCAATTTTCCTTCAACTGAGAACGCATCATTTCTCTTTGCCATCTGATCCTCATCTTCAATTAATATTCCATAAAATGGCTCCGAACTCTTGGCTTTCGGTCCTGTATCTTCAAATATGATACGCACGAGCCGGACTCGAAATGATTTTGGAGTGATCACATTATTAAGTTTATAGACCAGATATTCCCGAATCACGTATTTATCATCGCGGCAAGCCGTTACCAATTTTAACTTATCTTGTTTCTCAAACAATGTGTTCTTAGTTGCCTCATTTGAGAAATTCATCAGCAAGGGGGGATAAGAGCAATTCGACTTAAGCTTGCGGAAATGTCCTCGGGTTTTAATCTTGATAGGAATTTCAATTTTGTCGTTTGTTGAACTCTTATAGGCCAATGTTAAGGAATGATATTGAGGGTCATCCCCGCGATCCTTCATCAATTCTGAAATTGGTCCAGAGAGAGTAATTTCAATTAATTCTTCTTCCTCAAATAGATTATTCGGCTGGGCAATTGCCAAACCCTGTGCAATAGTAACTAGAAGGATAGCGAGAGAAAGCCTCATTTTGATCAGTATTTGACGTAATCTCTATAATTCTAATGAATTCCAGCCTTTAATCCAATTCCTTAATAGATTCCATATTACCTTACTTGCGTTAGCTTTTTACTTTTTTATTTCTAACTTGAATAGGTTTTTCTTAAGCCAGGTCACTCTAAACATTCTCTGGTAATCTATAAAATGATGTTAGGCTAGCCGAGTTGTGATTTACGCATTACCACGAATTTTGTTGATATAGTGACCATAAAATAGTGTGATAAGAATTTCCTCTACTCGGATAGCATTATCCTGAGTTCATCCTGAGAAAACGCGTTAACTCAATATATTAAGTTAAGTTGATACAAATTACACGGTTCTTACATTGGACATTACCATTCAATGGGAGGCTTTAATCTAAAATACAATGAAACATTTGATCAGTGGCTGGATTGAATTGGCATTTACCCGTTCAAGAATTTATGGTTCTGTAATTCTCTTATTTGTCCTTGTTCCGCTGCTATCATTCGGTCAGCAAGCGCAACAACTGCAGATGTCGGACTTTGTTCTATTTGCAGGTGATGGCGTTTCCGGTCGGTATTCTTGCTCAAGTCCCGGATACGCAGTGCAACTTAGTAGTTCAACAACAGTTAATGGTGGTTCTATTGGAAGTTATACTTTAGTTAAAACTACAGGCACATCTACTATTGTGGGAAATATTTTCAGCAAGAGAACCATTTCCCTCGCCAATAGTAATTCTGTTTCAGGTAAAATTGCTGCTTCAAACTCGCCATCAACTTGGGGAACCGTACTTTCAGTTGGTTCCAATGCTTCTCTTGGTGGAGATATAGATGTGAATGGGAAGATAGTTATAAGCGGTGGTGCAGTATCAGGAAAAGTTACTCAACCAGCCGGATCAACATATTCCGGCCCGACACCTGCAGGTGGAAGAGTAGCCGGAGTTCCATCTCTACCCATTTTTCCATCCGAACCTCCAATCACTTCCTTCCCGCCTTATCCCCAAATGGCGGATATAACCACAACCAGAACGATCACTCCGGGCGGATATGATGATATAAAACTTTCTGGAAATCAAACGTTAACATTCCAAGGCACGGGAGTTTACATACTCGATAAAATTGAAAATAAAAACAGCAATAGCTTTGTTTTTGACTTTCAAAATGATCCATCCGGAACGATATTAATTTATGTCCATAATAACGTCAAGTTAAGCAAGTTAAGCGTAAACATTATTAATGGTGGTAGCCCATCTCGCATCTTCACCGAAGTTCATGGCTTAGGCCTCGGCTCATCAAAATATGCCTTTGACATAGCCAACGGATCATCCACATCGAAATCGAAATGGCTAGGTACCGTTTGGGCTCCATACGCTGCCATAAATGTTGGTTCAGGAACTGGTAAAACCGATATAACCGGGGCACTTTGGAGTGGTACCCAAGTGAATGTACAAAGTGGCGTTACAATTGTCTATGCACCCTTTCAAACATGCACAACACCTAATGCAAATGCTGGTGCCGATAAAGTTATAACCTGTTCAGCAACAACTGTCCAACTAAACGGATCTTCAACAACTACTGGAGTTTCCTATAACTGGGAAGCTAGTAATGGCGGAAACATTGTATCAGGGACTGCCACTGCAACTCCTACTGTTAACAAAGCCGGAACTTATACATTAACTGTTACTTCAGGAAGTTGCACTGCTACGGATGTTGCTCTTGTTACTCTTAACAATACTCCTATTGTTGTTAATGCAGGAACTGATGTTTCAGTTTGTTCGAATTCAAATTCAGCAACCTTGACAGCCACAGTAACCGGAGGAACAGGGCCTTACACATACTTGTGGAGCAATGGAATGACGACTCAAACAATCACTGTTACTCCTGAAACAACTACAACATATTCTGTTTCGGTTAACACGTTAAACGGATCAAATTGTTCAGCTACTGATGATGTGATTGTAACAGTAAATCCTGTTCCTGTATTAACTACTACTGAAATTAGTGTTTGTAGTACAATTGCAGGGGGTAATACATCGATAGTAGATCTTACACAGCACATTACAACTGATAGTGGAGAATTATCATTTTCCAGTTCCTTGAGTGGAGCAATCGCTAACCCAGCTGCTTATATCGCGACACATGCGGAAGTCATTACAATTACAGCTATTATCTCAGCAACCACATGTACAAGCACTACTACACTTACAATCACTGTTAATGACAGACAGACGTTTGGAGTTTGTGCTCCCGTTACCGGAAAAACACCAAACATTATTGGATCCGAATTAACAATGTTAAATAATATTGTTAATCAGGGCGGACAGGTTAATACAAATGAGTTGTTCTATATCAGTGGCGATCTGGTATTGGTAGAGATTGTTGTTTATTCTCAATTAACTACCTCTCAACAATCCGAACTTCAGAATTTTCTGAATACTCTGGGTTTTGAGACAGATGAAGACATCAGTGAACTTGCCAATTCTCTTGTAATTACAGGATTTATTCCAATTGAAAACCTGGATGCATTAAATACGAGAAGTGAAGACCTTATCAAGTTTGTGAGACCCGCAATCCCACCTGTTGGAAATATAATCACCACTCAAGGAGATCGGGTGATGCGATCAAATCTTGCGCGACTAGGCTATGGTCTTGATGGGCAAGGAATAAAAATTGGTGTGCTGTCCGATAGTTATAATACGGTCGCTAATGGAGCTGCGCTTGATGTTGCCAGTGGTGAACTACCAGCAGTTACCGTAACAAAGGATCTCCCATCCAGATATGGACAAGGAACAGATGAAGGCCGTGCGATGTTGCAAATTATACATGATGTTGCCCCAGGTTCTGATCTGTTTTTCCGAACCGGTTTTATTACCGCTGGAGATTTTGCAAAAGGCATTCGTGAATTAAAGGAAAATTCAAATTGTGATATAATAGTCGATGACATCACTTACATAACAGAACCGTTTTATACCGATGGCAGGGTTGCGCAAGCTGTTAATGATGTTGCTCAACAAGGAGTGTCTTATTTTACCGCTGCTGGTAATTTTGGAAGCAAGTCCTATGAATCAGTCTTCAAACCAGTGGATGATTCTATCTTACCCGGCATAAAACTACATGACTTCAGTGGTGGAGATACCCGTCAAAGTATTTCAATCTCAGCTTCCCCTAGTCCTACAACGTATACCATTGTTCTTCAGTGGGACGATCCCGTTTACTCAATTGGATCATTAGGACAAATAATTGCAGGCTCAGAAAATGATCTTGATATCTATTTGGCAAATTTTCAAAATGCCGAACTTTTTGGATTTAATCGAAATAATCTCGGTGGCGACCCAATCGAAATTCTTTCGTTCTCGGTTCCTGCTAACACATCCATTGATACCGATATTATAATTGCACGAGCAAACGGAAATCAGAATGTCACATTCAAATATGTAATCTTCAGAGGTGATAACCTTACGGTGAATGAATACTTCACCGGAGGATCTACCATAGTAGGTCAGGCCAATACTGAAGGAGCAATGACTGTTGGTGCGATTTTGTACAGCAACACAGATGAATACAACTATACTCCGGTACCTGCGGGAACAATACCTAATACGGTAGCAACTTTTTCATCAAGAGGAACTTTGGCTACCGGAAACTCATTGAATAAGCCCGATTTCGTTGCACCTAATGGAGTTAATACTACCGTATTTCTAAAAGGTGCTGATCTTGAAAATGATGGAGATCCAAACTTCTATGGTACTTCAGCTGCTGCTCCCCATGCTGCTGGAGTTGCTGCACTAATCATGCAAGCAAGAACTAAGTATTATCCTTCATCAAATCCCAAACATAAAGATGGTACTGACTGGCTAGCCGGAAATACACCCACGGATATTAGAAAGATACTTCAAAGTACTGCTGAGGATTTGCATACTCCAGGTTTTGATGTTAACTCTGGTTACGGCCTTGTTCGAAGTGATGCGGCCTTACTTACCCTTGCTGCACCCCAACCTAAAATCACACGGTTACTTCTTGAAGAAGGCAAAGTCTATGGAGCAGAAGAGTTTACACTAGTAATCGAAGGAACAAACTTCTATTACGATTCTAAAGTGTTCCTACGAGGCGTAGAACTAGAGGCAGACTACAATGCAATAACAACCAATCTTGAGGTTACAATTCCTCCCTTTGAAGGAAATCCTCCAGTTCAGGTTGAGAACAATGCGTTAACAAACAATCAGGATGGTGGTGCTACCGAAGCTCTTCCTATACTAAATATACCTAAGCAAAAAATTGCTATCAGAGCAAATGATATCTCAAAGAAATATGGTCAAACAATTGAACCCTTTAGCGCTAATGTGTTAACTCTAGCCAATGATATAAATGGTAATCAGGTTTGGCAAAATTCTACACTCAGTCTTGAAGATGTTGGTTTAACATTAGATGCCTCAAATACAACTTTGATCCCCCTACAATTTACAAGCACCATCACCGAGTTTGGTGGTGATCTTGCACCGGTAGCCAATAGCTATGTGATTATTCCAAATCATGGAACAACCGATGTAACCTTCCGCGAACTCTACGATTACTTTGCTTTAGTGAGCGCTGAAGGTACATTATCATACGATGGAAAAGATGATACGTTTGGAAATTATGGAACGGGATCAATTCAGGTTACGCCTTTGCCTATCACGATTAAACCCAATGATCTTTTGTTAGAATATGGTGAGTCTATTAGTGATGCAATTGCAAATGGAACCAATTCAGATATTGTTTACATCACAACGCCATCCATCAACGATGTCGAAAGTCTAAAGACTTCCATTGCTGATCTGTATAAGCAAGGCCTGCTAAAAGGTGTACAAGCTAATGATACGAGTCTGCCACTTGCTGTATTCGAACTGGAAGCTAACGGACGAAGTCTTATTAATTCAGAATTAGTCAATCTAAGTTTCATGACTAGTGGCAGATCACTTATTAACGGAAGGTCACTCATCAACGGGAGGTCTTTAATAAATGGTCGTTCTTTGATTAACTCTGTTGTTGATGTACCGCTCAGTTCCTTCTTTAATTATATTGATACCCCTGATGAGGATTTGTTGGATCAACAATTAATTAACCCGGAACTAAATGGAAGAAGTTTAATCAATGGAAGATCGCTCATTAATGGAAGAAGTTTAATCAATGGAAGATCGCTGATCAATGGAAGAAGTTTGATCAATGGAAGATCGCTTATTAATGGAAGAAGCTTAATCAACGGAAGAAGCTTAATCAATGGTGTTGAGGGGCCTGAGGCCGATGCTCCAGAACTTGACAATTCCTTAATCATTTTTACTGAAAAAGATCTGGAAGATGCGGAAGAGGTTACCGCAAACAATAAGGATTATTACGATTTTGGTCAGGAGATTCCTGAAGACGAAGATGATGATTATAACTTAGAGTTCTTTTCACTCAATGCTGTAACAGGAACGGGTGTTACCCCAGCTGGCATGACTCATTTTATTGTTCCAGGTACTTTCGAATCCGGAAATTTCATTGTGACCTACGAGCCCGGAACGCTAACGATTACGCCAGCTACGTTGACGGTAAGTACTTCAGCAAATCCCGATGCAATTGTATACGGAGCTGAGGCACCCGAATACTCATCTGATATTGATGGATTCATTTTTCAAACTGAATTCGTTGAACTGGTGCTCGATGAACAGGGAAACAACACTGAAGTTGAAACAACCATAACTGAAAATCAAGCCACTGTAGTCGAATCTATTAGTTACTCTCTGAACAAAGGAGAACAGTCTTTTGAAAGCACGGGTACTATTCCTGCAGGTATTTATGGCATCATCCCTACTGTAAGCCTGATTCAGCCGGCAAATTATGTTGTTGTGAACGGAACACTCGGTGAACTCATTGTAAATAAAGCCGATGCAACGGTGATTGTAACAGGTGGTGACTTTATATATGATGGTACAAATAAGATTGCGACTGGTTTTGTGTATGGTCTTGGTGATCTTGAGAATTTATTATCACCTTCTGTTACATTTAATTACACAGGCACTGAAGCAAATGAGTATGGTCCAACAGACTTAGCACCTGTAAATGCTGGCACCTATCAGGTAACGGCAAACTTTGCTGGAAATGATAACTTTAATTCGGCTTTGAGTTCGGCCCTGATTACCATTAACAAAGCAGATGCAACAGTAAATTTGTTTGGTTACATTGGAACCTACGATGCACTGCAACACGGAGCAACTGGCACTGCAAAGGGTATTAATGATATTGACTTAACCGAAGGCTTGAATTTTGGATCAACCTTTACTGATGCTCCTGGTGGAACAGCAAATTGGACTTTTGCCGGTGGAACAAATTATAATGATGCGAACGGTTCAGTTCTGATCGTGATAAACAAAGCCGAAGCAACTATAACCGTTAATGGTTATATAGGAACGTACGATGCACTACCACATAGTGCAACTGGCACTGCAAAGGGTATTAATGATATTGACTTAACCGAAGGCTTGAATTTAGGATCAACCTTCACTGATGCTCCCGGTGGTACAACAAATTGGACTTTTGCCGGTGGAACAAATTATAATGATGCGAACGGTTCAGTTCCGATCGTGATAAACAAAGCCGAAGCAACTATAACCGTTAATGGTTATACAGGAACGTACGATGCCCTGCCACATAGTGCAACTGGTGCTGCAACAGGCATTAATAATGTTGACTTAAGTGAAGGGTTAAATTTAGGATCAACCTTTACTGATGCTCCTGGTGGCATGGCCAACTGGGCGTTTAATGGCGGAACAAATTATTCGGATAAGAATGGTACTGTCTCAATTACAATTGAAAAGGCTATGCTAACAGCTACAGCGGATAATCAGACCAAAGTATATGGAGATAATAATCCAGAGTTAACAATATCCTATGCTGGATTTAAGAACGGTGATGGTGCATCGGTTCTTGATACACCACCTTCTGCATCAACGGTAAGTCAATCCAGTTTTGTTGGTCAATACCCGATAGTGCTAAGTGGTGGAGTTGACAATAATTATAACTTTGAGTTATACAACGGAAATTTCGAAATAACCCAAGCCTTGCTTATTGTAACTGCCGATGACAAAATCGTTGAGTTCTTTAACATTCCACCACTATCTTCTACCATCACGGGATTTGTAAATGGTGACACGAGAGCATCTTTAGTTACATCAGAACCAAAATACAACGTAACAGGAAGTTTCAATCTTGGAGGAATCTATACCATCGTTCCGAAAGATCTTAGAATTCGTAACGAGCAAAACTATGATATTGAATACGTAAATGGCGGATTATATGTCAATCCAAACCGTCTAACCATTCACCCAATTACCCCTGTTCTTGCTTGTGTTGAAGAGCTTTATAAAGATCCCTCCGGATTTAAATACAAGGCTCACTTCGAGTATACAAATGACAACTGGGGTGATGTCTATATTCAGCGCGGGGATGATAATAAACTAGAAAGTAGCGGATCATATGCAGGCCAGACACCTCAACTATTTCAACAAGGAAGTGGTCAGTTCGAAATATTATTTGATGGCAATCCATTAACATGGTCGGTAACGAGTTACTTCCTTGTTTGGGGTACAACTCAATCAGCAATGGCAACTTCTACCTCTCCACGATGCAATAGCGATGAGAACTTTGCACGGGTAATATCATCAGAAATTAAACCTAAACAGTTTGATAATCTGGCCGAACAGAGCGGGGAAAAAGTTGTTGTCTATCCTAATCCAACAACAGATTATGTGAATATCTCTATCAGCGAAATGGTTGATCAACCTGCTCTCACTGATATAATGATTGTCGATCGGATTGGCAAAACATATCCCGTAAAGGCAACCTGGCAAAAAGAAATCAGCTTGTTACAAGTTGATCTTACAGACCTGACAAATGGTTTATACCTGATCAAAATAAATTTCCCTAAAGGGACTCAGGTTCTTAAAATCTATAAGGAATGATTTCAATCGGTTGATGATTTCAAATGCTGGTTCAAAAGTTAAGATGATCTTCTCGTGAGATCAAAAAAGACTTTTGAACCAGTTTTTTTAAATATCAGCAACTTACAAAACACTAAAAATCATTGTAACTTGATGGCAAATCTGTTTATAGCTAATGATCCGGTCTGCCATCCTATTTATATTGATCCTATATTCTGCCTTAACCGGGCTGGCTCAGAACTATGAAATAGACAGACTCAAAGAGTTAATCGCAACCCAACCGGAGGATTCCCTGAAGGTTAATAATTTAATTCTATTAAGTAACCAATATCTTGGCGTAGATCCGAATGAATCGGTACGCTATGGAATTGAAGCACAACAGCTTGCAAATAAATTACATTATAAAGGCGAAGCCTATGCATACAAGGCAGTTGGCAATGGCTATTATTATTTGTCGGACAATCGAAATGCTGCTTTGCAATTTCAAAATTCATTAAAACTATTTGATTCACTTGGTTACAAAGTCGGTGTAGCCAATATCTTAAGCACCCTAGGTTCCACATACTTTAATGCGGGTGAAGGAACAAAAGCAATCGATTTCTTTCTTCGTTCATTGAAGATTTCAGAAGAACTCAATGACTCTCTGCGAATCGGAACTGCACTCAATGGTATTGGCACTGTATACAGTAACAAACCTGAGACTGAAGACAAAGCATTACAATATTACCTAAAGGCACTTCCTATTTTTCAAGCTATAAAATATGAAGATGGAGTTGGTATTGCTCTTATGAACATTGGCGAGATCTATAAGAAAAAGAAACTTTATGATTCTGCCTTCTACTATTTCGATGAATCGTTAGAAGTTTATAGAGGCACCATTGATGCCTGTTTTCCACTTAATCTGATTGGAGAAATTTTTGCTGAGCAAGGCGATTTTGAACAAGCTGTTATGTACAGTAAGAAAGCGCTTGAAATTGCAGAAAACCTGGATGGAAAACTTGAAATATCACAAAGTCTATTAAAGCTGGCATCCTTTCAAAATACGCTTGGTAATTATCGTGCGGCAATTGCGCTATTTATTAGAGGAGAAACAATTGCAAGACAAATCAATGCAAAACTGGAACTAAAGCAAGCGTACGAAGGCTTATCGCGGTCTTATGCAAAAATTGGAGAATTTAAGAAAGCATATGCATATGACACATTGTATAGTAGCATGAAGGATACGCTATACAATGCCGACAATGATAAACAAAAGCAGCAGCTTATGTTTAATTTTGATCTTAGTAAAAAAGAAAATGAAATAGACAAACTAACCGCTGATCAAGCGTTGAAGGAAGCTATCATTCAACGCCAGAAGATTGTTAACTATGCGGCTGGCATCACCGGGGTTCTTTTAATCCTGGTAATTCTAGGATTCTATAACCGCTATAAATACGTTCGCAAAACCAATAAAATTATTAAAGACGAGCGCGATCGATCGCAAGATTTACTCCTCAATATTTTGCCCGAAGAAACTGCTCGTGAACTTGAAACAAATGGCCATGCCAAAACACGTTTCTATGATGATGTAACCGTATTATTCACAGACTTTAAGGGATTCTCTACTATTGCAGGAAAGCTCACTCCTATTCAGCTTGTAGCCGAATTGAATGAATACTTTATGGCGTTTGATGAAATTATTGTAAAGCATAACCTGGAGAAAATTAAAACCATTGGCGATGCCTACATGTGCGCAGGTGGCATCCCTTCAGCAAATGAAACTCACGCATTGGATGCAGTGAAGGCTGCACTTGCCATGCAGACGTACATGCAGAAAAGACAACTTGAAAATAGCCTCACTGGAATTGCCGGTTGGGAATTGAGAATTGGAATTCATACCGGACCTGTTGTTGCCGGAGTGGTGGGGAAAAAGAAATATGCTTACGACATCTGGGGTGATACGGTGAACATTGCAAGCAGAATGGAATCAAATGGAGAACCGGGTAAAGTAAATATCTCAGCTGCAACACATCGTCAGATCAGTGATCATTATCAATGCTTACATCGCGGTAAGATTTCAGCAAAAAATATTGGGGAGATCGATATGTACTTTGTTGAAAGTACGGTTAAAGATTCCGAACTAAAACCGACAACCGTTAACGCTTAAACTTCGCGCTAATTTCCTGAAGGTGATTATGTTTCATTCCCTCGCGATTTCTCTTGCTAAAGGGTGTATGGTAGCGGTGTGATTCAAGAAATGTTTTCTGTACCAAATTCCACTCCCGTTCTGTTTCCACAACTCCGGCCTCTTTTAATTCTAACAAAAGCCGACCTCCTATTTCGTAAAAATCATCACGACCTAAATAATCAAGATCAGCATCACACAAGATTTTTTCGAGTTTAGTAGTTGGTGATTGTGGTATGCGAGTCGCCATAATCATTCCACAAATAGAATCAATCTGTTCAGCACTTAAACCATACGTTGGCAATATCTCACGCGCTAATTCCGCACCGCTTTCTTCGTGGTTTTTGGGCGAATGTATAAATCCTGAATCGTGAAGCAGTGCAGCAATGCGCAACAAGGAACGTTCCTCGGCTGTAAGTTGCTCCTGATCACCAATCACCTCTGCAGCTGTAAGCACATCGTAAACATGATCAATATTATGATAGTGATGGTGCGGCATTTTGCTCTCCAACATTTCGACAATATGTTTTTCAGCGGTAGCAAAATCAGCATTACCGGACGCAACATTCTTATTCGTTGAATCCCTCAAGTTTTTGAGTAAGGGATCAACGTCCCACCAGATTAAATCAATGTCATTTGTTTCGCGTGCTTTATCAAGCCATTGAGCGGCTTTGTTCAAATCTCCAAGTTGACTGAATGCATGTGTCAGATAGATATTAACTCCCTTCTCACCCGCTTCACTCCTTTTCAAAAGTTCATCTAATAATTCATTAGCTTTTGATTCTTTGTTCATGCCTGCATAGGCTCCTGTAAGATAGGCAATCATAGAAGGTGGTCGAATCTTAGAGGTTCGCAATCCTTTCGATAACGCATCAACTGCCTCTTCATACCGATTAAGTGTGAGATAAAGTCGGCCCAAAAAATCATAAAAGCGCAGCACGGTTGGATACAACTGAAGCGATTCTTTCAAGGTATCAAGAGCTTCATCATACCGACCCAACAAGTAAAGTCCTAAGAAGCGGTAGTTAAAATAAGCAACGGTAAGTGGATCTATTGCTTTCGCCCGTTCAACCAAACTCATGGCTTCTTCATGCCGGCCCATTGCATTGAGAAGATAACTATAAGTATATAGCACCATGGCGTTGTTAGGAACTAACTCAATAGCCTTCAACAGTAACTCTTCAGCAGATTTAAAATCCTTAACGATAAAGAATTCAACAAATGCCTTTGTTAAATAATCATTGTCTGTAGGACCACGTTTCCATGCTTCATCTAAATAAATTTCTATCTGATCTTTCGCTTCCTGAGGAGAGAGATCTCCATTCCATGACATGCGAGCCGAATATGAACTTGCCAGATATGAGTACGCTTGCTTAAAGTCTGGATCCTTAGCTACGGCTTGTTTAAAATAATTGGAAGCTGTTCGATAGCCATCCACACTCCATTGGTTGAAGGCATGTCGTCCTTTTAAAAAGAGGTCGTACGCTTCTCGATTTTTGGTAGGAACCTCTTTGGGTTTAGCAACGGGGTTGCCATTAATAGAAGTATGCAGTTCCTTCGATACAATCTCGGCTACACTATTCTGAATCTCAAAAATATCATCCAGACTTTCCACAAACACTTTAGACCAAACTGGGTGATCCTTAATGGCATCGATCAGCTGAACATTGATTCGAACTTTATTTCCATGTGTCTGAGCACTGCCTTCCAGTATAAATTTTACGCCAAGCTCAGTCGCTATTTCAGGAGCCGATTTTGTTGTTTTCTTATATCGCATCACCGAGGTACGCGAGATCACCCGAAGCTGAGAGTTTCCAGAAAGTTGAATGAGAATGTTTTCAGTAATTCCATCGGCAAAATATTCCTGTGAAGCATCCTGTGACAAGCTCACAAAAGGAAGCACCGCCAATGACTTATCAATCAGATTTTGTTCTGACTTGCTTTTTTGTTCTTCCCTAGCAACTTCCGCAATTTCGTTACTGAGTTGTTCAGTGTATGAATCTGCAATCCGACCGGGATACTTGATACCATGGATGATTTCCTTTATTGCATTAGCAACCTTGTTCACCTGATCCCGATAAAACAAACCATTGGTATTATCTTGTCGGTTGTCATCCGGACGAAGAGGACGATTGACTCCCGGTGAACGGAAAATAAAATCAATAGACCGTAACTTAGAATTCAATTCGGTTTCAAACTGCTTACGATCCTCTGCATCCAAGGTATGAATGGCTACCGGTAAAACTCGGCTCGCCACATTCCCATCTCTTAATTTGATATCGCGACCCAATGAATCCTGCAAAGCCATTTTATTAAAAGCACAAAATTCATTTTGCCAGGCAAAACATTTCGGATCACAATAAATTTGAGAAAGTATAGGAATGAAGATTACTGCCTTTAATTTACCTTCCAGGCTTTTATCCACATTATGGGATTCTAACAATCCATCAATAGGATTTGAATCAAAATAGATCGATAAATCATCCTTCAGGGTACTTTCCAGTTCTCTTTGGAGTTCCTCAATAAAGTCGGTTACCCAACCGTTGCTTACCTGATACCCTTGAGCCGAAGGCGACCCCAGTACACTCCTATTATCTTTATGTCGATATGAAACAAAGATGTCATATTCATATCCTGGAATTACTGATGGCATAGTTTCAAATATACTAACTTGTTAAGGCTAAGGCAACGGATTGGTTCTGTCTAAGGCAAAAACTTAACACGATGTAAGCTGCTGTTTTCATTTTGATCGGGCAACTGAATTACACCAATATAATCGAGTTGAAATTTTTTGGGATGCAAGGCAAGAACCGAAGCGAATCCCATAGTCGCACAGATACTCCCCATTGACGCAAATTGACTGATCGCCTTTAGGCTTTTTAAATTTGCGTCATCGCCCATTGCTTTGATATACACAGGAGCTACATGCAATCCTATCCGGATCGGTTTCTCAGGTTTAAAGGGGGCTGTACTAACCCAGATTGACCGAACAACATCCATTAATGCAATCTCTGTATCCAGCCCTAATATAATTGTGGTCTCCGTAATCTCAGATATTTTAAACGAGAATTGTTGATCCTCAGCAATAGTGTCCAGTAGCTTTTCAATTCGTTCCCTTTCCATCACCAGAACTCCGGCCAAGTCTATACATGCCATGTATAACACGGGTCTATCAGCAATCCTTTCAAATGTAGGTTTGTATACTTCACTTGAAGCAGGTCCAACTTCTGCCGGGGTGAACATCACATTCGGATTTATATTCGTATGACGTTGCGGGTATGGCCAGGCCTTAACGGTATCGCGAGTACCACCTTCCTTTTGTTTCAAATCAAATTCAGAAAGCACAGTTAACAGAAAGGGTTCCTGATGATACATTTGACTTCGTAAAACTGCAGAGCCAAAAACAGCTTTGCCTAATAAGGAGAACAAATCATCATTACCACCATACGAATCCTTGGCAACCAATGTAACCGGAAATTTATTTATCAACTCTTCGTATCGTTTTATCCATACTTCCCCAGCAAATCGAATACTCGTGTTTACAAAATCAGTTTTTTCGAATGGAATGAGCAACACCACTTCACATCCTTCTTCCACCATAGCCTCTGCAAAAAGAATATCTGCACCACAGGCAAGCGAGCAATATCCAATGCTGGCATGCAACGTTCGGATGGCTCCTTTAATAGCATCTTTAACTCTTTGCTCAATCAGTGCTGGAAATCTTGGCGTTGCCCGATTGGGGGCATCTATCATGTGACCGGCAAAGGCAATCACTTCAGGTGGAGCAAAAATACGGAACACATCTTTAGATACGGGTAAGTAATGATTGAGCAACCACAGCTGATTATGCACACTCGTTACTTTTCCCCAATCTGTGCCAGCCATATTTCGAGCACTGAGGTAATACTCAATCGACTTCTCCTTATCCTTTAACAATAGATAGGCCTCACCCAGCGTAGCCAATTCCCAAAAATCTTTCGTATCAGGTTTTAGTAATGCAATAACTTCACGCGCCAATTCCTTCCCTTTAACACTCTGCATTACCATGGCCGACATAGAGGCTGCATTAATACCTGTGTAGTAATTCTTTGTACTAGTAAAATTCTTTAGATAAGTATCGCGCGAAAGCAGGGCAAAAGTTGTCTGCTGATTTTTTTTAAATAATTCCTTGTAGATACTTCCTAAGATTCCTGATGTCTCAATGTCCTCTGGATTTTGTTTATATATAGGCTCCAGAAATTCGCGAGCAGCTTCCGGTGCCCCGGATTTAGAAAGAGAAAGCGCATACAGTTGCTTTGCGCGGATGTCATCAGAATTTGAAATTAAATGAGCTTTGGATCGGGCTTCCAAAAAGCGCCCGTGATTGATGAGGTACTCTATGGCTGCAATCGACTCAGGCATAATTGAAAATAGTGTGAATAACTACCAAGTTACAATTTGAAATTTAATTATTATCATTACAATATCCCACAAATTCTAGTTTCTGTTCACTTACCTTCTAAAAATTTTTCGTAGGCTCGCTCAAATTCATCGGGATTGGTTTGGGTATTATCATGCTCCCATTGCTGCACTACTTTGGTGTAACCATTTGGCAAGGAACCGACATATAAGGGTGGAAGTATTTGAATGGAGTTCAATATAAAATAAGAAACAGTTAACGTAAAAAACACCAATTGTATTCCTGATTTATTACGAAACTGAATCACTTTTTTCCAGGCACTGGTTTCTTCACCATTCAAAATAACCCGACCCTTCCACCACCCAAAAAGCAAAAAGGCGACTAAACACATGAAGCCGGTTGTAATGGTGATCCAAGAAATCTGAGATGGTAAGTAGGTGCTAACAATAAATAATAACAAAGCAACAAAGTACATTGCAATGCTACCCTTTACTTTCCAGGGTGTATGATTTGTGTATACGAAGGCACGCACAAAATGGTAAGAATTCACTCCAAACAGAGTTATGACCAAGATTAATCTGGCTGCCAAACTCTGTGGAATCTCTATGGAAATTCCTTTCAGAAAATACAATGTGCAAAGTCCGACTAGCGCAAGAAGCTCTATGGACAGGCTAATTTTATAGTTCATTGCCATTTCAGATTCTTGTGGTAATACAAAAATCAATTCATACAAAAACACCAAAGTAAATGCAGCCGCCACATAACTAATTAGTATTGCACCGTAGCTATTTAATGCCATAGCCGCAAAGGCTCCCATAACCAGAAGCAGTATTAAAAAATAATAGAGTACTATATTCCTTTTCATATTAGTTTCCTAAGAAGTAGTTGAATTCCCACAATAAAGATTCATCCATACCATCCCAATACATAGCTGTCTTTTTACTGCGGGCAATCTGACTCAAAATTGAATAATAACAAATTAACTCCTGGTCTTCAGTAAGTGTTAAAGGCATCGAACTGATTGCGGTGAAATAATTTCCATCAGTTGCGATACCTAAAATCGAACCTATAGTGCCCCGCACTTTAGACTGCTCAATAAGTTCTTTGGTGTAATCGTTGGCAATCCTATTTGGCTTTTCACCACCCACTTTACCGAGCACATAAATCATATAGCGTCTTGCATCTTGCTCATCAAAAACACCATTATTAATCAGATTGAAATCCACTTTACTGATCATGCTATACGCAGAATCCAAAAAGATAAAAGCGGCTGGTTGATATGTCTTATAGAGTGCATCGGCAGCTGCCGCGTATGCAAAAGCCCGTTGGTAGGGTTCAAATACACTAATTATTTCAACAGCCTCTTTAGTTTTAGTCGCTACCGCTAAATGTGCAGACAAATCTATCATTGCATTGGCAAAGTAGGTCTGGCTAACATACTCATATTTATTTCCAGAGCTAATAAGTTTTTCCTTCTCTAATTTACTTACATACAAGAATGCTGAATCATATCTACCTCTTTTAAAATTTCGATTAGCTAAAATCAATATTGGCAAATTAGTATCAAAACTTGAACCTACAGGCGATGATTTTACGAAATCTAATATATCAACGAGCATCTTGTCTGATAACACAAAGTCATTTCTAAAATAGCCAGTTGCCTCGCCATTATATCTATAAAAAAAAGGTTCGTGCGCTGTTGAAATCCATTCATGAATCACTTCTATGGTTTCGGGGGCATTATAATAAACAGGTAATAATCCATTTCGCATTGCATAATCCATAAACACATTTGTATTATAGCGTTCAGCGAAAAAACCATCCCGGTAATCGGGATACAGAAAAATTAATTTTCGCGATGACTGAAGTGTTCTGATCCCATCCGATAAATAACGGTATGTAATGGATACTTTTCCTGCAAGGTGTTGTTCACTTATTTGCTTGAAATGAAACCAGGCTTTATCCAGCCACTCATCCATTTGCTTTTGATCTACAGGAAGCCCTCGATCGAATAGATATTTACTATAAAGTATAGCCACACGCTTGTAATGCATGGCCAACAAATAGTTTCGCTCATTAGGTTCTGTTTCTTTATCCGCCAATTTTTTATACTCGTTAGCTATCGCAAAAAACTGATCACGTTTCGCAAGACCAAGATTGACATGAAAATACCCGGAGTTAGACCGCGCATAATTCTTGACAAGATTAATTCCGAACAAACCGGGAATATAGCCCGAACGGATAACCGTATTGCGATACACCGTAAGTGGATCATCTGTAGCATAATGTTCTTCAAGCCACTTCAAAAGCGTTGGAGTTTGATCCTCGTGTTTGTATTGAAACAAATATCCCAATACATTATTGTAGTTATTAAACAAACTACTTCTAAAGTATGATTCGGGAAGATTTTCAAAACATTTTAAAATCTTATCTCCCTCACCCGCTGCTGCATACAGCGATGCAAACATATGATAACCCCCATTGAAGTCGCTGGGGATACGGCCGTTGCTCTCATAATTTCCTTTTACATAGTAGTGATCAAATACTCTTTTGGCCTCGCCTTCCAATAAGGGGGATACTTTCTCTAATAAGGTATTTATGTTTTCAGCAGAAACGTTTCCAAACGTGAGCCATAGTTGCATGGCTAAGTTCAACTCAGTAGGAACATTTTGTTTATACGGAGTTGGCGCTGAAAAAAAGTGAGTTACTAATTCAAATTGAATTTTCGCAATAGAAGGCAATATCTCATCCTGGATTTTTGGCGAAGGATTGTAGTATTCATCGTAGGCCAGAAGCAATAAAAATTGATTTTGTTGCTCAAGCAAAAAGGCGGCTCGTTCTTTATCAAGACTCTTAGAGTCATTTAATTTAATCACAATCCAGTCCATCAACTCCTTTTTTAAAGGAAGCTTACTATACTTGTCGAAATATAAAATTAAACGATAGGCAGCAATACTGAGTTCAAGTTGTTGTTTTTGACTATTCAATCCATTGAGGTACTCTATGAGCGTTCCATTATTCAATCTTTCTTCCATCAACAAATAAGTGGCTTTACTAATATCACTCACTTCATTGGATTGCAGCAACCGATGCGCTTTTTCAACCACTTGAGCTTCAACATAAGAATTCGTTTTGCGTTGGGCATCAAACCAATAAAATCCCGTTAGGCATACGATGACCGCAATTGCAAATAGGCTGGCAATCCTTCGAGCTCCATACTTCATAAACGCCCTCGTGAGCATTACTTTACTTGCACTGCTCTTAATAAACTCCTGTGTATCTGCCAGCAATGCTTCTGATCTTTGCAGAGACTCGGAAGTGTTGTTTTTAACATCAGAATACCTATCAATCCAATACGTATTAGGTTTGCATCGATTATACCAATTTTCAAAATAAGTAAGCGGCCCTAGTGGAAGCAAAAAGCCTGAATCTTTATTACTATCTTTCCATCGTTGTAATTGTTTTTTAAAATCAAGAAAAGTAGTATAATACTCAAACTCCTGATTTGCCCATTTATTCAACAATCCCCAATTACGAATTAAAGCTTCATGCGTTATATCAAGAACCGTATCGGGTTGCAATGAACCTATGGTTGTATCATCAATTTTATACGGCCGGATAAAGCTATTATTACTTTCGCGGAATAAATTAAGAACACCGCCTACTACATCAGTAGTGAGATGTGGGTCGTTTACTATTTGAGTAATCTCCCGCAAAGTCATTCGATTGCGCACGGCACGACTATCATCAATCTTGGTAAGACAAGCAAATGTTAACGCTATGATTCGCTTAGCTTCCTTTTGTGTGATGGGCTGATCTGTATTGCTTTTATAATATACCCAGCCACTTTCGTACAAACGACTGGCGTGAATTTCAATGACCTTTTTAAGTCCAGGTTCTTCATAGAACTTTTGATGGGCTTCAGGTACTTGATCAAACCAGGAAATATATCTACCGCGATCAGATTCTGGCAAGTCATCAACTGACATACCCCCTACCATCGCATAATGAATTAAATCCATCTCCTCTTGCCCATCATTTGCTGCTAACCATATTTGCCGCAATGCATGTTGTAATATGGGCAGTTGATCAATTCCATCCGCCATATCATACACTAACCGCTCAACCAGCCTGCGTGTAATTCTATTGCCACTAAGCACAGCCGGCTCCTCTATTACTTGCTTAATTTCTTTGCGCTTCAGTCGGGGAACAAAAAATTGTGAGAAGCCAATATATTCCGGTAATCCACGGAACGCTGAACACTGTCCGATATAATCGGATCGCATGGTGCAAACTACATATACCGGTAAATTTCTTTGCAACGCAATCCGAGCCGTCTCTAATGCAAGGTTCACAATGATTTGAGAATCTTGCGATGGCGCCTCGTTTGAATAATTCTCAGGGTTAGTAAAAAATTCTTCAAACTGATCTACAATGATCAACAAGTTTGCAGCGCTGCGGGATTTATTCTTTTTCTCAACTTCAGTTAACTCTTGCCAGCTTGCATCCTTATCATCAATGTAGAAATCTGAGTTAGTATAGAAATCTATCAAAGAGGAAAATCCTCTTCGCAATTCGGTCTCGACTGTAGCCGGCTGAGAATTGAACGTAGTAGCAACAGCTGCTGCCATGTTTTTTACTGGCGTACGCTCTGGGCGAAAATCCGTTACCACCCAATTAGTATATTTTGCTTTAAAGAAACCAGCCCGGGCATTGGGTATCAGACCTGCGTAGATCAACGAAGACTTCCCTTCGCCTGATGCCCCTGTTAGCATTAAAAATTTATTTTTCTCTAAGAGTTGTGCAACCTGATCGATTTGCTCATCCCGACCTTTGAAGTAGAGCGACTCCTCTTCCGTAAAGGAACGGAGACCAGTATAAGGGCAAATAGAGTTTAGCTCTGTATTCATTAATCTGTTTTAATTATTAAATTAAACCCACAAGATTTTTTATAAAGCCTTATAGTTTAATTTATCTCATCTACATACGGTATAAAATCAGTTTTATCAAACCAGGCATATGTATCATTGTACTCTTGCCATTCCGGTAAACCAGATGATTGCTGACTATATCCCAACAAAATATTTCTTAAAAATTCTTGCCGATCGCCATCTGAAATATTTTTAGGTATTAATTGCGTAGCAGCAAATAGTTTATCCGAATAGGCCAATCCTCTCGCCATGCGCTGAAGAACAATAAATTTTTGTGGTTGATTCTTGATCACTGCATTGGCGGCTTCAACGGATTTGTTATCGGGACTTTGTGTGACTAAACTGATTGCAATACGAAAACGATTGGGTTGGTTATCATTGCGATTTTCGATGCGATTCATTTCAGCTACTGCAGAGTCTGCCATCACGTTTACTCGACTTTGTTCAAGTTTCTTTTTAGTAAAATCAAGTGCGGCATAAGCATAGATGGAAGAACGATTAACCGGGTTTTTAAAAAAATATAAAATATCAGCAGCTTCCTTCAACTTATCATTTTCTACAAAACAGGTAAAGGCTTTGGCCATCAACTTGAATGAACCGGAATTCAAATAACCCGCCAAGATTTTGTTTCCGAGTTGAGCTCCAAAATTCTCAACTTTTAACTTTGAATAAAACTGCAGGGCTTCCTCCTGATTATTTTTCTCAAAAGCAATTGATCCTAAGTATAAATAGAGCAGATTTAAATCAATTTTATCTACAGCCCCCATCTTATCCAAAGCCCTCTCCAGTTTAACCAATGTTTCAGGTTCAGCATGCTTGCGCATAAAAATATCTCCGGGTCCAACATGCGTATGATATTCTCTCAACCATCTTTCAATAAGTTTAAGATTAGGCACCGAACTATAGAAGGATTCAAATAAGTTTCGATCAATGAGGAATTCAATAAAACTAGCCGACATGTAATTCCAATGAAAATCACGTGGACCAAGATTTATGAACTGAAAAATTTCATCTGGAAAAAGGAATAGGTTTTTGCGGGGAGCAGAAATTTGATCTGCATTAGCATTACCGACTTGATCAATACTTACATTCAAGTAGCCTTCACTTACTTTGTTATAATACACCAGGCTTTTTGTATACAATTCAAAAACTTTATCCTGATCATATTTTCCACCCGCCACCTCGGCATGGTGTGCCATCGTTATACCTTCATGCTTATAACTAATTGCCAACTGAAAATTCATTGCATCTTCGTCAAGCAATGCGGAGGCTACTTCGCGGAATTTTTTAAAGAAAAAATGCATTTCCCTTTCTTCACCATATTGAAGATTGATATTACTGGATTCGTTCCAGAAATTCTGATGGAACATATTACGGGTTAGCTGGTAGGGCTGAGCCCTGCCTAAAAGGCGTTGATAAAACTCAAGTTCTGTAATTTTCTTCTTTATACAATAACCTTTTACAAATGTATTTAATTGATTAACCTGCTGCGACCGATAAAAAACAGAGGCAATATTAGTTGCATTATCCATTGAGTTCGTATAATCGCGTTGGTAATAAGGTTCGCTATATTTTAGCAGAGTATCAATAGCTTGTAACGCTTTATCGGCTTGACCATTGGCCGCATACAGGCTGGCCAGGCTTTGATAAAGACCATTAAAATTAAACCCATACCCTTGGTAGCCTCGCAAGAGCAATTGATCTTGTTTAAAATGACTCACCACCCACTCGCTCTTTGATGTGCTTTCAAAGGGTGACAGTGTTTTAATAACCAGACTTAATTCTTCCTTTGAGAATGCCTGGAAATTGATTGCTGTTTCTAACGCTAATGTAAAATTAAGTACATCATCAAACTTAGCAGGTGGCGCATTGAGAACATTTAAAACAACATCGGCTGAGCGCTTTGCATTTTTTTTCTGCAACTCCATGAATCGTTCTGTTGGATCATAAAAGTAGGCAAGGCCCAAAGTAGAACGCCATTCATTTACATATTTCAAATATTTAGATACCTTCTTTGCATTTGCATAATCCAGATTAAATGCAGACAATAAACTATCTGTAATGGCTACACCTTGGCTAATTTCCTTGGCCGGTTCTGTGCGGCCTTCAAAGATCAATGCAACCGTAATGCCGTTTGAGAGTTCAATTTGCTGCAATGGATCATTTATTTCAGCAATTACTTCCGGGATTGTAGTAATGTTTAATTTGAGTTGCTCATTCACTAAAGCTGCCCGTTCACTATAGGCAATTTTACTATTATTAAACAATTGAATAGACTCTGCTTTAATACTTGCCAAAACAGCTGTATTACGTCTGTCAAGATAAGTCTTAATGCCAAAGGAACTGAGTGTAATAAAAGCCAACACTGCAAGCACCGCTGCAATTTTACGTGGGCCGTACTTCATTACGGTGCGGGTTACTGCATGCTTGCGGGCACTACGCTGTAAAAAGTCTTCTGCATTATGAAGAATAATAGAGGCTTTGGCTTTTCTCTGATTATGATCCAGCTCTTCACCGAGATAGCGCGCAATCCATTCTGCATTCGGCTTATTTTTTTGAAACCAGTTTTCAAAGTATGTGAGTGGGCCGATGTACAGTAAAAATGAATTTGATTTATCACTTTCAACCCAGCGGTTTAACTGCTGACTGAAGTCGAGATACGTAGAATAACTTGCAAACTCCTCCTTTGCCCACCCAGCCAGGTTTGCCCAATTACGAATCAAACTTTCATGAGTAATATCTAGCACCGAGTTTACAGTTAGCTCCTGCACTTCTTCTGTAAAAGGGCGAAGCAAAGTATTACCCGGCTCGCGGAAGGCACTTAATACAAAGCCTATCTTTTTGTAATCCAGTTGCGGCTTATTAATGATAGCTGTAATTTCTGCCAGCGTCATTCGATTTCGAACGGCACGGCTATTATCTATTTTGGTTAAACACTTAAAGCTAGTTTCAATTATTTGCAAGATATCGCTTTCGCGGATCGATTGACCCTCCATCTTAAGGGACTCAGCAGAAAAATATAATTTATTGGCATGTGTATTTAATACATTTTGTAAATCCGGTTGATGATAGCAGGATTGAATCTTAAAAGAAAGTTTGCTAAACCATTCTGAAAACCTTTTTGCATCGTCTCCCGGCAACTCCTTGCCATCCATGCCGCCTACCATTGCATAGTGTAGCAAATCCATTTCAGCACGGCCTTCATCAGCCATTTTCCAAATCTGATTTAAGGCATGCTGTAGGATGGGTAACTGATCAGTACCCTCTATCATGTCGTGAATTAGGCGCTCTGTCAGTCGTCTCGAAATTTTATTTCCACTAAGAACGGCCGGATCTTCAATCACTTCTTGCAATTGAGCCCGATTGAGTCGAGGTACAAAAAACTGTGAAAAGCCAATGGCTTCAGGCAACCCTCTGAACGAGGCGCACTGCCCAATAAAGTCCGATCGCATGGTGATGATGACATAGATCGGCAGACTTTCCTCTAATGCTATGCGAGCAGTCTCCAACAATAAATTAACCACGAGACTGGCTTCTTGTGACGGAACTCCTTTATGAAAGTTTTCAGGATTTGTAAAAAATTCCTCGAATTGATCTGCAATAATAACGAGATTGGCTGCGCTTCTTTTTCGTTTTGATTTTTGCTGATCATCAAGTGTGCTCAAATCTTCTTCAGCCGCATCCAGATACAAGGAAGATGCTTTATACATATCTACCAGTGCTGAAAATCCATGCCTTAATTCAGTGCGCACCGTATCTTCATTCTTAATACCCAATTGCCTTGCCAATGAATGGCTAAGGTTTTTTAACGGATTGCGTTCAGGTCTGAAGTCGGCTACTGACCAACTTGAGAATTTGGATTTCAAAAAACCTGCTTTGGCATTGGGGATGATACCGGCATACACGAGCGAAGATTTTCCATCTCCGGATGCGCCTGTAAGCATGATAAATTTATTCTTTGCGAGTTGTCTGGTTGCCTGCTCTATATGCTCATCTCTACCTTTAAAATAAAGTGACTCGTCTTCCGTAAAGGGGCGAAGGCCAGTGTATGGACAAATGGTAGTTTCTTCAATCATGCACCCTTAAAGTTGTACTACCTTTACATAAACTTTTTTTACCTCGTCCGGCACATCTTCTTTGGCAACAATACTCGATACTACTTTAGGAGCTTTAAAAACCCGGGCCGCATTACTTGCCGGATCGTTTTCCCCAACTAACATAATTTGAGTGGGTGACGATGCTCCACCAATTTCTTTCCAGATTTGTTTAACAAATGGAATGGCCCAATCAGCAGCATATTTAAAATAAACTACAGCCAATTTGCTTCTTGGTATTTGCTGAGCTGACTTTTCACGATAAGACTCCTCACCATCAGGCATAATATTTAACACTTCAATTGGATAATGCTCGCCAATCAAATCGGTGATTATATTAGCATCACTCTCATCCTGTTGATTGAAAATGAAAAATATGTCTGTGTCTTTGGAATCAAATAATTCAACCTCATCCTTCATCATTACTACGCGAATGTCATCCACCAGTTGCATAGCGCCAGGACTGTTACTGAACATCATATTGCGGGTAATATTATTACGAATGGTTCGAATAAAATCTTGCTGAGCCGGATTAACAGTTTTTGATGCACTATTGATATTCCAGATGAAACACTGAAATTCAGAAGTTGGAGATTCCACTAACTTTTTCACCTCATCCAGCTGAAATTGTGGGAAGGAGATATCACTTTCTATTTCAAATCGCCTCCCAAATTCATTTCCAAGAATATGAAGCGAGCAAGTACACTTTCTTACCTCTTCACTTACTCGTTTTCTAAAATCTGCGTCATCAGCCGGGCAATCAATAGAAGGCAACACATTAAATCCTGCCTTTTGAAGAATGATAGCCATTTCTTCCCGCTGCTCTTTTAAATCTGAAGACGTCCACGCCAAGTATATTGTAGGGCGTTGGCGGTCAATCACCTGAACCTTGATAGAAGATGGAAGTGAAGTTGAGAAGGTGGTTGGAACAATTTGCCGTGCGGTTAGATCATGCGCAGGTTGTGCTTTCACTTCACCCCGCTCAATCAATTTAATACCCTGCACAATCTCCTTGATAGCATTCGCTAGTTTGTTGATTTGGTTACGATACAAAATACCGCCCGAGCCAGCCAAATCATCATCCACTGGTCGCAGAGGACGATTTACCCCAGCATCACGATAAATAAAATCTATTGAACGGAGTGCCCCTGATAACTCACTCTCCAAAAGCTTTACATCATCAACATCTATATCATGAATGCGAATAGGAAGAATACGCGAAGCATAATTTCCATTCCCTAGTTTTATATTTCTGCCGAGTTTGTCTCCTTCAGATTCGTTTTTAAATATTTTGAATTCATTGTTCCATGCGAATGAACTTGTGTCGCAATACGTTTGAGAGACAATTGGAATGAAAATGAGTGCTTTGATCTTCTCATTGATTGACTGATCTACATGATGTGTCTCCTGTAGTCCTTCCTTAGGGTTCTTATCAAAAAAAATAGTGAGCTTATCTTTTACTGTTGCATTCAACTCCTGACTAAGTTTTTCAACAAACTCAGTTACCCACCCATCGTATTTGTTGTCATTATGCCGGTAACTAATAAAAATATCGTATTCGTAACCTGGCAGAATAGAAGGCATAGTTTAGATTATAATTATGATAATTATTAAAAGCTAAGTTTAATCATAATTGTTCATACTCACAATGAACTACTAGCCTTTGAGCGGACGAAAAGAGGAAAAAATAGTACGAACGGGTGATTTAAGTTATCGGGAGATTAACCAGTTTTCCTTCCTTAGATTTTTAGAGAATTCGTCAACCAAGAAGATGACTTAACCACCATTTTTCTTTATGGTACTATTTGTACCCCTCTTATAGCATCACCTCACTAATCTGAACAACAGGTTGAATGGTTGTGAAATTGGAAAGGTCACTCATAATCTTATCTGCATTGGGGCCAAAAGATTGCTCAAATTCTGGCATTGTATTAAAATACAAATTAGCGATTGCTCTGAATGGTGCAGACTCACCTGGAGCTCCACCCGCTAATCCAGAATCAATACTGGCACCTTTTAATGGATTACCTGATAGCCCAGTAACAAGTGCTACACATTGATTGCAATAGTAGTTCAAATCAAATTTTTGCCCTCCTCATTGGCGTAGAGAACACTTATTTTAATCATTCCTTTTTTCATGTTACTTGATGTTGAGTTTTGAAATCAATTCATTTTATGCACCTCAAGTTCTATCTCGATCATAAATTCAGGGAGTGCCAATTCCTTTACACCCAACCAGGAGCCCGTGGGAAATTGTTTAGTATAAATTGTATTGCGATACCCAGCGTGGTTGAGAAACTCAGGCATATTGGTTGTGAACACATTCTCAACAACCACATCTTCAAATGTGCAACCATAATGCTTAAGTACTTAATCTAAATCAGCATAACAATTTTTCATTTGCTGTAGCAAATCTCCTGCAGCTATGGGGTTGCCCGCATCGTCCATACTTACCGCTCCCGATATTTTTATTTCATTTCCAATTTTTACAGCATGGGAATACCCATAGGTTTTTTCGATTTCCGGTCGAAGACTAAAGTACTCAGGTACCTCAACCTTTGTTGCATTAGTCTCCTCATGATTATCCGAATCAGTACAACTTGCAATTGTAATCAGAACAGCAATGAAACATCCTGAACAGAGTTGATGCCAGACTTTTGAGATAGTTATCATGTTGATATTATTAAGTTGGTGCCCTCTGTCTAGCTTTTGGCTGACTTGGCTTCTATCACTATAGAAATTTACAAGTTCATATGGTAGAAAGAGGTACCTTCAGGACGAACCAACATTAATACTTTCCCGGTGGGGATAAAAAATTATCACACTTTACAAGAGAAATAAAATTGAATAGGTGTCAAATGAGGAACTCAAAGAGTCCTCATGCTCTTCAGCAGTATTTCCCGCATTCCCGCTCCCAGCGGAATGGCTTGCTGCCCTATCTTCACCTGTCCTTCTATCACTTCCTCAACATGAGTAACATTAATAACAAACGATCTGTGCACGCGTAAGAAAAGTTTTGATGGAAGTTTTTCTTCAATCGCTTTCAAGGTGATAGCAAGCACATAATCTTTCTCCCTGGCGAATAAATGGCTATAATTTCTATCGGCCTCGATATAGAGAATATCAGCCAGCATAATTTTAATCATCTTCTCTTTGTGACGAACAAAGATGCGATCATCTAAAATAAAAGCGGGTTCCTCAGGGTTCTCTGTAACGAAATGGCCGCCTGTTTCTCCCATGCGACTAATGGTAAGCTCTATGGCACGTTGAAGATCCAACTGCTTAAAAGGTTTTGAGATAAATGCATATGGCTTTGTTGACTTGGCTCGATTAAAGGTAGCGTCATCTGCATTTGCGGTTAAGTAAATAACAGGAACTGTCAATACTTTTTGAAGTTGAGCAGCCGTTTCTATACCATCTATTGTTCCTTTTAGATTAATATCCAACAACACAATATCAGGTTTATTCTCAAGCACATGCGACAAAACTTCCTCTCCACGCGATAATATACCCGTTACTTTATAACCAAGATTAACAAGTTGCATCGAGATCTTTGCCCCAATGATCATTTCATCCTCTACAATTAAAATCTTAACCTTATCCATCAAACTCCTTTAGAATAATTAAAATAAATATTTACCGATGTTCCTTCTTGAGATTCCATACTGAGCCTGCCATTTAATTGTTGCACCAGTAAATTTACAAGTTCTGTTCCAAAGCCCGTACCTTTCGCACTTCCATTAGGTTTGCCTACTCCATTATCACGCACCTGAAATAATAATTCATTTGTAATACCCGTTCTGGTCAAACTAATTTGAATCTCGCCAGCCTCCTTTTTAACAAAGGCATACTTCAAGGCATTAGTCAATAATTCATTTGCAATAAGTCCGATGGGAACAGCCGTGTCTACATCCAACTCAATGGGCTCCATGTTGCAGTGAACTTTGATCCGATTCGTTTCATTAAATGAATCCAAAATACTTTCACTCAGGTTCTGAAAGTAATCCTTCATTTCGATAGCAGCGAGATTATCTTTTTGATATAGCTTTTGATGGATGATACCCATAGAGAGCACCCGGTTCTGACTCGAGAGCATAACCGCTTGAGCGGAAGGATGATCAATCTGGGCAGCTTGCAGAGAAAGCAAGCCGGATAGTATTTCCAAATTGTTTTTTACGCGATGATGGATCTCCTTCAACAACAATTCATTTTCAGCATTTCGTTTATCGAGTTGTGCATTCTTTTGAGCAAGGTTTTCGTTCAACATATTCAGTTGCTCATTTATTTTATTTTTATTACGATAGGTGCGATATAAAATCACAACAACCAACATCAACAACACAACACCTATTATAAAGAGAAGTTGTACGCGCTTTTGTTGAGCGATCAGTTGCTGCTGGATTTCAATTGTAGATTCTTTTTGCGCCACTTCAAATTCAGTTTGCAACGTAGCAATGCGTTGATCCGCCTCGGCAGAAAATACACTGTCCTTTAGCTGATCGTATTTTAGAAATGCTGCGTTCGCTTTTTTATAGTCACCTATTTGAGAATAAGCATTTCCCAACTCTTTGTAGGCAATGTGCAGATAGTAATTATCACTAAAACGTTCCGTGGCAACGATTAAACATTTTTCTAAACTTGCAATAGCAAGCTCAGGTTGGTTCATTAGGTTTTGTAATTTCCCCAACTCCAACCACGACCGCATACTCATAAAATTATTCTTTAAGAGTGCAGAATAACGAATTGCATTTCTTGCTGCTTCCTCGGCCTCCGAGTATTCTTTAATAATAGTATGCAGTTCGCATAATGAGATATAAATATCTGCCAGGTTATTATAAAATTGATACCGTTCGCTTATAACAAGTGCCTGATTGAAATAACCTAATGCTCGGATGAAGTTCTTTTTCTTCACATAGCTATTTCCAATCACATACAGCGTAAAACTGAAATCCATATCGTCTATCCCTCGTTGCACATAGAGTTCTTCCGATTTCAATCCATACTCAATCCCTTTATCAAATTTTGATTGCTTCCAAAAAATATTGCTCAAGTCGCTGTAAGCCATCGCTTGAGCTCGTATGTCTTTAAGCGAATCTCCTACCTTCAATCCTAATAATGCATAATCAGCCGCTTTGCTCAATAACCCATTACGTTCCATTACGTAGCCCATCTGTGTAAACAAATGAGGCCAGTCTTTATGGGGTAATTTTGCTTTCGCAGATTCAAGAACTATCAACGCTGTATCCAATCTATCTTGCCGAAGCAAAATCGCACCCAACGTAGTTTGCAACCGACCTTGCCAAATCTGGTCATTAGAAGAAACAGTTAGTCTATAGATAGAGTCAGCTAACTGGAGTGCTTTATCAAGATTGCGCGTGTGCCAATAGTAAGCAAGATCATTTCCAATAGCGAACTTAATAGTGTCCGGCAAGGATTGCTTTAACGCAGTATGCAAATCTGTTAAATACGTTGAATCAAAGTCATCGGTTTCTACAAAGACTGCTCTGTAAGGGTTCGGTCTTGACAAGTCTATTATTTGACTTTGCCCAACTCGAATGACTAACAGAAAACTTACTACTATGACTACCCGAAGGAGGCTCCGGTTAGAAAAATATAACCCCATTTTTCAAAGATAGAATTTACAGGGAGGAATGCTTAACCGTACTTAAAAGAATTGCCCAAAAATTGATTCAGAAATCCAAAAGACACTTGCATAAAGCTACCTTTGCGCCATGCAAAATAATCCTAAGGCAACCCACGCAGAATATTTAAAGAACCTATCCATTGTCGAATTCAATGAGATGCAAACCGCAGTTATTGAAAAAGCAGTGGCAACTAACAATTTGATGCTGCTGGCTCCTACCGGTTCGGGTAAAACCCTTGCCTTTCTTGTGCCCTTGGTAGACAGACTTAACCAAAATGTAAATGGTGTTCAGGCTTTGATTGTTGCACCATCGCGCGAGTTATCCTTGCAAATTGAGCAGGTATTCAAATCAATGAAGACATCCTTCAAGGTAACATGCTGTTATGGGGGGCACTCCATGCGTGTGGAACAAAACAGTTTTAGCGAAGCCCCAGCTGTTGTTATAGGAACTCCGGGAAGGTTGGCCGATCACATTGCTAAAAAATCATTTGACACCAACACAATCAATCTTGTTGTACTTGACGAGTTTGATAAATCGTTGCAGATGGGGTTCCATCGAGAACTGACTGTCATCTTCAAAGCACTTAGTGGAAAGCAGAACCATCTCTTAACCTCAGCCACTCGCCTTGATGTGTGGCCTGACTTTTTGCCTTTCAAAAAACCGGAGACACTTAGCTTCTTAAAAGATCAGACAGAATCTAAGTTAGAATTGAATCTGGTAAAAACTAAAAGTGATTATAAAGTAGAAACCTTAATGCGCTTGGTGGCTGGTTTTAATCAGGAAGTTTGTCTCGTTTTTTGCAATCATCGCGAAGCGGTTGATCGCATTAGCGGATTGCTTGCACACCATAAAATGGAGCACGGCACCATGCATGGCGCCATGGAGCAAATCGATCGTGAAAAGAATTTAATCAAGTTCAGAGGTGGAGCACACAACACATTAATTGCTACCGACCTTGCTTCACGTGGATTGGACATTCCTGAAATAAAACACGTTGTGCATTATCAGTTACCACCCCAACAAGAATCTTTTATCCATCGTAATGGTCGCACGGCTCGCATGCATGCAAACGGAAAAGCATATTTGATACTTGCTGATGATGAAACGCTACCCGATTACATCGATAAATCAGTAAAAGAAATTACGGTTACTAACAAGTTGCATTTACCTCCACTACCAAACTTCGTATGCCTATACATTAGTGCGGGTAAGAAAAATAAAATCAGCAAAGGAGATATTGTTGGCCTGTTAACAAAAAAAGGTGGCCTTCAAGGAGACGATATTGGCTTGATTACGTTACTCGATTTTGCCTCTTATGTTTCCATCAAACGACCTTTAGTGAAGGATGTTTTGGCTAAAATTAAAAACGAAAAATTAAAGGGTACTAAGGTGAAGATTGAGGTAGCTAACTAATCTGAGTCTAATCTCTAAAGGCTCAATAGAGTTATATGAACATTCGGATTTTTGCGAATAAAACTCTTCTTACTACTTTCTTCTTCCCAGCAAATCAAACATGTGGGTGTACTTGATAGTAAAGCTTCGGTTGTTAGGCATTCGTTCTGTGTAAATATCATTATACACTACAAACAAACCGGTATTGGCTTGTTCCAAAATACTGAACCGCACATTGAAAGACCATAGGTCTATGTTGCTATTGTATTGTGCAAACGCCTGAAAATTTAATCGTGGTGTAAACGAATAACTAAGTCTTGCGCCAAGCAACGTTGCTACATCACTTCCATTGGGCAATCTTAAATCATTTACCGCAAACGTGTATTCAGAATTAAATTTATCACCTACCCGAAAACCAACAGTACCTGAGTTTAAATATCGCGTTCCACCAAACGAACCACCCAATATAGATCGGGTGCTCACATAAAACATCTTGCTTGGATTTGTAATGAATACAAGTTGTGCTTCTTCGTGATTGTAAGTACCAGGGTCTACAGTTATTCCTGAAATCTTAAATGCATCTACCACACCCTCAGTGGTAAAGTTTATCCCTGTGTGTATTTCTAACCCATTAATCCAAACCCAATGATTATCAACATGGAGAAAACTTGTTTCTAAAAAATTTGAGTAATTCCAATAACTTCTATAACTCACGTGAGGTCGTACTTCCAACAGTCCATACTTTCCATTCATACGAACTTGTTTAAAAATCAATGCTTCAGGTTTGCGAAACCCTGAACGCAACAAATATCCCACCTCCGGATTAAATCCCTCACCCACTTCTGTATACGCTAGTGTTGCACGCACACCATTCCATTCATAGTTACTTGCCAACTTAAACGAATTTGTGTTTAGGCTATCCTCGGGTGATTCTGACTTTGCATAGTACCCGGAAATAGTTGCTTTTTTTCCAATCCCCCACTTACCATCTACTGCATAGGCTCGATTGTAATCATCACTTGACTCCAGCCCATTTCGATTTACATAAATACCTCCTACTGAAGAACGTTGGCCTATCTGTTGATTAATTCGGGCTACGTTAAAATTATTTTTTTTAATACCCAGCGACTCTACATCTTCGGTGAACATGTTGAGAAATCCCATGTTTGTATTATTAACTTTCCCAGACAAGCGAGCTCCACCAATTATTGGAACGATCTCACCGTTTGGTCCGATACCAATTCTACGGCTGAAGAATAAATCTACTTCACCCGGACTGCCCACCGAAAACTGACCCGCATTTTCTAAAAAGAAGGGACGTTTCTCAGGAAAAAATAAATTGAAACGATCCAGATTTATTTGCTGTTGATCCACTTCAACTTGAGCAAAGTCTGTGTTGTAGGTAAGATCTAATGTAACAGCCGAAGTGATGCTGTATTTTATATCGGCTCCAACGGCTGGTTTGTATTCTGTTTCAGCTGGCGTCTCATTAAAATCCTTACTTGCTTTACCCAATACATAAGGAATAAATTTTAGATTTCCCGGACTCTGAAGATCAAGTCCCGAAAGCGAGCCACCCAAAGACAAACGCTTTAAGTCAAATTGAATGGGCAAAGCCGCCCAATAAGCGATCTCATTTGTCTTTCGGATATTACGCTGAAAATTAAAACCCCATGTTTGGTCTTTGCCAGACGCAAAGCGAAGAGTACGCAGCGGAATTGCAAACTCTGCGCTCCATCCAAATTCACCAACCATTGACTTTACAACAAAAGCCGCATCCCAATTCAAATTAAATCCTCCAATCGTTCCCTGCTGTTGCCGATTTTGAGATTGATTGCCTTGTCCTTCATTGTCGACTTGTCCATCGTATTCTATACCAATCGGATTGGTTCCGAAAATAAATCCATTTTGTCGATCATGGAAGGTATCAAGAATGAATAAAAAACTATCCGTGTTATCGAGTGTTGCATCCCTTCGGGCATCGGAAACAACAAGCTTTGAAGGATCACTATCGTAACAGATAACAGAGAGATAAAAAGTTGTAGCAGTATATCCAATGCGCACTTCAGTTTTTTCTGTTGCCGGGAATCCTGCATTGGGTTTTGTTTGAATTAACTGGTCAATAGGCACTAGTTTTTCCCATACTTCATCCCCTATTACCTTTCCATCAATTACAGGCTCTTGAACAAGAATTGTTGCATTAGCTGCTGGTCTCTTGTTCACATCAGGCATATTGACAATATCTTGCGCAATTGTATTACTAATAAGCAGAACAAAGAGAAGGAAAAGATAAAACTGGCGCATAAAAAGTTTAGGTAAGCACAGAGCTTGCGCCTCAAGATAACGATTCACAAGAAAGAAAAAAGTAAGATTTCAACAGACGGTAAATGCCACTTTTTCTAATTCGGGATCATTGATTTGTCCGATAATAATCACACACTTTATTCATTATGCACTCTCCACATTTAGGATTAGTAGGGCGACAAATTTCGCGACCTAAAAAGGAAATGGCCATTCCAGCTTCACCCCAGTCGGCAGGGTCTAATAACTCCATCATTTGCTTTTCCAATTTCTTGGGATCAGTTCCTGTTGCTAACCCTAAACGTGGTGCCACCCGCACCACATGCAGGTCAACAATAATTCCTTCAGCCTTCTTCCCTGATTCGCGAAGGATAACATTGGCAGACTTTCTTCCAATACCTGGTAATTCAGTCAACCCATCTAATGTGGTCGGAATGTTTTTATCATCTTCTATTGTAGCTGATAATTGCAGCAACCACTTTATCTTATTCCCAAAGTTTCTAACCTTGTTTACAAATGGAAACAACGCTTCTGAAGTAGCCCTTGAAAGCGCTTTCATGTCCGGAAAAGCATTAAAAAGTTCAGGCGCGAGTTTATTAATATTCCGATCAGAATCCTGTGCCGAAAGCACTACCATAACAACCAATTGATAGGTTGACTTATAATCCAACGGATGCTGCTTGCCTTTGTATTTTTTAATGAGCGGTTGAATTTCCTTTTGCCAGTTGTGTGTCATTTGAGTCTTCTTTGGTCTATAAAATTAATAATTTAAACGGGATAGCGACAGCAATTTAATATCTTCGTACCATGTCAATTTTACCTGATTACCAATACCGCATCTTCATCTCTTATCTCCACATTTCATCAATGAAACCAAAAACAATCTCCTACTTATCCGCACTTTTTATAGTAGTAGGATTTGCTGCCTGCACTAATTCAAATGATAAAGGAGAAAAATCAGAATCTACAAACCGGCCAAACATATTATTTATCATGGCCGATGATCACGCCTATCAGGCCATCAGTGCCTATGGAAGTCACTTGATACAAACTCCTAACATTGACCGACTCGCAGCAGAGGGAATGCTATTCACCGAAGCAAGTGTAACCAATTCAATTTGCGCACCTTCACGCGCAACCATATTAACCGGAAAGCATACACACCTCAATGGGAAAATTGATAATATTACTCCCTTTGATACTACTCAAGTAACGTTTCCCCAACTCTTTCAAAAGAACGGCTATCAAACAGCTATGTTTGGAAAACTTCATTTTGGAAATAATCCAAAAGGTGTGGATGAGTTTATGATTCTTCCCGGTCAGGGACAATACATCAATCCAAATTTCATTACATCAAAGGGGGATACAACTATTCAGGGTTATGTAACAGACATCATCACGGATGTTACACTCAACTGGTTGAAAAATAGGGATACCGAAAAACCTTTTATGATGATGTACCTTCATAAGGCTCCTCACCGCCCCTGGTGGCCGAGTCCGGAAAAGTTTAAAGAGTTTACAAAAAAGAATTTTGCAGAACCCGAAACACTATTTGACGATTATAAGAATAGAGGCACAGCAGCAAAAACTGCCGAGATGAATCTATTGTATCACATGATGTATAGTCATGATAGCAAGATAAGACCCGAGACGCTGGCAGCCATGGGTCCGGTAACACCGGTTGTTCCGGAATTTAAAAATAGTTTTTACGGTGAGTACGGTCGTGCTAACGCAGAACAAAAAGCATTGTATGATCCAATTCTAGATTCTATTAACACTTTCTTTAAAAAGAATTGGCAGGGCATGACCGACACTGAAAAAATGAAATGGAAGTATCAACGGTATATGCAGGATTACCTGGCTTGTATTTCTTCAGTGGATGATAATGTGGGAAGAGTGCTTGACTACTTGGAAGAAAGTGGTCTGGCAAAAAATACTATTGTAGTGTATACTTCCGACCAAGGATTCTATTTGGGCGAGCACGGTTGGTTTGATAAGCGATTCATTTATAATGAGTCGTTCAAAACTCCATTACTAATACGTTGGCCGGAAAAAATAAAACCCGGTTCGGTTGAAAATGAGTTAGTGCAAAACCTGGACTATGCACAAACATTTTTAGAAGCGGCAGGAATTCAGGCACCTGCCGATATGCAAGGTAAAAGTTTGATGCCCCTACTGATTGGTGAAAAAGAAAATTGGAAAAGAGATGCACTTTATTACCATTACTATGAATACCCAGCTGTGCATATGGTGAAGCGGCACTATGGAATTGTAACCAAAGAGTTCAAACTCATCCATTTTTATTATGATGTGGATGAATGGGAATTATACGATCGAAAAAAAGATCCCAACGAAATGAAGAACGTGTACAACGAAGTTGCGTATAAAGAAACTGTAGCCGTTTTAAAAAAGAAACTTGCCGAACTTAGAACACAGTATAAAGATTCCGTTGCATTGGATCGGAAGTTCATTGAGCAATATAAATGAGATGCGACTTACTGCAATCTGTTGATTAAAACAAAAGAGGAATCGAAGTTCTTTTTTTATATTAATCGTGATAACGATTAAAGACCACTCAAATCAGTTCGCAGCACGAGCGTACCCTAAAAAAATCAATGAGACAAATCCAGAGGCAAATACAACTTTTCTGGAAGCTTACTTACTGGCGCGAATAGGAGAAAAAGAGAAAGCACTAAGTAAGTTTAAGGGACCTATTATATATCTCGCTTTAGGCATGAAAGCCAATGCCATTGAAGCCCTGGAGAAATCTCAACCCAAATATCGCACATTAAAAAATTCACCGTTATTTGATGAGGTTAGAACTGAGCCGCGCTTTCAGGTTGTATTAGAGCAAGCAAGAGTTATCTATGAAGACAAGTTAAAGAGATGCGGCAACTAAAAGTTAGCTATATTTATAAGCAACTCGGGAACTCCAACATTTAATTAGCATCACATGGAAACGATCAGCCCCCCTCCTATACAAAGTGCCATAAAAAGTGAAATGAAACGAATCTTTGAACTTCAGAAAAAAAATCAACAACAAGTAGCAAATTCAAGCGCTCGTGACCGCATAAAAAAACTAGATCGATTTCACGATGCAATCTTAAAATATCGAACCGAAATTCAGCAGGCTCTTTATAAAGATTTTCGCAAGCACCCAAGCGAAGTGGATATCGCAGAAATCTATAAGCTAACTTCTGATATCAAACACACACGTTCACATTTAGCAAAATGGATGCGACCCAAAAAGGTCGCCACTCCTATATCGCAAATAGGATCAAGTTCTTACATTCACTACGAACCCAAAGGAGTAGTCTTAATAATTTCTCCGTGGAATTTTCCGTTTAGTCTTACGTTTGGACCTATGATTGCTGCAATCGCTGCCGGCAATTGCATCATTCTCAAGCCTTCGGAATATACACCTCACGCTTCGGCATTGATGAAAAAAATCATCTCCGAATTATTTGACGAAACCGAAGCAGCGGTAATTGAAGGCAATGTTGAAGTTTCAACCGCGCTATTGAAGTTGCCTTTCAATCACATCTTTTTTACAGGCGCACCGGAAATTGGTAAAGTAGTAATGAAAGCAGCCGCAGAGCATTTAGCATCGGTAACGTTGGAGTTAGGTGGTAAGTCACCAACCATCGTTGATGAAACTGCTAATTTGAAAACTGCAGCGCAGCGCATTGCTATGGCCAAATGGATAAACAATGGTCAGGTATGCATTGCACCCGACTATGTGTTGGTGCACGAATCCGCGGCCAAGGAATTTCTGAATCTACTAAAAACAACGTTGAAGGAATACTATGGAGAAGATGCTTCTGCTTCTGAATCTTATAATCGAATTGTAAACAACAGGCATTTTAAACGCGTAGAAGCTTACCTACAAGATGCATTGGAAAAAGGAGCCACTGTGGAGTATGGAGGTAAAACAGATTCTTCACAAGATTATTTTGGACCCACCATCATGACAAACATTTCGGAAGATTCCGATTTATGGGAAAAGGAAATTTTTGGACCAATACTTCCTTTCATTATTTACACCGACTTGCAGGAAGCGATTGATAAAATCAATTCGAAAGAAAAACCACTGGCGCTATACATTTATAGTAAGAGTAGTAAGAATGTAGATAGGATCATTAACAATACCCGCGCTGGTGCCACGTGTGTGAATCACAGTGGAATTCACTTCTTTAATAACAATCTTCCATTTGGTGGAGATAACAATAGTGGCATTGGAAAAGGCAATGGATTCTTTGGCTTTGAAGCGTTCTCTAATGCACGGGCAATATTAAAACAATGGTCTCCAATCAGTGGGTTGGATATGATGGTTCCACCCTACACAGCTAAGAAACAGAAACTTATCGACATGACCATTAAGTGGTTTTAGGTTGATTCACTTTGAAAAAATTCTACTTTCAATAAGAAAGCGATGTGGTCTTTTAGAGGCTTCCTCCGCGATTGATTCGATTACTTCTGTACCCTTGACATAATGATCTGAATAGTTGCCGTGCAAAATCTGCGGCAATAAGCTAAAGGTAAATTCCTAAGAATCAGAAGGAAAGGAATTTAGAATGATCCCAAATTACATACTATCAATTTTGATTTATACCTGACTTGTATGGTTATAACGTCCATTGACCGCACATCCATTTATTTAATAACTCCTCTCCACTTTTATATATTTTGCCAGCTCGAACAATAACCTCAATTAATCTATGAAGAATAGCAGAATACTTTTACTTGTTGCTTTTCTCCTTTCGGGATGGGCCGCCTTGGCTCAGGAAACATTTCCCCGAAATGATGTGAAAGACAACCGGGCGGGCTTATACGCCTTTACAAACGCCACCATTGTGGTCGATTCTCAAACCACCCTTCAAAATGCAACCTTATTAATAAAGGGAAACCGGATTGAACAAGTCGGAGCAAATCTTGCAGTGCCCAAGGGCTATGCCACTGTCGATTTAAAAGGAAAATACATTTATCCTTCATTAATTGATATGTACACAAGTTATGGCTTGCCGGACGTAGAGCGGGTTCGTGGTCGTGGCTTTGGTGGTTCAGAACAAATGGAATCTGCTACTAAAGGTGCATACAATGCCAACCAGGCAATTCGTTCGCATTACAATGCAGCTGATGAATTTACGATCAATGCAAAAACCGCTGACGAATTAAGGAAACTCGGTTTCGGAGCTGTGCTTACTTCAAAGGCAGATGGACTTGCGAGAGGAACTAGTGCATTTGTATCGCTTAGTGAGAAAAATGACAATACAGCATTGATCAAACAAAAAGCAGCAGCCAATTATTCATTGGAGAAAGGAACTTCAACGCAAACCTATCCTACTTCAATGATGGGTTTCATCGCAGTGTTGCGACAAACGTATATGGATGCTGAATGGTTCGGAAGTCAGAGCCCACGCCCATTTGCTGATAATTCATTAGAAGCATGGATTCAAAACCAGCGCCTGCCTCAAGTCTTTGCAGCTACCAATTGGATGAATGTACTACGTGCTGATAAAATAGGAGATGAATTTGGTGTTCAATATATCATTAAAGGCGATGGCGATGAGTACAAGCGTGTTGCCGAAATAAAAGCCACGAAAGCTTCTCTTATCATCCCAATCAATTTTCCTGATGCCTATGATGTAGAAGATCCCTTCGATGCTGAAAAAGTATCATTGGCAGATATGAAACATTGGGAACTAGCACCTGCTAACCTCGCCACCTTGGAGAAAAACGGAATTCTATTTTCTATTAGTTCTTCAGGTCTTAGAAAAACTTCAGACTTCCTTCCTAATTTAAGAAAGGCAATCGAAAACGGACTTACCGAAACTGCAGCCTTAAAAGCATTAACAACCACTCCTGCTCAACTTCTAAAAGTGGATGATCAAGTGGGTAGTTTGAAGAAAGGCTTACTGGCTAACTTCATTATCACCTCAGGAAAATTATTTGATGAGAAAACAATCATTCATCAAAACTGGGTGCAAGGTGAACTTTACTTAATCAAGTCACTCGATACCCGCGACTTTAGCGGCAATTATAATCTTTCCATAAATGGACAGACTTATAATTTGGAAGTAAATGGTGAAGCAGGAAGTCACAAAGCCAAAATAAAAGTAAACGACTCTACTTCATTAGATGTAAACTCAACGTTTGGTAATGATCTAATCACGATTAGTTTCAAGCCACAAAAACAACCAGGCAGCATTCGTCTTTCAGGTTGGAGTGAATCCACCGGCTGGAAAGGAAAAGGACAATTAGCGGATGGAACCTGGATTACATGGTCAGGCACTCGAACCGGAAATATTGAAGCTAAAGATTCTAAGAAGCCCGGAGCCACTAATAAGAAAGAAGAACTCGGCAAAGTAATTTATCCATTCACGGGTCATGGCTACCCTGCCCTGCCCACAACAGAAACATTACTCATCAAGAATGCAACAGTTTGGACCAACGAAGGTGACGGCATTCTAAAAGATACTGATGTGCTTTTGAAAGATGGTAAGATTTCCAAAATCGGAAAGAATCTTTCAGACCCTAGTGCGAAAGTAGTGGATGGAACTGGTAAACATTTAACATCTGGAATTATAGATGAGCACTCACACATTGGCGTAAGTAGTATCAATGATGTGGCTGCCAATTCAGGTATGGTTCGCATTGGCGATAACATTGATGCTGAGAGCATAAATGTTTATCGTGCGCTGGCAGGTGGTGTGGTGGCTGTTCAAGCATTGCACGGATCGGCCAACCCAATTGGTGGGCAGTCAGCATTAATCAAACTGCGTTGGGGAGAGTCACCAGAGAATTATAAAATTCAAGGTGCGGATGGTTTTATCAAATTTGCTTTAGGTGAAAACGTAAAACGCAGTAGCAACCCAAGTTCAATTCGCTATCCACAAAGTCGTATGGGTGTTGAACAGGTTTATGTAGATGCATTTACAAACGCACGCGAGTACGAAAAGAAATGGAGTGCATACAACAGTCTTTCCTCAAAAGATAAGCCATCGGCAACAAAACCACGCAGAGATTTAGTGGATGAAACCATGCTTGAGATTTTGAATAAGAAAAGATTTATCAGTTGCCATTCATACGTTCAGTCTGAGATCAACATGTTGATGAAAGTAGCTGAGAGCTTTAACTTCCGTATTAATACATTCACTCATATTTTGGAAGGCTACAAAGTTGCCGATAAGATGGCTGAGCATGGTGTAGCTGCTTCAACGTTTGCAGACTGGTGGAATTACAAGTGGGAGGTTCGGTATGCAATTCCATATAATGCAGCTATCATGCACCGTGCCGGAGTTGTGACTGCCATTAACTCAGACGATGCTGAGATGGGCCGTAGATTAAATCAGGAAGCTGCTAAGTCTGTGAAGTATGCCGGCATGAGCGAAGAAGACGCCTGGAAAATGGTAACACTCAATCCTGCCAAAATGCTTCATTTAGATAATCAGATGGGAAGTATTAAGACTGGTAAGTCTGCCGATGTTGTGTTATGGAATGATCATCCCCTTTCGGTGTATGCAAAGCCATTGAAAACCATTATTGATGGTAAAGTATATTTTGATGTGGAGAAAGACGAGCAAAATAATAAAGCGCTGGAATTGGAGCGTGCTCGCTTAATTCAGAAAATGAAAAGCGCTAAAAAGTCAGGCATGCCAACACAACGTGGTGAAGGCCGCAGCCAATTGCAATTTCATTGCGATGATGTTTTAGGATATGAAACTGTGCTTGATTAAAATAAAATTTAAGAGATATGAAAAAGTTAATCTATATACTACTCGCGCTGTTCACGGTTCAGCTAGCCTGGGCACAAAAGCCCGTACCCGCTAAGCCGCAATCAAAACCAATTGCCCTTACGGGAGGTGTTGCTCACATCGGTAATGGTCAGATAATTCAAAACGCACTTATCACTTTTGATAAAGGAAAGCTAACCGCGGTAGCGGATGCTACTGTTATTAAAACCGATTTATCCGGATATGAAGTAATAAATATTGCTGGTAAGCATGTGTATCCTGGCTTCATTTTACCAAGCTCACAAGTGGGTTTGCAAGAAGTAAGTTCAATCCGGGCAATGAATGATAACTCAGAAGCTGGAGAAATGAATCCCAACGTTCGCTCTGTAATTTCATACAATGCCGATTCGGAATATCCTCCATCCTATCGCTTCAACGGTGTGTTGCTTGCTGAATCAACACCAACTGGTGGTACCATTTCAGGAAGTTCATCACTTATGGAAATGGAAGGTTGGAATTGGGAGGATGCATTGCACTCAGCTGACATTGCCATTCATATGAACTGGCCTGCAATTGCAAGGCGTCAGTTTGATTTCAATACCTTTTCCTTTTCAGAATCTCCTAACAAAGATTACGAAAAGCAAGTAGCTACGCTTGAGAGTTTCTTTGCTGATGCAGTTGCGTACAGTAAGTTATCATCTAAAGAAATAAACTTAAAGTTAGAAGCTGTACAAGGATTATTCGATGGCAAGAAGACTTTGATGATCCATGCCAATAATCCAAAAGAAATTGTGGAATCTGTTCGATCAGCACAGCGCTCAGGAATAAAACGTATTACGATTGTAGGTGGACTTGGATCTCTGATGGTAGCCGATTTCCTGAAAGAAAATAAAGTTCCAGTAATCCTTCCAGCAACGCATAGTCTTCCTGCTAGAGCAGATGATGACGTAGACCTTCCTTATAAGCTACCATACTTACTTTCTCAAGCAGGTGTAGCTGTTTCTATTTATGATGAGGGTGCTTTGCATGGCGCACGTAACTTGGGTTTCTATGCAGGCACAGCGGTAGCTTATGGAGTGGATAAAGAAGAAGCTTTGAAAATGATTACCTCTAATACTGCAAAGGCATTAGGTGTAGATAATCGTGTAGGTACGTTAGAGGTTGGTAAAGATGCAACACTATTTGTATCTGCTGGCGATGCATTAGACTATAGAACCAACATTCTTTCTCATGCCTTTATTAGCGGTAAGCTTGTAACCTTGCCGGGCAACCAACAAGAGTTATACGAGCGCTACTCGAAGAAATATGGGCAGATGAAGTAGTCCATAATTTAGATCTTGTGTTAATATAAAGCCTCCAAGGTTGGAGGCTTTATTGTTTATACCACCTGCGACATTAACTGTTACATATTTTCTTCACTTCAGCTAAAACAAATTCAATCTCTTCCATTGTATTATACATTGAGATTCCCATCCGGGTAACGCCTCCCCGCTCAAGCAATCCTAATACTTCAATCGCGTGGATGGCATAAAAATGTCCGTCCCATGCGAAAATATTTTTTGATGCCAGTTGATCGCATATCTGCAAAGGAGTTTTGCCTTCCACAGTAAATGAAACCGTTGGCGTTCTGCTTGGAGATGAGAAATCCTGACCCACAACCGTTACACCAGATACCTTGCGCAAGCCTTCATATAATTTACTAGCAAGGGTATGTTCATGTTTGGATATTTTATCGTACGCATCAACAATTTTTTCCCTTAAGGTATTACCTGAACCAAAACTTGCTATAAACTCAACCGCAGCACCCACGCCCGCAATGGCTGCATGATTTAAGGTTCCGGTTTCAATGGAATCAGGAGCTACTTGACCAGCTGTGCGAAGTCTGTCTGTAGGTAATCTGTCCAACAAACCTGGCTTACTATATAGTATTCCAACATGGGGTCCATAAAATTTATAAGCAGAACATAATAAGAAATCACACCCAATGGCCTGAACATCAATTGCAAAATGAGGAGCATAATGAACTGCATCGAGCAGCAGCCATGCATTATGCTTGTACGTTAGTTCACGAACCAATTTAAAGTTATTAACCGTGCCAATACTATTGGCCGACATTCCCATGCAAACCAGTTTTGTGTTCTCATTAATCTTCTTAGCAAAATCATCATAGTCCAATACGCCCGTTGGCAACAAATTTACTTCGCGCACCTTCACACCAAAATCCCGCAAGGTTAGCCAAGGGCCACGATTGGCTTCATGATCCAGTTGAGTGATTAGTACCTCATCACCCGGTTTCAATATTCGAGACATGGCGCGGGCTAATGCAAAATTTAGTGTGGTCATATTTTGCCCGATAGAAATACAACTCTCACTTTCAGCACCTAGCAAAGCAGCCATGCAATGTCGTGTATGGTGTACTACACCATCAGTCTCTTTCGCAGTTAGAAAAGATCCATGCGTATTGGCATTTGAGTTTTTATAATAATGAGTAATTGAATCAATGACCGATTGAGGAACTTGCGTGCCTGCCGGGCCATCAATAAAAACTAAAGGCTGATTGTTGTGCTTTCGCTGAAGAGATGGAAAAAGATCTCGAACGGGTGTAGGGTTAGCTAATGGATTACTCATAACAATGATTGGTATAAGTAATAAAGATAGAGATTACCGAACGACCTTACTTAAATAAACCAGGGAATTATTGCAAGCCCGAGAAGAATTAGAAACCAATATAACAGCTTGCGGTCAGTCTTCGACATAGGAATTTCTTCCAGTGTACGAAGAACAACCTGTTAGGTAACACTACATCTAATCTTTAACAAAATATTAACAGCCTCAGAAACTTTCGGGTTTCTATTGTCACCCGTTCAACGGGAGATTGCATGATAAACCGTTCACCACCGGGGCAGCACTCTTTTCCAGTTAGGGTCAACATGCTTTCTCATTTCAGCTTCATCATCTCTTTTTCGATAGGATAATTTGTTATATCGCTCCTTACCTCTTTGCAATTGGTCGTAATCTAAAGTGACTCCCAGCCCCGGCCTGTCAGTTATTTCTACGCATCCATTTTTTATGGGAACCCTACCGCCTTCCACCACTTCATCTATTGCCGACTGCCAGGGATAATGAGTATCGCAGGCATAGGTAAGGTGAGGTGTTGCAGCAGCTACATGAGTCATGGCCATTAGTGAAATTCCTAAATGACTGTTCGAGTGCATGGATAAACCAATGTTAAACGTTTCAGCCAGCTTGGCTAAATGTTGAACTTGACGCATGCCACCCCAATAATGATGATCACACAAAATAATTTGAACTGCATCATGCTTTACGGATAAAGGTATATCACCAAATGAAGTCACTGCAACATTGGTAGCGAGTGGAACATCAATGCCTAACTCCAAAAGTTTTTTGCGCACAGCACCCATACCTTCAATGCCAGCCGTGGGATCCTCCAAATATCCGCCACCTGATAGTTCACGTGCCAATGCCTGCCCAACTTTCACGGATGTTTCCACTGTCCACGCAGAATTAGGATCAATTCGAAGTGGAACATTTGGTCCGAACTCCTGAAACATAAGTTTTACAGTTTCAATTTCCAATTCAGGATCAAGCACTCCAGCCTTAAACTTTACCGACCCAAATCCATATTGGGCAATCATCTTTTTAACCTGGTTGACTAATGACTCGGGTGTAAGTGCTTCACCGTATTCATCATCCCGTTTATCATTGCCTTCGCCACCACCACCTGCATGTTTATAAAATGGATACGCAGAGAAAGGAACTTTATCACGAACACGTCCACCTATTAAATCGCACACAGGCATGCCAATACTTTTTCCAATAAGATCAAGACAAGCAACTTCAATAGCAGCATACGTGCGACTGGTTTCATCCAATGGATTTTCACCGGGAACTAAAAATGTTTGCGATCGATCATGTCCACTATGTTTCGATTTCATCTCAGGATTAATTAATCCGGTTAACCGAAAAGGATTGGCACCAATTACTTTTTTTCTCATCGCTTGCAATGCCAACGCAGGAGCTTCGCCTCCATAGGTCTCATTGATACCAATGATTCCGTCTTCACTTTCCAATTCAATAATGGTGCGTAATGCATACGGGGCATGCAGGCCATAAGAACTACGAAGCGGTGGATCAGCAATAGCGATGGAATGAATCCTGAGATCTTTTATTTTTATAGCCATAGTTTAGTTAATCAAAGTAATGGAAATAGTTTAGCCAATATCATGGTAACAAATAAACCGGTTATGCCCATGACTGAAAGTAAGACAGAAAAATTTCTGATCGTTTCACCTTCTGTGAAGCCACTCATTTTACACGCCACCCAAAATCCACTATCATTCATCCATGGAAATAATTTTGATCCACAGCCAATGACAATCGCAATATAAACTGGATTGAAACTTAAAGCTCCCGGACTATTCAAAGCAGTCAGCATACCTACTGCGGTGATCATTGCCACCGTTGCAGAACCTTGTGCCGTTCTAATAACAGCTGCAATCAAAAAGGCAACGGGTAGCACAGCGAGTTTGTAGTCCGGCATGATCTCTGTCAGCCATCCACCAATAGAAGTTTGTTGCAACATAGCACCAAAGGCACCGCCCGTTGCCGTGATTAAAATAATTGCTCCTGCGCTATACACAGAGTCTTCAATCGGCTTCTTTAAGGCTTTCAGTTTATACTGATACTGCTTAGCAAACATAAAAAGTGCAATAGCCGTTGCAATGCATAACGCAATGATGGGTTCACCTGTGTTGTTAAAGAATGAGCGGATGCTGTTTGGAACAGTTGCATCAATACTCCCTAAAATTGTTTTGCCCGCAATGAGAAACACCGGTAATGCAATGGGTAAACTGGCCATAAAGAATGAAGGCAATTGGCTAGCGTCCTTTTCTTGCCATAATTTCAATTCCTCAATCGATGTTTCGGAAGTCGTTCGCACTGGAATATCTTGTCTTTTATTTAACCAAAAAGCATACGTCAATCCTGCTGTGGCACAAAATAAACCTACAATGGTTCCCATAATTATCATAAGTCCTACGCTCACGTTAAACGCACCTGCTGCAAACAAAGGACCTGGTGTGGGTGGTACGAGTGAGTGAGCCATTGTTCCGCCAGCGACAATAGCCATCACGCATAGTGCATACACTTTTGGTTTTCGTATGCCCATTGCTCGTGCCAACGGAATCATTAAATAAAAAACAGTATCAAAAAAAATAGGAATAGCTAACACAAAGCTGGACGCCATGTAGGCACCGGGGGCATTCTTCTCTCCAAAAACACCAATCACCGATCGCACGATACGTTCGGCTGCACCACTTTCAAGAAGACACTTCCCAATGATGGATGCCAATACAATCAAGAGACCAATCTTCTCGCAACTGCTTCCAAAAGCTATGAGAATTCGCTCACCTAACGATTGATTTAAAAAGCTTGTAGTTTGACTTTCTGAAAAACCCTTACTGATTGTATATTCGGTGAGTAGCTCGGTTGATGTAAACATACCCACCAACAAAGCACCCAGTAATAAAGCGAGTATGGGATGAAGTTTAAGAATAAGTATGCCGCCAAGAACAACTAATAAGCCTATGATGAGCAAAACAAGTGGAGACATTAGATCAAGTTTTTATTCGTAAGTTTTGCTTAATTCAAGTACAATTGTTACGAACGTAATTTAAGAATTTGAATGGTGCATTCCCTCTTCATTCTCTAGGACGTTAAATTAACTCCCTAACCCCGAAATACATTAGCAGTTAAATTATTTCTTGTGATGTTTGCACACTCAAATTCATTAGATCAAATCTTGTCATTCGTACATTAAGTATTATCTTAGAAAATTATGCTATTACTAATCATCCTTATCGCACTGGCGTGTATAATCATTGCGATCATTAAATTTGATATCCACCCCTTTCTTGCGCTTTTTGTAGGCGCTATTCTTTATGGATTTATGGCGAGGATGCCAGGGGATCTTATTCTTCAATCCATCACCGATGGTTTTGGCGGAGTTGTAGGAAAGATTGGTCTGGTTATTTTATTGGGTGTAATCATCGGCACCTTTCTAGAAAAGACGGGCGGTGCGCTAGTGATCGCTCAAAAAATATTATCGTGGATTGGAGAGAAGTCAGTTATGCTAGCCATGATGATCACGGGGTGGATCTTATCCATACCTGTTTTTGCTGACAGTGCCTTTGTTATGTTGAACTCTATAAATAAAACGTTGAGTTTCAAAGGTAAATTACCCTTTGCTGCAACCACAATCGCACTATCATTAGGTGTTACAGCAAGTCACTCGCTTGTACCACCAACCCCAGGACCTATTGCGGCTGCCGGGATTATCGGTGCAGACCTTGGAGCTGTAATTTTTTGGGGAGTCTTAATAAGTTCAATAGCGTTGATACCCTGTTTCTACTTTGCCAAATACTACGCTTCCAGATTTGCCTTAAGTCCAAACATGTCTGATATGGATACCACTTCACAAATAAAAAAGTATCCATCGCTGGGCAAATCATCTTTACCGATTATTGTTCCCCTAATATTAATTGTGTTGTCATCCATTGCCAGTTATCCAACCCATCCATTTGGTAACAACATATTTACCTCACTAATAAATTTTATTGGGAGTCCGGTTATCGCGTTGTTGATAGGTGCCTTTATGTCTTTTGCTCTGCCTGAGAAATTCGATAGAAAGATTTTGTCTTCCACGGGTTGGATAGGCGACTCATTGATAACAGCAGCCCCTATTATTTTAATAACTGGTGCTGGTGGAGTATTTGGTAAAATGCTTCAGAACTCTGGGATTTCAGAATTGGTTAGCGAAAATCTTGAAGCTGCTAATTGGGGAATATTTTTACCTTTTATAATGGCCTTTGCATTAAAGACCGCACAAGGTTCATCCACTGTAGCCATCATTACAACTGCTTCAGTTATGGCGCCATTACTTACAACACTTGGTTTGGATACGGACACATTAAAAGTATTTACTGTACTGGCAATAGGTGCTGGCGCTACGGCTATTTCGCATGCCAATGATAGTTTCTTTTGGGTGTTGACTCAAATGAGTGGAATGAATATTAAGATGGGAAATCAAACACACAGTTTGGGTACTGCTATTCTTGCGTTCACTGCTATCAGTCTAATCTACATACTTACTTTTTTTGTTTAGGATGAATTCTAGTCCATCACTTCGTACAGTCCAATTTCCGCTGCTTTATTTTTCAAACTTACCTTTCCAATTGATTTACAATTGAATGATTGCTTAACCTTTTCATAGCAGGTCTCACTAATCAATATTTGACCTGGCTTTGCAGTACTTTGAAAACGCTGTGCGGTGTTCACAGTATCACCAATCACCGTATAGTCCAATCGCTTTAAAGTCACAGAACCAATGTTGCCAGAAACCATTTCGCCACTATTAATACCGATGGCTACTTTGGGTATATACGCCTGATCACCACCCAGAGCTTTTATTTTATTTCGGATATTCAAACATACATCAATAGTGCGATCTAAATGAAATTCTCCTTTAAATACTGTCATCACACAATCACCCATAAACTTGTCGATGATTCCATTTTGCGCAATAATCTCCTTCACCATCAAATCGAAATAATTATTCAACAACGTGACCACGGCAGTGGGAGTTTCTTTTTCGCTAATCGTAGTGAATCCACAGATGTCGATAAAAGCCACAGTGGCCTCAACTGTTTCACTCACCATCAATGCCGTTTCGTATTCCTTCTTTCCTAAAAAATTCAGCACGCTATGATCCACATACATCTTTAGAATGTTGTTCTCTTTAATGGCACTTAAGGTTTCTTGAAGTAGTGCAACATGACGAATTGTTTTTTCAATAGTCAAATTTAAATCATCAAAATTTACAGGCTTGGTAACAAAGTCAAAAGCCCCCCGATTCATAGCAGTGCGGATGTTATCCATGTCGCCATAAGCCGATACCATCACCGTTTTAGAAAGCGGATTGGAGTCATTAAGTTTTGAAAGCAATGTCAATCCATCCATCTCGGGCATGTTGATGTCACTTAACACTATCGCCACATCCGGATGCTGCTTCATTTTTTCGAGCGCTTCCTTTCCATTAATAGCAAATACAAATTCGTAATGCTGGTCCCTGATTTTCTGTCGGAATTTTTGACGGATCAAAATCTCCAAATCCGGTTCATCATCGGCTACAAGAATTTTGGTCATGAACTAATCAAATTTAGTTTTTGCTTAAGCATATTAAAATCAACGGGCTTCGTTAGAAAATCATCGGCACCTAACTCAGTTGCTATTCTATGATTTTCCGAATCGCCATAAGCGGTGATCATCATAACCACTGGGGGTGGCTTCATATATTTCTTCTTCACATTTTCCAATAATTGCAAGCCACTCATGCCCGGCATATTAATGTCCGACAAGATCAGCATAGCTTCATGCTCCCATTTATTTAACTGAACAAGCGCGTCCTCTCCAGAGAAGGAAAAAATAAATTCTACTTGCCCACTTTTTATTTCCTTTCTAAAGCGCTGTTCAAACAGAGTCTTTACATCTTGTTCGTCATCTACTACTAATATCTTCATAACTATAATTTACTTAGGTAAAACTACAATAAACTCTGTGCCCTCTCCTTCTTTCGTCTCCACTTTTATCTCACCATTGTGCACCTGCGTTACAATATCATAACTCATGCTTAATCCTAATCCTGTGCCTTGACCCGCAGGTTTTGTAGTAAAAAATGGTTGAAAGATTTTATCCAGCACCCGCTGAGGAATTCCATTGCCATTATCTTTCACCGAAATCAAAATTTTATCGCCCTCGCTTTTGGTGCTTACTGTTACTGTGGGTTCATATGTACCATTCACTTTCTGTTTTTTCTCCGCTACTACATAGAAAGCATTCGTAATCAGGTTTAGGATAACACGGCCCATATCCTGTGGCACGATGTTTAGTTTACCAATGCTTTGATCGAAATCGGTTTTCATGCTTGCATTAAAAGACTTGTCTTTCGCGCGGAGTCCATGATAGGCCAAACGCAAGTATTCATCAGCCAACACATTAATGTCAGTAGGTTCTTTAACGCCACTACTACTGCGGCTGTGTTGCAGCATTCCCTTTACAATACCATCGGCACGTTTGCCATGGAACATTATTTTCTTTTCGTTGTCATCAATATTGTTTGCCAGGCTTTTTACTTCTTCAAGATTTCCATTCGCCAACTCCTCTTTCATTTCAGCAATCAATTCAGAATTAACTTCAGCAAAGTTGTTAACAAAGTTTAGCGGGTTTTGAATTTCGTGCGCGATGCCAGCAGTGAGTTCGCCAAGCGAAGCCATCTTTTCGGATTGAATCAGTTGTGACTGAGTAGCTTTTAATTCGGTATACGCTTTTTCAATTTCTTTCGCCTGTTTCAATTCTCGTTCGCGGCTGCGCTCGCGTTCCCGAATTTTTATACTTCTGCGCACCGTGCGATCGGTCGTAAAGGCAAAGCCAACAAATAGAACTACATACGAGGCATAGGCCCACCACGTACGCCACCAGGGTGGTAAGATGGTTATCTCTAATGTTAATCCTTCCTCGTTCCAGATTCCAAAGGCATTGGCAGCACGAACTTTAAATTTATAGTTACCAGGACCGAGATTGGTATAGGCTGCAAAGTTCCGGTTATCATAAATCCAATCCTGATCGTATCCCTCCAGCATATGCGCGTATTGATTCTTTTTAGGATTGGCATAATGCAGAGCCGCAAATTCAAAGCTCAGACTATTTTGATCGAAGGAAAGCGAAATGTTTTTTGTATTCAATAGACTTTCGGTAAGGGGCGAATTTTCTTTCATATCCAGTACTGACTTATTGGATATAAAAAGGTTCGAAATAATAATAGCCGGAGGAGTTTTGTTTGAAGTAATGCTACTAAACGTGGTAAGGCCATGTTCACCACCAAAGTAAAAACGACCGTCTGCAGCGCGGGTATTAGTGAGCGATAGAAATACATCAGTGCCGAGTCCGTCAGTAGAGTTGTAATTGATAAATGTTGCTTTATCAAGATTTTCATTAATAACCATTTGCGAGAGACCATTTTGCGAGGCAATCCACATTTCTCCTGCATCGCCCTCGACTATAGCTTCAGTCAAATTTGTTGGCAATCCATCCGTTTCGGTGTAGCGGATAAAGGTTTCTGTAGTGGGATTAAATTTATTGATCCCTTCCGGGGTTGCGAGCCAAATCATTCCCTGGCTATCTTGTTGAATATCAAGAATGTTATTGTGACTTAAGGAGTTGTTATCGTTGGGGTTATTATAATAATTTTTAACCGAATTGGTTGTGGGGTCAATTCTATTAAGACCTCTGCTGGCTGCTGCAACCCAAATGAATTTGTCTGTTATTTCTATGTCGCTAATACTTACTCCGTCAATTACCAATTCTTCTTGTTCAGGAACTACCGGAGTTTGAAAGGTTTGAAACTGACTTTCGCCTTGCGACATTAATAAGGCAATACCGTATAGTGAAGTTTGCGTGGGCGGTGCCTCATTCCATTTATCGTAAGAATGACTATCGTCCGAATAATAATTTAGCGTATACTTACCGGGCTGTAGTGCTACAGAACTGATTTCAATTCTGTTCTTAAAATTTCCACCTGCATGAAATGTGTGGTCAAAATCACTCATCAACCAAACGGTATCTTTTGCCTCATTTTGAATCCAGCCAAAGTCTGCCCTTTCCAAACCGAAA
>JBGSIM010000032.1:0-4176 GCA_041742535.1 Cyclobacteriaceae bacterium | reverse complement strand
TTTTCGTTTTTCAAAATCACCTTCTTTATCGGGTTGATGATTTTGAGCACCTTCGGTATACACATTGTTTGCTACTTCATGATCATCCCAAATGGCAATCATAGGATGTTGCTGACTTACCCTGCGCAAGCCTTTATCAAGACGATATTGCGAATGACGCGTGCGATAATCACTGAGCGAAACGATTTCATAAGCCGGTAAATTTTTTCGGATAGTGGTGTCGCCATACTTTCCACGACCGTATTCATAAATGTAATCGCCTAAATGAATGACTGCATCTACGTCTTCGCGATCGGCAATTTTATCATACGCATTAAAAAATCCCCACTCCCAGTTGCTGCAACTTACTACGGCAAATTTTAAACTATCTACTTCGGTTACAGGAGTTGTTTTTGTGCGGCCGGTGATGGAGGTTTTCCCCAAGGCATGAAAGCGATAGTAATACGTGGTGTACGGTTGCAGTCCTTCCACATCCACTTTTACAGTGTAATCTTTTGCGGCCAATGCTTTCGAAGAATCAGTTTTTAAAATAGCGCTGAAATCTTGTGTGGTTGAGATTTCCCAGGCAACGGGAATTGATGAAACTGAGTCTTCAGGAGTCACGCGAGTCCAGATAATTACCCGATTGGCTAATGGATCGCCAGAGGCAACGCCATGATAGAAGGGAGCCATGGAAGCATCAAATAATTCGGCAACGGGCTCAACTAGTTTTTTAGATTGTTTTTGTTCAGGCTTAGTACACGCTGAGATTGATACGATAAGCAGGCAGGCGAAGAGAATGCGGTTCATGGGGATGAATTTTTAAGATTTGATGAAGCGAGTTCACAAAACTTGCTATTTACTTTGTGCAAACTTAGTGACTTTGTGTCTTAGTGGTATAATTTTCAAGTCTTCTTTAACCATGAAGGCACCAAGGCGCGAAGAATTCACAAAGTTTACGCCCACAAGTAAAGATGATTTTATAAGAATGTTGTTATGGATACATGAAGAAAATGACAATTGATCCATTGAATTCTACACTTCGGAATAATGACGATTAATTTACAGGCAGCGTACAGGTGTGTTTCCGTATTTTAGTACAAATAAATTATTTATGAGAATCACCTGGCTACTTGTTTTTGTTACGAGTTCACTTTTCGCTCAAACCGTTGATCGCGCAAAAACACTTTGGGACAACAAAAATTCTGCGGAAGCGAAGCATCTTTTAACCTCTGTAAAGAAGGATAACAAAGAATTTGCTGCGGCTCAGTTTTATTTGGGACGCATAGCGTACGATGAAAAAGACTATGATGCTGCCGAAGATTATTTTGAAGAAGCAATTGAGGCAAATGATAACGTAGCAGAATATCACACATGGTATGGCAACACCTTAGGCACGGTAGCAGGAGATGCTAATTTTTTCAAGCAAGCCATGTTGGCTCCAAAAATGAAAAGCGCGTGGGAGAAAGCTGTAGCGTTAGATCCAAAAGCCATAGACCCGCGTGAGTCTTTGATACAATATCATTTAAATGCTCCTGCGATTGCCGGTGGCAGTGTTGATAAAGCCAAAGAGATTGCGAATGAAATTATAAAACTAAAGCCAGCCGAAGGCCATAGGCAGTTGGGAAATATCTATTATAAAGAAAAAAATTATGCAGAAGCCGAAAAGGAATTTATTGCAATGGGCAAGGCCGATCCTGCATACAAATCTGGTTTGGCAAACTTTTACATCAATCAAAAACAGTACGACAAAGCGTTTGCTCTTTTTGAAGAGGATTTAAAAAAGAATCCGGAGGATATGTTGGTCACCTACCAGATTGGAAAAACCAGTGCATTATCCGGACAACGATTGGAACGAGGCGAAGCATGTTTAAGAAAATACTTAACCTATCAGCCACAAAATAATGAACCTTCACATGCCGGTGCGAATATGCGGTTGGGGCAGATTATGGAGAAGAACGGTAAAAAATCGGAAGCAAAAAAACTGTATGAGATTGCACTAAAAGGAGATGCTACCATGAAGGAAGCGAAGGAGGGGCTGGAAAGGGTTTCGAAATAATCCCTCACCCCTGCCTACCGGCAGGCAGGCCGTCCGTTGGACACCCCTCTGCCTTGGCCTGCCTGCACGAAGCCGTTTCGGCAAAGGCAGGGAGAGGGGGAAGGGGGTGAGGGATTTTATTTTCTAGGCAAAGCATTGTCTCTCGAAGATGACGTTGCGAATGGTTTATGAGACAGCCTTATAAGCTGATGTTACCTTGAAGGAAGCAAAAGAAGGCTTGGAGCAGGTTTCAAAATAGAAGATTTTGCTTTAAGGGTTGAGGAGCCGATAATTGTCTTAGTAATAAATTTATTAATCAACCCATGTCAAACACTCTTAAGCAGTCCCGCATAGAAATTATAGACATCCTGCGTGGATTCACGCTACTAGGGATAGTTATGGTTCACTTTGCCGAACAATATTATGCAGGCGCCCACCCGGAGAGTCACATGAACTTTAATATTAAATTCTTAGGTGATGATATCATGATGGGATTTATCGGAATCTTCATCTCTGGCAAATTCTACATGATTTTCTCTTTTCTATTTGGACTCAGCTTTTTTCTTCAATTAAATAAAAGCGATGCCAGTGCGAAATTTTTTGGTCGCTTTTTTTGGCGCTTAATTGTTTTGCTTGCTATAGGGTTTGTTCATCACCTTCACTATCGTGGCGACATCCTTACCATTTATGCCATGCTAGGCGTGGGATTGTTGATCTGTTTTAAGCTCCCTGATAAATTTTTGCTCATGCTGGCGTTAGCCTTGATTATTAATTTGCCATCGGCTGTAGTGCGTGTGGTAGAAGCATTGAATGCATCCGTGAAACAAACAGAAGAACAAGAAAATCCATTTGCTGGGAACAATGAGCAGAATGAAAAATATTTTAACATAGTTAAATCGGGAAGTTACCGGGAGGTGCTAAAAGCAAATTTTTATGAGTTTGAGTTTAAGTATCGCTTTCAAGTTGAATCAGGTAGAATCTACATAACCATGGGTTTATTTTTGTTGGGATTATATGTGGGGCGCAAACGAATCTTTGAAAACTGGTATCAAAATCTTCCTGATTTTAAGAAATACTTAAGGCGTTCGTTGTGGACAATTCTTGGCCTCGTGCTTTTTGCAGCTGCATTTTTTGGAGGTGCGGAACTTGCTAACATTAAACTTCCGGATATCGTGCTTTGGTTAGTAGGCGGATTTTTATTTGATGTGTTTAATCTGGCACTAGCTACCATTTATGTAGCCGCTATTGTATTGCTCTTTCAAAAAGAAAAATGGAAACCACGGCTGATGCAATTTTATGAGGTTGGTCGCATGGGGCTTACTACCTATTTAATGCAAACATTTTTTGGTGTGCTCCTCTTCTTTGGTATTGGGCTTGGCTTACTGGGTGAGATCGGCACACTGGCATCCGTTGCCATTGGACTCGTGATTTTTATAGGACAGATATATTTTAGTAAATGGTGGCTCGCTCGCTTCCGATATGGATTTTTTGAATGGCTGTGGCGAAGTGCTACGTATTTTAAAGTGCAACAATTTAAAAATCCCTCACCCCCTTCCCCTCTCCCTGGGAGAGGGGTGTCCAGCGGACGGGGTGAGGGATTTCTGCACAAAGCATCGTCTCTCAAAGAAGACGATGCGAATGGTTTATTAGAATGAATAACAACCGTTCCTAGGATGTTGGATTGTCTGGCTTCACATTTACTTTTCTCTCCAGATAGCCCAATACCCGCTAGAATTTTCAGCATGCAATAAACCATCTTCGTCTTCTTGAAGCATAGGTATTTCCCATTCGCCTTTAAATTTTTGATCAAGTTCGTCAAACTTACCTTTGTAATGTACAATTGTTGGGTTGTCGCTCTCAATGGAAACTAACTCATTGTTTTCATCTATGTAATGTTCAAGAGTATAATATTTTGCGAATTCAATCTCGTCACCATTTTGACGTCCCTTTATTACAATATCATCATCAATTCCACCAAACTTTGACTCTTCAAAAATTTGTCCAACAAATTCATATATGCCTCTTTCAATTGTCAGCCTAAATGGAATTTTTTGCTGCTTGTCCCATTCGTTATAGCCATTGTCAAATGCATAATAGCCGATCCAATCTCCCTTTATTTCAACAATTTCCATAAATACCTAATTCGGTTTTTGACGGAT
>JBGSIM010000031.1:0-29241 GCA_041742535.1 Cyclobacteriaceae bacterium | reverse complement strand
CCTGAGTTTATGAGTCATCTCATTTTATCGCACCTTTCTGAGCACAACAATTCACAAGTACTTGTTCAAAATCTATTCAACTCAATTGCCGGGCAAACTCAAATGATTGTTGCTACCCGTTACCGGGAAACAGAACTCTTTTGTATTGATAGCTCGGTTAAAAATTCGAAAAGCATTACCTATTTCAAGCAAGAACAACTCTCGCTGTTTTAAGTTACCAACTGCTGCTCGAACCTCCACCACCGGAATCACCACCACCATAACTTCCACCAGAATCGCTGCTGCTGGATCCTGAGTCACTGGAAGAAGAATCTGAAACTACTATTTTAGGAATGACCGATTCAACCTTGGATTTGTGTTTACAGAATTTACAGAGATATTGATACACCATAATTCCTGTAGCCAAAGTTGTTGCTGCTTTCTTTGTTGAAGAATCTGTTACATAATTTGCGTGTGTATTACAAGAAGGACATTCCGTGTATTTAGTGTTTTCACTGATATAAGCTTCATACTGAGTTTCATGGCAACTGCTACATTTCCAAACATCGTAATCAACAGATTTAATGTTTTCTTCAAACTGTGCTTCTTTTGAGAGATACTCATCTTCTTGCATTTCACTAAGCTTCTCACATTTGCCTCCACACTTTTTACAAACGCGAGGATAGGTGCGTACTAAATTCATTTTGTTTGTAAAGTGTTTACGCAAAAAGGCGAATGGAATAGGAAACAAAAAAGCTAACCCGAGGACTCCTTTGTTTTCCTTATAAAAGTTATAGACAGCTTGATACTCACCCTTTTTAATAAATGAATCCGCACTGCTATTCATTCTAACATATTTCGCGAGCGCAGTTAAACCAAAAAATCCATAAAGTCCACCAGCGAAGGCAAGGGTGCTGTTTGCAAGTGGCAAAACGACAAGAAGTCCAATGGGAATCATAATCCAAATGAGAAACCATTGACCCGAACTCATTTTTGAATGAGGCACATCTCCTTTAAAATTCACGGAATCACTAAATCCTGATTTACGTTTAGCAAAAAAACTAATCAGTCCAATAACCACCCACCCAATACCCATAAACCAGGCAAAGTCTGATTCCGTAACTTCTTTTGGTTTCGTTGCTTCGTTAATTTCATCAGCATAGGTTGGATCTGTAAGAATCTTGATTACCTCTTCTACTCCGGCTATCATGCCCGCATCAACATTTCCTTCTTTAAATCTAGGAACCATCTTTTGAATTTGAATCTGCTTGCAGATTGCATCCGGTAAAATGCCTTCCAATCCAAAACCGGTATGAAACCGCACCGTTCTTTGATCTTCAATAAATAAAATCAGCAATCCATTGTCTTTACTTGCTCCGCCAATTCCCCACTTTTCAAATAGCGCTTGCGCGAAATCGAAATCAGTTTGATCTCCTATCGAATGAAGCATAACCACCGCTACTTGAGCGGTTGTTTGTTGCTCGAGCGCAATTAACAGTTGATCAAGTTGGATTACAGTTGACTGAGTAATCAACCCATCAGGATTACTCACATAACTGTTGCTTTGGATCTTTGTGTTAGGAACGGATTCAACTGTATAAACCTGCGCAGCTGTCAACAACCACATGGTTTGCATTAGGAATAAGAGAATGAGGTTTTTCAATGTGAAGCTACGTTTTTGATTTCACCGATTTTGGTACACTAATGTAAGGAACCAAAAGTCTATTTCTCAATCGTTTTCGCTACTAACTGTTAGTTTGTTTTAAAAATATTCTCACCAACTTTATTCGCATTCAACTTTTAAACCAGTTAACTTGTGAGGTTAGAACTATTACCCTTTAACTGGAACGAACTTGAGAGACACGAATCAACAGGGACTGTATGATCCTTCCTTCGAAAAGGACTCATGTGGGGTTGGCTTTATAGCCAACATAAAAGGAAGTAAATCACATCAGATTGTAAGTGATGCCCTTACTATGCTTGAACGCATGGAACACCGCGGTGCGTGTGGATGCGAACCCAATACAGGTGATGGTGCAGGTATCTTAATTCAAGTTCCACACGAATTTTTTAGCAGCGAATGCAGCAAACTCGGTTTCAAACTCCCAGCTTATGGAAGTTATGGAGTGGGTCTTGTTTTCTTTCCGCGCGATGCAAAAGTTCGCGAAGAATGTCGCACGGTGTTAAACCGTCAAATGAAGAAAATGAAAATGACCCTGTTGGGTTATCGCGTTCTTCCTACCAATAATGGCGACTTGGGTGAAACTGCTTTAAAGGCGGAACCAGTGATGGAGCAAGTCTTCATCAAAAAGCAAGACACTCTTAGCAATCCCGATGATTTCGAACGTAAACTTTTCATTTTAAGAAAGTACTCAACGCATATTATTACAGACTCTGTAAAAGGTGTTGATAACCAATTTTACTTTTCCTCTCTATCGTATAAAACCATTGCTTACAAAGGCATGGTGACTTCGGGTCAGTTGCGCCCTTACTTTGCCGATCTGGAGCATGACGATGTGGTATCAGCCTTAGCTGTTATTCACTCACGCTTTTCAACAAACACATTTCCTTCCTGGCGATTAGCTCAACCTTTTCGATACATAGCTCACAATGGTGAGATCAATACCGTGCGCGGAAATATCAACTGGTTGAATTCTAAAGAAGCTTTTTTCTCATCTGATCATTTTTCGCGCGAAGAGTTGGACATGATTCTGCCTATCGCCAACGCGAAACAGTCTGATTCATCCAACTTAGATAACACGATTGAATTGCTTGTGCATGCTGGTCGTTCACTTCCACATGTTATGATGATGCTTATTCCTGAAGCCTGGGATGGCAATGAAGGAATGACCCAAGAGAAGCGAGACTTCTATGAGTATCACGCAAACTTAATGGAGCCTTGGGATGGACCAGCATCTATTACGTTCACAGATGGTAAAATTGTAGGGGCTACACTTGATCGTAATGGACTTCGTCCTTCGCGTTTTGTGGTGACTGATGATGACTTGGTTATCATGGCTTCAGAAGTTGGGGTGTTAGATGTTGATCCCGCCAAGGTGATTACAAAAGGTCGCTTGCAACCCGGCAAAATGTTTGTTGTCGATTTAGAACAAGGACGCATCATTAGTGATGATGAATTGAAAAAAGAAATTTGTACGCGTCAGCCATATGGGCAGTGGTTGAAAGAAAATAAAGTTCGCCTTCAAGATCTTCCTGAACCAGGTGGAAGTTTTCATAAGTACGATCCGGTAACATTCTTAAAGCGCCAGATTTCATTTGGCTACACATCAGAAGATTTGAGAATGATTGTTGGCCAAATGTGTGAGACTGGCAAGGAAGCGCTGGGTTCAATGGGTAACGATACTCCACTTGCAGTGCTATCAAAACAAGCGCAGCATTTGTCGAGTTATTTCAAGCAATTATTCGCACAAGTTACCAACCCACCTATCGATCCAATTCGTGAAAGGTTGGTGATGTCGTTGGCATCTCATGTTGGGGGTTCATTAAATCTTTTAGAAGAATCACCCGAACATTGTATCACACTTGAACTTCCTACTCCGGTTCTTTCAAATACGGAATTAGAAAAGATTCGATACATCGATCATCGTCATTTACAAACAAAAACTGTTTACACGTATTTTAAAGCGGATGGTAAACCCGGTTCACTTCAGAAAGGATTGGATCGTGTTTGTCAGTATGTAACCGATGCTATCGAAGATGGCTTTACTATCGTCATTCTTTCGGATAGAAGTTTTGATAGCGGGCATACTCAAATTCCTTCGTTGCTTGCGGTAGCCGCTGTACACCATGATTTGATCCGTAAGGGTCTGCGTGGAAAAATTGGTTTGCTGGTTGAAGCAGGTGAAGTATGGGAAACTCATCACTTCGCTACGTTGATTGGCTACGGTGCGTCAGGTGTAAATCCTTATCTCGTGTTTCAAACGATTCATGACATGAAGAAACAAAATCTTCTGCCGGAAGGATTGACAGAAGAAAAAGCAATTTACAATTATAAAAAAGCAGTTGCGGGTGAGTTGTTGAAGGTGATGAGTAAGATGGGTATCTCTACATTACAATCTTATCATGGTGCTCAGATTTTTGAAGCGTTGGGTATTCACAAAGATGTAATCGATCGCTACTTTACAGGAACTGTTTCTCGTATTGGCGGCTTAACGTTGGATGATATTGCGCGCGAAGCCATCGCAAAGCATCAATTAGCTTTCCCTAAAGTAAATAATGGCTTACCACGACTTGCTGTGGGTGGTGTTTATCAATGGAAGCAACGTGGAGAGGCTCATATGTTCAATCCACAAACCATTCATTTGCTTCAACACTCAACAAAAAGCAATGACTATTCACTCTTTAAGAAATACTCAACACTCATTAACAATCAAAGTGAAAAGGCAATCACACTTCGTAGTTTATTAAAATTCAAAAAAGGAAAATCAATTCCGCTAAGCGAAGTAGAGCCAAAAGAAAACATTTTCAAAAGATTTGCTACCGGTGCGATGTCATTTGGATCTATTTCATTCGAAGCACACAGCACCTTAGCCATTGCCATGAACCGGATTGGTGGTAAAAGTAATTCGGGTGAAGGCGGTGAAGATGAAGCACGCTTTACGCGAAAAGAAAATGGCGACTGGGAAAACTCAGCGATCAAACAAGTAGCATCAGGTCGTTTTGGTGTAACAAGTTATTACCTGACCAACGCAGGCGAGCTACAAATAAAAATGGCACAGGGAGCAAAGCCTGGTGAAGGTGGTCAGTTGCCGGGTCATAAAGTAGATGATTGGATTGGTCGGGTTCGGCATTCAACACCGGGTGTAGGATTAATTTCTCCGCCTCCACATCATGATATTTATTCGATTGAAGATTTAGCTCAACTCATCTTTGATTTAAAGAATGCGAATCGCGAGGCGCGCATTAATGTTAAACTTGTGTCGGAAGCCGGAGTAGGAACGATTGCCTCAGGCGTTGCCAAAGCACATGCTGATGTGATTTTAATTGCCGGTCATGATGGTGGTACCGGAGCTTCTCCGATTAGTTCGATTCGTCATGCAGGATTGCCTTGGGAAATGGGACTTGCAGAAGCACATCAAACCTTGGTAAGAAACAAATTACGCGGTCGTGTTACGTTACAAACCGATGGACAGATTCGCACCGGTCGTGATTTAGCAATTGCTGCATTGCTGGGAGCCGAAGAATGGGGCGTTGCCACTGCAGCACTTGTTACAACAGGATGTATTATGATGCGCAAGTGTCATTTGAACACCTGTCCTGTTGGAGTGGCTACTCAAAATAAAGAACTGCGTGCATTGTTTACAGGTAAACCCGAATACGTTGTTAATCTGTTCACATTCCTTGCGGAAGAATTACGAGAAGTGATGGCCGAACTTGGATTCCGCACGGTAAATGAAATGGTAGGCCAGGCCGATCGTTTAGAAGTTCGCGACTTAACGGATCATTGGAAATATTCAAACTTAGATTTATCTCCGTTATTAATTAAAGATCCTATTAGTTTGGATACTGCTTTATACAAACAAGAAGAACAAGATCATGGTATCGAAAATGTACTTGATCGAAAACTTATAACCTTAGCTAAACCTGCGCTGAAAAATGCTTCCCTTGTTGAGGGCGAATTCAAGATCACCAATCAAGATCGGGCAGCAGGTACAATGCTATCTAACGAAATCTCTAAAGTTTATTCAGGAGAAGGTTTGCCTGACGATACCATTCGCATAAAGTTTAATGGAACGGCCGGTCAAAGCTTTGGAGCATTTGTAGCGCATGGAGTAACTTTTGAATTGGAAGGTGATGCAAATGATTATTTTGGTAAAGGACTTTCTGGTGGTAAACTCATTCTTTATACTCCCGAACAAGCAACATACAATCCAGCAAAAAATATTATTGTTGGAAACGTAGCCTTCTTTGGAGCAACTTCGGGTGAATCATTTATTGGCGGGATGGCTGGAGAACGTTTTGCCGTTCGCAATTCGGGTGTGCGCGTAGTAGTTGAAGGCGTTGGCGATCACGGGTGCGAATACATGACCGGAGGTACTGTAATTGTTCTTGGTGATACCGGAAGAAACTTTGCAGCAGGTATGAGTGGTGGGGTTGCTTATGTGTGGGATGTTAATAACACGTTTGTGAAAAACTGCAACATGGAAATGGTAATGCTCGATACACTTGATGCAGAAGATGAGCAATTACTAAGGCAAATGATTGAAACACATCAAAAAGTTACAAAGAGCAATGTGGCCTCTCACATCCTGAGTTACTGGCCAGCAGCGTTTAAGCAATTTATTAAGGTAATGCCTATCGATTACAAAGCCGTAGTAGAAAAAAGAAAGGCAGAGAAAAAAGGAGCGGCACTAAAAGCATCATTAGGTAGTGATTTTAAATTTTCAGCAAACTAAAAAATTCCTTTACCCTCTCTTTTGGAGAGGGGAAGGGTGAGGTAATATGGGAAAGCCAACAGGATTTTTAGAATTAGAAAGAGAACTTCCAAAGAAGCGTGATCCAAAGAAGCGTATCAACGATTATAATGAAGTTGATTCGGTGATCGACAATTCAATCACACAAAAACAAGCGGCACGTTGTATGGATTGCGGTATTCCATTTTGTCATAATGGTTGCCCACTCGGTAATATCATTCCTGAATTTAATGATGCTGTTTATCAGGAGAACTGGCAGTTGGCGTATGAGATACTGATTTCAACAAACAATTTTCCTGAGTTTACCGGACGTATTTGCCCTGCTCCATGCGAAGCATCATGTGTGCTTGGAATAAACAAACCTGCGGTTGCCATTGAGTACATCGAAAAGTCAATTATTGAAAAAGCGTTTCAGGATGGATATGTGAAGCCGCGCAAAGCGCTTGTTCATACAAATAAGAAAGTAGCTGTTGTTGGTTCCGGACCAGCAGGATTAGCGGCTGCCGCTCAATTAAATTATGCAGGCCATCACGTAACAGTATTTGAACGTGCCGATGAAATTGGCGGCCTCCTTCGTTATGGCATTCCTGATTTTAAATTAGATAAACATGTGCTTGATCGAAGAATTAATCTGATGATTGAGGAAGGCGTAAAGTTTCAAACCAAAGTGAATGTAGGAGAAACGCTTTCTGTTGAACAATTGAAAGAAGATTTTGATGCGATATTGCTTTCTGGTGGATCAACGATTCCGCGTGACTTACCAATTCCCGGAAGGAATTTAAAAGGCGTTCACTTTGCGATGGATTTTTTAACACAACAGAATAGAAGAGTTGCCGGAAAAAAAGTTAATGCTGACGAAATCTGGGCAACCGGAAAAAATGTGATGGTAATTGGTGGTGGTGATACAGGATCTGATTGTGTGGGAACCTCAAACCGTCATGGTGCAAAATCTGTAACCCAAATTGAAATTTTATCGAAGCCACCAAAAGACAGAACTGAATCAATGCCTTGGCCAAGCTGGCCAATGATTTTGCGTACCTCCACTTCGCACGAAGAAGGGTGCGAACGTCAATGGTCTATCGTAACAAAAGAATTTATTGGTGATGAACAAGGAAATTTGAAATCACTAAAAATTGCAGAAGTCGAAATCCTGCCTGCCGGACAGGCAGGGAAAAAGGCAGAGCCCGGTAAAGCACCCAGTTTTGTTGAGATTGAGGGATCTGAGAGAATCATTCCTTGCGAGCTTGTTTTGTTGGCCATGGGATTTCTTCACCCACAACATACTGGCTTGCTTGATAAGTTGGGTGTTGATTATGATGAACGTGGCAATATAAAAGCAGCACGCTATCAAACCTCCTCTGAAAAAATATTTGCCGCTGGTGATATGCGCAGAGGACAGTCATTAGTTGTGTGGGCGATTAGCGAAGGTCGCGAAGCTGCACGCGCAGTTGATGAATACCTGATGGGACAATCTGCTCTAGAATCGAAAGAAGAAGGAATGTTGAGTTTATCTAAATAGTGTAAAACTTTAAAAGGCATGAATCAATGCCTTAGTTTTTATGCTCTTTCTCATAATGCTCTTTTAGAATATCCTCTGCAAAATCATCATTAAGGTCGCGCACGGTCGTGTGAACGTGATTCGCATTGTTTTGTGTGTTGTCATATTCAATCAATAACATGGGTCCTTGAATGCGATAATAATTTGCGGTTCCTGGTTTTAAACTTCCCGCCCATGCAAAATGAAGATTTTCGATACCTGCTTGTTTGATTTTCTCCATCAACTTCTTGCTAAATCCAAAGGCATAATTTTTAACATATACATCAAGCAACTTTAGAAACAGAGTTTGTTGATCCGTGTTTAAGGCATTAAATGCAATGCCTTCTGGCACTAGCGGAACGGCCTTACGGCTATTGCCTGAAATAATTTCAGCTGGGGCAACATCAGAAATCATTGCAATGATCCGTTGCGTCTCTGCAAGAGAGTTTATTAACTCGAAACCTAACTCTGTTTCTTTTTTTAAAATCTCCATGCCTTTGTTCGCACCTTCTTTAACAATACCCGGGTTTGATCCAAAGAAAGAGGGTGTTGAGGAAACAATCTCTCCGTTCAAACATGTAAAATTCAGAGAGACATGATGTCCCTCAAATCTCCACGCCCATGGCTTCTTTGCATCAGGTGTTCCAAACATCCAGAAATGATAGTTCTTCGGGTCGCGATAATGATCGTCAGCACCGCGATTCTCAATTACTTTCAAAATATTTTCCAGATTGACAATTCCCATTGCTTTTTGATAGCCTTGATCACTTAATGAAGATTTTAATAAAGCCAGAGCAGCATCATGTTGTTTAGCATTGAAATCATAGAAGGTTAACCCGCTTCTCGTGATCGGAACAAAATTCCAATTGAATCGCTCATCATCAGTAATTGGATACTGTGCTTTTGATCTAAGTTCTGGGGTAAGTGTTCCTAAGAAGTTTCTCGAATTGCTAAGAACACTCTCTTGCGCTTGTGTGAAAAGGGTTGAGAGAAATAGAAATGTAAGTACGAATAATTTCATGATAGCCGAAGGTACTGATTTTTTGAACGATTGTTCTAATTCAGTTTTATCTTCATAATTAAAATCTCTTTGAGTTTTTCAGGATCAATTATTTTGTCCTTGTCCAAATTGCTCATCTGACTATTTGCAATAAAATAGAACCAGTCGTCCACAACAACGCCCGTGGTAGGAATATCAAAGAGTGGATGATTGGATACAAGTACATTTGCATTTTCAATGTTATCGAACGAAGCATTCAAATTATATTGATTTATACAAACCGGATATGTGATGTTCTGAATTCCAATAAGTGATTGCTTGTAAAAGCTCAGTCCATCAATGCCAATTACATAATAATTTCGAAAAGGAAGTGCCTTTATCTCTCGGGTAATAGTATTGATTTTGAAGAAGCCCTTGAATGTATTTACTATTACTTCATCGTTGGGCGTTAATGTAATTCCGTTAGCATAATTCAGTCGATCATCTTTAATCAGCAATTCTGGACTTTTCAACCTGCTGTTTACAATATAAATTGCGCCATAGTCTGAATCGGAAATAAAAACATCTCCATTCTTACTAATCACCAGGTCATTAAATAAGTGAGTTTCTCCTGCCGATTGAAGAACACTTTTTTTCGATAACACCCCACTGGCAATATCAAAGGCATGAACCATTGATTTGCCTTTAGGATTCCCCTCTCCGGTATTACTGCATACCCATAATTTTCCAAGGTGTGCTTTCATTCCTAACACCTGCCCAATTCCTTCCTGACCACTTTTGATAAAATCTTTTACTTGTTGATCATTATCAATCCTTACAATTTTATTTTTATGGATACTGCTCACAAAGAAACTCTTGGAGACCGGATCATAAGCAATGCCTTCCGGAATCAAATCTTTCTCTGCAAGGCGAAAGGCAATGTCAATTTCTTGTGCATACAGATTCCATGAACTGGTAAACAAAATGAGAAAAATCAGAATAGATCTTGTTCTCATGGAATTTTAAAAACCAATGATTTGATTTTATCTTATTTCGGAAACTGACTCTTATCCATATTAGGTAAAATACGCAGTGCATTTTTGTAGTACACCTTCTTCAAAATTTCATCGGGCAAACCCAATCCATACATGCGCCAAAAAGCATGATAACGCTTGTGATATGGAAAGTATTCATCTTCGCTTTCTAATACACGGAAATAGGTTTCATATTCATCGGGTACCCAACTGTCCTTTCCAAACAAAATGCGATCCTGATACTTTGTGAAGAATGCTTTAGCCGCGCGCGGTTGACGGCCAAGCTCTGCAATCACAGCCCCAATCTCGGTGAGCATGTTTGGATACTTATCCATCAGGCTTCCTAACTTTTGCAAATCGTTTCCATACCAACCTAAGTGTGCATTGATGAAGGTTGTTTTGGGATGCTTTTGAAAGATGTGATGCTGTTCGGCAATAATAGTTTCCCAACTGGCAAATGTTTCATCATACCTGCGACCTGGATGAGTCTTTAATTCTAGCCAACGTTCATTTTGATTGTCGATTGGATCCCAAAAGGGTTTTGGATCAGCTGAGTGAATCAGCACCGGAATACCCAATTCTCCACACTTTGCCCAAACCGGATCAATACGTGGATCGTCAATTGAAATACGTTTGCCTTTACTGTCTTTATTATGAATGCCTAGGCTTTTATAAATCTTCAATCCTTTTGCTCCGCGTTTCACATCGGCTTCCAATTGCTTTACGGTACGCGCAGTCCACTCAGGATTGTCAATATCACCAAAATCAACATTTGTAAAAAGTACAAACCGATTTGGAAATCGGTTGTTAATGTTCTCAATAGATTTTTCGAGGTGATCACCACTGCTTCTAAATCCACGGCCACTTAAGTTCACCATCACGCCCATGTTCAATGCATCCATTTTAGAGATCAAGTCTTTAAAATCGGAGGTGTTCATGCTTCCCTGATGATTGTGAATATCGATAAAAGGAAACTTTGCACGGGTAAGGTGATGCTCGGCTACTTTTAATGTTGCCGGTGGATCATACGCCTCAAAATCCATCTTCATATCAAGAGGTTTTTCCTGAGCCGTTGCGAGTGCGCATATGCACCAAAAGGAAAAAACAGAGATCAATCGCTTCATAGTATTTCTATTAGATAAGCAAGTTACGATAATCAATCAATAGGGTTTTATATTTTGTTTGGATGGTTATTCGTTACATGAAATGGTGCAAAGATCGCTAAGTTGGATTAACCTCGAAGCAATTCTGGTTTACGTTCTTCGCGACTTTGCGTTAAATACGTAACTTGCTCTCTGAAATAGTCTTCCATGAAACAATTTATAATCCTCCTGTTTTTATTTCCATGCATACTGTTAGCTCAAACCGATGCTGGTTTGGACGGTGCTAAGAAGAAAATAGAAGCTAAAAACTATGCTGGCGCGAAGGCTGATCTCACAAAGATTATTGAAACCAATCCGCGCAATAAAAATGCCTTTTCGCTTAGGGGTCAGGCACGCATGGCATTGGAGGATTACTATGGAGCAATAGGTGATTTCAATTTTGCATTGGAGCTTGACTCCACCTTTGCTGAAGCACTAAATTTTCGGGGCGAATCTAAAATCAATTTGGGGGATGATGAAGGTGCTATTTTCGATTTAGACAAGGCTATTAAATTCAATCCGAGATTCACAGATGCGTATACTAATCGTGGGTTTGCCAAGTATAACATTGAAGAACTGCAAGGTGCATATTTCGATTTTTCAAAAGCCCTTGAGCTTGGCCCCATTGATGCCGATAAATATTTTAATCGCGGTTTAGTAAAGGCCGAACTTGGGGAGTTTGTAAGCGCGATAGATGATTATACAAAAGCCATTGAGCTAGATAAAACAGATGCCAACTTGTATAACTACCGCGGTGTAGCATTTTACAGCACCAGTAATTTCGATCGGGCTATTGCCGATTACAATGAGTCTATAAAAATGGATTCTAAAGATCCCTATAAATATGAGAATAGGGCGTTAGCGAAAACAGCTAAAGAAGACTTGAAAGGGGCGCTGGCAGATTACGACAAAGCTATTGAGTTGAATAATGAAGATCCGGAAACATATAACATGCGTGGAGTACTAAAACACACGATGGAAGATTTTGATGGCGCTATCATAGACTATACAAAAGCGATTGAATTGGATGATGCTAATCCCACTTATTATGACAACCGTGCGCTAAGCAAAACTGAAAAAGAAAATTTTGCTAGTGCAGTGGAGGATTATACATTTTCTATTGAATTATATCCTGCCGATCCTGAAACCTATTATCAGCGTGGATTGGTGAAGTTGATGATGAACAACAATTATGACGGATGCCTTGACTTAAAACATGCTGATGAATTAGGTGCACTTGAAGCCCGGGCCGCCATTAAGAAAAACTGCAAGTAACAATTGTCGATGTGCCCATTTTCAATGCATCAATGCTGCTTTACTGGCTAATTTATTAATCGATCATTGAAAATTATTGTTATTCTTAATGGGGTTTCTAAAAAGAAGAAAAAATTCTATCACTCAATTCTTCCTGTCCTCCAACAAAAATTTACTATTGAGGTTTTAGAAACTCAGTATGCTAATCATGCTCGTCAACTAGCGGCAGAGGCTGTTCTGAAAAAACCAGATGCTATTATTTCAGCTGGTGGTGATGGCACTTTAAACCAAGTGCTGAATGGAATGATGAGATTTGGCAATGAAAATTTACCTGCACTTGGACTAATTCCATTAGGATCAGGAAATGATTTTGCCAATAGTGCAAGCCTCACAGCAGATGCAAATGATTTATTGGAATTACTAACAAAGAACCAACCAAAACCAACGGACATTGGAAAAGTAATTTGTAGAAATCGTGGTAATGAAGAAATCACTCACTACTTCATTAACGTTTGCAGTTTGGGAATGGGCCCGGCTACCGTTCAGAAGATGGAGAAATCTCCAACATGGTTACCTGCAGATTTAAAATATTTACTGTCAATCATACAAACATTCTTTACTCACAAACCTGAAGAAGTTGAATTGCAAACTCCTGACTGGAATTGGAAAGGCAATGCCCGGGTGATAGCAATTGCAAATGGTAAGTCCTTTGGAAACAAAATTTACATTGCTCCCGATGCAAAGCTGGATGATGGGGTATTCTCTACTTTTATAGCAAGCAATGTTCCACTATTAAAATTCTTACTGTATCTGCAACAACTTAAAACAAAGAAAAAAATTATTAACGACCAGATAGTGTATTCCGATACAACAAAAATCGAATTGAGTTCTGTTAACAAGGTGATGTTGGAAACTGAAGGTGAACTAATCGGATTTCTTCCGGCATCAATTGAATTGATACCCAGTCAAATTAGATTTTTTAGAAAATAAAAAAGGCTCCAGAAATCCAGAGCCTTATGCTTCTTACTAGAAAACCTATTTCTTTAGAACTAATGTTCCTGCAATCATGTCATGCAAGGCCTGCTTTTTCTCTGTAAATGCCGCAATGATATACCCTATCAACATCGTTAAATTAGAAACGATTCTTGAAAGGTTTCTGACCAAAGCTTTTGTAAAATCAAGTTTGTTACCTTCAAGATCTGTTACCTTAAGTCCAAGTGCAAGTTTCCCGACTGTAGCCTGCATTTTTGAAGACTCCATAAAAGTAAAATACAACACTTGTATAATCGTTGCTAAAATCCAAAGTCCACCAGCAGCAGCCATAATAGTTCCAATTAAGCCAGCTGCCTGATCTGGATCAGAAAAATCCATGTCTTCAGCTCCCGATGCAAAGCCAAGACCTACCGCAGCTAGAATTGGTACAAAAACAAATGATTGAACAACGCCAATAATAATCGCATCGATAATAATTGCCACGAAGCGCTGTAAAAAGCCTGCATAATTTGTGTTCATGTTGAGTTGGTTTAAGTTAGGTTCATTAAAAATAGAAAAAGGAATTGAAGTCCCCAATTTGAATTTATCTACTTTTACTAAAACCCACTCAACTTGAATACACGATTAGCTGAATTATTTAATACGCTTGAAACTCAACGAGCAGAATTGTTGAGTCTGGTCAAAGCGATTTCAGTGGAAACGATAAGTAAGCGTCCGCCTGATAAATGGTCCATTGCTCAAGTTATCTCACATCTGATTGCCTCCGAGCAGTTATCGGTACGATATCTTAATAAAAAGATTTTGGGTATTGATACTGCTCCTAAAACAGGGGCCACCGAAGAACTGAAAATGATTGTTCTAAAGATTTCTCAACGATTGCCTTTTAAGTTTAAGGCCCCAAAAGTGGTTGTGGAAAGCACGCCCGTTTATGAAAGCCTGGAACAATTAACAGAGGCCTGGAATAATACCCGTGCAGATTTAAAAACTGTGCTCGAAAAATTTCAGGACACCCAAATCAACCGAAAGGTGTATAAACATCCTTTTGCGGGTATGCTTAATATTCAGCAGACATTAGTGTTTTTCCGCGAGCATATTTTTCACCACACACCACAAATAAAAAACCTGTTGAAGCAGAATTAATTTTTCTCCATTTTCCAGTTTTAAAGTTGATCCAAATTTTATGAAGAAATCTTTATTCTCCTGTGTTTTCCTATTGCTTACTCTTAGTTCGCTTGCTCAAACTAAAATTCAATCCCCGGATGAATTTTTAGGGTACGAATTAGGTGATCGATTCACACGTCATCATCGTGTAGTAGAGTATTTTAAATATGTTGATGAATTGTCGCCAGTAGTTAAGGTCACTCAATATGGCGAAACGAATGAGCATCGCCCTTTGATTTATGCCATCGTTGCTTCTCCTGAAAACTTTGCCAACATCGATCAAATTCGTCAAGACAATTTGAAAAGAGCGGGTGGGCTTGAAGGAACTCCTTCTGCCAATAAAGTAGCGGTAGTTTGGCTTAGCTATAATGTGCACGGAAATGAAGCTAGTTCTATTGAAGCTTCAATGAAAACCCTTTATGAACTTGTTAACCCTGACAATCCTAAAACCAAGGAGTGGCTGAAAAACACGGTTGTTATTATGGATCCTTGCATCAACCCAGATGGTCGCGATCGCTATGCTAATTTTTATAATCAGTATGGAAATTCTCCCGCTAACTCAAGTGGCGATGCAAAAGAACATCGCGAACCTTGGCCAGGAGGCCGCGCAAATCATTATTTATTTGACTTGAATCGCGATTGGGCCTGGATCACTCAGAAAGAATCGAAAGCAAGAATAAAAATTTACAACGAATGGCTTCCCCATGTGCATGTTGACTTTCATGAACAAGGTTATAACAATCCCTATTATTTTGCTCCGGCCGCTGAACCCTTTCACGAAGTAATCACCAACTGGCAGCGCGAATTTCAAACAATGATTGGGAGGAACAACGCTAAATACTTTGATGAGCAGGGTTGGCTCTATTTCACGAAAGAAGTATTTGACTTATACTATCCAAGCTATGGTGATACGTACCCAACGTATAGCGGAGCGATTGGTATGACTTACGAGCAAGGCGGTGGCGGATTTGGCGGCCTCAGCATTACAACCCGTGAAGGCGATCCTCTAACGTTAAAAGATCGATTGACACATCATCATACAACAGGATTATCAACGATTGAAATTGCTTCTCAAAACGCAGCGCGCGTGGTGGATGAATTTGAAAAGTATGCAAAAGACAATATGAATAATCCTGCTTCTCCTTATAAAACCTATGTAATAAAAGGAGATAACCATGCTGATAAGATTACTCAACTTACCAATTGGCTGGATAACCACTCTATTAAATTTGGTCATCCGTCTGCCGGCAAAGCCACTCGCGGCTTTGATTATCAAACTCAGACAACCACAAATCTGAATGTAAGTACTGATGATATTGTCATTAATATTTATCAACCTAAATCACGCTTTATCACAACGCTATTTGAGCCACAATCAAAATTACCTGACTCGGCAACGTATGACATCACCGCTTGGAACCTCATGTACAACTATAATTTGAAAGGGTATGCCTTGAACGAACGAATCAATCCGGCAAAAGGGTACCAGCCGAAGAAGACTGACAACTCAAATGTAGCAGCTAAACCATACGCCTATATTTTCAAGTATGAAACACTTCGCGATGTAGAGTTCTTAGCAGCTTTATTAAAAGACAAATATAAAGTTCGGTCATCGGAGAAAGCATTTACAATTTCCGGTCAAAACTTTGAGTCAGGAACCTTAATCGTTACCCGAAGGAATAATGAAAGCAAAGCTGACTTTGATATTGCGATTAAGGCATTGGCGGAAAAAATGGGAAGAAAAGTTTATACTACTTCCACAGGCTTTGCCGATAAGGGAAAAGATTTTGGTTCCCGTTCGGTCGGTTTTCTTAAAGCACCAAACGTAGCCGTTTTGTTTGGTGATCAAACCTCATCATTGAGTGCAGGTGAGATCTGGTATTTTTTCGAACAACAACTTCATTACCCAATTACACAAATCGGAACTGATTATTTCAAGTCGGTTGAGTTGAGCAAATATGATGTGCTGATAGTGCCTGAGGGTCGCTACCGTATGTTTGATGACGGAACGTTAACTGAAATTTCTTCCTGGGTATCAAGCGGTGGACGATTAATTTTAGTTGCCAATGCGTTGGGATCATTTGCCGATAAAAAAGGATTTGCTTTAAAGACTTATTCCAATGATGCTGCAAAAACTGAAGCAGAGAAAAAAGAAAAGGAGTTAAAAGAGAAAGATTTACTTGCTCGTTACGAAGATGCCGAGCGCAAACAACTAGCCGATGCAATCAGTGGTGCTATTTACAAAGTTACTGTTGACAAATCTCACCCGCTTGCTTTTGGTATGAAGGATAGTTACTACACACTTAAAACAAATGAACTTCATTATGCTTTTATGCAAGATGCCTGGAATGTGGGTGTAATTAAAGGAACTGCAAAACCAGTTCAGGGCTTTGCTGGCTATCGAATCAATAAAATGATGAGCAACAGTCTTGTTTTTGGAGTGGAGCAAAAAGGTCGCGGAAACATTGTTTACATGGTTGACAATCCATTGTTCCGTACATTCTGGGAAAGTGGCAAGATGTTATTTTCGAATGCCGTATTTATGGTGGGGCAGTAAGTTGAGAATCAACATCAATAAGTTAGTGGTATTAAGATGAACACGATAAATGATATTATAAAAGCAGAGTTAGAGCTTAGGCGCTTGAAGATGGCTATTTCCAGTTTAAACAATGTGAAGGAAAAAGAAGAAATTATAAAAAGCGCAAAACAACTTGATTATGATCAAGAGACTGCCGTTATGAACCTGTTAGAAAAAACAGATAAAATATATGACTCCCTTGTTCAGGAAAATTTTGATCTTTTAATTAACAATGAGATAGAGTTTGATGTGATAAAAGAAGAGACTAAAACTTTTAAGACCCACGCCATTAAATTTGATGGCAAAGTGCACGATGATGGATTATTCTATTGCCATACCACTGAAACGAATTTTACATTCCTTAATTTTTATCCTTTGAGTTACGTGGGCCTAATAAATTATTTTGGTGAGGCCGACATTTACATTGATGAAAAAGAGAGTCAGTTTTTTACAAGTAAAACTCCGCAGAAATTTGTTGGTTCAATCAATACAAAGGGTGGTCTTTTTCTAAAGGCAACTGAAAGCTCTAGTGAGGTTTCGGGAAAAATTTATGTAAATACTTTCACAGCAGATTTGTTTTCAGGTGATTTCGTAAAAAGAGACCAATTCCTTAAAAACAATTCTAAAATAAGGAAAATGCTTTCAGACTACAGAAATAATTTAAGTTAATAGTGATAAAAGTCGATTACAACTGAAGGACAACTTTTAAACAGTTCTCCTTTTTGTTTGCAAACATATCATATCCAGAAACGCCTTCTGATAAAGATAGTCGATGTGTGATAACAGAAGTTATATCGTATTTCTTTTGTTGCACCATAGGAATAAGTTCAGCCATCATAAACCTGGCGGGGCAGCGACCAACTTTATAGGTGAGATTTTTGTCATAGGCTTGTGTGGGTGAAAATGCAAGATGCTCATCGGTGCAAACACCCACAGCTGAAATAATTCCACCCGGGCGTACAAGATTGTACGCTAATTTATTAGTTGCCGAATTTCCAACGGCTTCCATCACCGCATCAGCACCGCGACCTTCACTCACTTCATTAATAATCTCTTTTGGATTTTGTAATGACACATTGATTGGAATGGCTCCAAATTGTTTTGCTCGTTCCAATCGTTCAGGGATTGTATCAATTGCATAAACTTGCTCAGCACCATATTCTTTGGCACCTAATATGGCCATCAATCCTACAGGACCGCAACCTACTATCACATAGGTATTCTTTGGTTTGATCTCTGCTTGCTTTGCGCAGAAAAATCCGGTGGATAAAATATCTCCAAGAAATAAAGCTTCTTCGGTTGTTACTCCTTCCGGGATTGTCATCAATGTGTTGTCGGCTAATGGAACGCGCACATACTCTGCCTGCCCACCATGTAAACCATTTTCATGTTGCCGCCATCCATACAACTGACCATGAATACACCGACAGGTTAACCCGATGTTGCAATAAAAACAATTACCACAATTTGTGGTGAACGGACTCATCACGGAATTACCTACACGAATCGTTTTCACATCTTTTCCAACGGCTACAACTTCGCCAACAAATTCATGCCCCATTGCCGTACCATGATCCAATCCTTTTTCAAGTTCGTGATAGGCATGCAGGTCCGAACCACAAATCGCGCAAAGCGTAACTTTTACAATAGCATCAGTAGGTTGTAAAATTTCCGGATCCGGAATGGATTCATATTGAAGGGTTTGTTTACCGTGAAAGGTAAGCGCCTTCATTAGCTGAAAAGATTATTCAACTCAAATTCAATCTTGCCAACGATTAACGAAAAATCCTCCACGCGTTCTACAAAATCAAGGTTGTTTACATCTATTACAAGAAGTTTCCCTTGCTTATAGCCACCAATCCAGGTTTCGTAATGCTCGTTTAAGTTTCGTAAATACTCTAACTTAATATTAAATTCAAAATCGCGATTTCGTTTTTGAATTTGCTGAACGAGTTTGGGAATATCAGCTTTTAGATAAATCAATAAGTCGGGCGGCTGCACGAAATTGATCATCGAATTAAAAATATCTAAGTAACTCTGATGGTCTCGATCATTAATATGCCCGCTCTTGTGAAGGTTAGCCGCAAAGATGTGTGCGTCCTCATAGATGGTACGATCCTGAATAATTGTTTTCTCGCTTTCACGGATTTGGCGCACCTGATTAAACCGACTGTTCAAAAAATAAATTTGCAGATGAAATGCCCACCGGGTCATGTCGTCATAAAAATCTCGCAAGTAGGGATTCTGATCAACGGACTCATAAAGGGGAGTCCAGCCATAATGTTTTGCCAGCTTTTCAGCCAATGTGGTTTTGCCGGATCCAATGTTTCCGGCTACAGCAATATGCTTGGGTTGTTTATACACAGATAGAATTTAGTTCGGCAAATTCCGAATAACAGGCATGAATTGCAATCCAACGAAAAAGATGTTGCAAGAAACTTTACAGCGTGTTCGTTATTTTGCAGCGGGTCTAATTTTCCACATCTTCGCAACAAAATAAAAACATAATGCGCATTTCTATTGCTTTGTTATTGATACTTTCTTTGTTGGCCGGATGCAAAAAAGATGCGGAAGAAAAATGTGCATTCATCCCCGACACAAAAAACATCACAATTGATTTACAGTTTGAATCATTAGAAGATTCATTACCCGCCATCACCAGCAAAGCACAACTTGTTAATTTCTTTTCGCATCACACTACCATGCGCGATTTTCTTTTTAATCGTAATGCATACCCTAATGATTCTGTTTTCATTAACACCCTGTATTCAAAATTTTCTAATCCGCACATTGACACCTTACTTTTAGATACCAAAAAAGTATTTGGCGATGGTTCTGAACTAAAGGAAGAACTTACCAAAGCATTTACTACGCTCACCTATTACTATCCTGATTTTCAGGTTCCTAAAGTAGAGACGGTGATTACAGGATTGGAAAGTGATCTATTCGTAAGTGATTCATTAATTATTATCGGGTTGGATTATTATCTAGGCAAAGGAGCTCGATACCGACCTGATATGCACGAATACATGCTGCGCAGGTATGACAAGAATTTTATTGTGCCTTCCATCATGTTGCTATATGGAATAGATAGTCGCTACAACGATACAGATTTAAAAGATCGCACCGTGTTGGCCGATATGGTGACGTACGGAAAAGCATATTTCTTTGCCAAGCACATGATGCCCTGCACACCTGATAGTGTTTTGATAGGATACACGGCAGAAGAAATTGCCGGAGCACGCGCTAATCAGGATATGATTTGGAAACGACTGATTGAAGACGAGGCATTTTTTTCAACAGATGGCAGAGTGAAACAACGTTACATTGCCGAGCGACCAAAAACTTTTGAAGTTGGCGATCAGGCACCTGGTCGCATTGGCACATGGGTTGGCTGGCAAATTGTGAATAGTTATGCCGCAAGAAAATCTGATCTTACTTTCACTCAAGTAATGATGCAAAAAGATGCGAAATTGATTTTCAACGAGTCGCGTTATCGACCCGTGGATTAGTGACAAATTCACCAATCAACCAAAATACACCGCTTAGATAAATTGCGCGGCTTCCCTTTATAATTACTAAAACGGTTTCTATCTTTCTTCACTCTTATAAAGAATGCGCGTATGAAGCCTGTCGTTTTTACTAAGTTATCGGTAATGATGTTGCTCGAATATTTTATTTGGGGCGCATGGTACGTAACAATGGGTACCTATATGTCTGAATTCTTAGGTGCAACAGGTACTCAAATTGGAGCTGCATACAGTGCCCTTGCGATTGCAACCATCATCTCTCCTTTCTTTGTTGGAATGGTTGCCGATCGGTTTTTCGCAGCTCAAAAAATTATGGGTGTGCTTCATTTAGTTGGTGCTGCATTGCTTTATATGGCAACTGTTGTTGATAACAATTCTTCATTCTATTGGATCATTTTAGTGTACTCGCTTTTGTACATGCCCACCATCGCGCTTTCCAATAGTATTGCTTTTGGTCAAATGACCGATCCTGGAAAACAATTCCCCTGGATTCGGGTGTTTGGAACGTTGGGTTGGATTTTAGCGGGGGTGTTGATCAGTTCACTAGGATTAGATAAATCCTCCGTCACGTTCGAAATGGCAGCCATTGCATCATTTGCCTTGGGAATATCGAGTTTTGTTTTACCGAATACTCCACCAAAAGGAAAAACTTCAGAAAGTCCTCTTGGCACGGAAGCATTTGTGCTCTTTAAGGACAAACCCTATTTAATATTTTTCATCGCGGCTATTTTAGTTTGCATTCCTTTATCATTTTACTACGGCTTTGCAAATGTGTTTTTAAATCAGCTTGGCATGGAAAACGTAGCGTTTAAAATGACATTTGGCCAGGTGTCGGAAGCTTTATTCATTCTGGCAATTCCATTTCTTTTCAATCAGATAGGAGTAAAGAAAATGCTTTTGTTAGGTATGACTGCCTGGATTCTTCGATATGTGTTCTTTGCGTATGGAAATATTGATTCTGGTATTTGGATGCTCTATGCTGGAATTGTGTTACACGGAATTTGTTATGATTTCTTTTTTGTAACCGGTTATATGTACACCGAGAAAAAAGCTGGTGAGAAAATTAAGAATGCTGCACAAGGACTTTTTACATTCGCTACCTATGGTGTGGGGATGGTAATAGGAACATTGTTCTCAGGCAAGACAGCCGACTACTTTACGGTTGACGAAAAGTACCAATGGCAATCCATTTGGTTAGTTCCTGCTAGCATCGCGGTGGCTGTACTCATTTACTTTATTTTATTCTTCAACGAGAAAAAAGAAATTAAAACTGCTTGAAATAAACTGGTTGTTCGTTATTCGTTGATCGGAACTAACAATCAAATAACTAACAATTAAAACTACCTCATATGAAAATTGCAATGCTCGGCTCAGGCTTTATTGGTCGCTTCTACGCTGACTCTCTTCAGGGCTACAGAAGCAAAGACAAAATTGTTACCATCTACTCGCGCAGGGAAGAAAGCACTAAAAAATTTGCTGCGGATTACAATGTTCCTTTTTCCACTACCAATATGGAAGAAGCTATCAATCGACCCGAAGTAGAAGTGGTTTGTATTTCGTTACCAAACAATCTTCATGAAGAAGCGGTGATGCTCTGCTGCAAACATAAAAAAGCAGTAATTACTACTAAGCCATTAGGTCGCAATGCCGAAGAAGCTAAGCGCATGTTGATTGCAGTTGAAAAGGCTGGAATCTTTAATGGCTATCTCGAAGATCTTGTATACACTCCTAAGTTTATCAAAGCACATGAAAGTGTGAAAAACGGAGCGCTTGGTAGAATACTTTGGGCAAAATCGCGCGAGACCCACCCTGGCCCACATAGTGAGTGGTTTTGGGATATTGAACAAGCCGGTGGTGGTTGCATTTTGGATTTAGGTTGCCATTGTGTGGAAATTAGCCGAAGCTATATTGGTAAAGACATCAAACCCATTGAAGTAATGTGCTGGGCCGATACTCAGGTAAAACCGATTGATGCCGAAGATCATGCAATTGGATTGGTGAAATATGAAAATGGAGCCATCGGTCAGTTTGAAGTAAGTTGGACATTCCGTGGCGGCCTCGACTTGCGCGATGAAGTAATGGGAACCGAAGGAACGATTTGGATAAATAGTTTTTTACGCACCGGCTTTGAAATGTTTACGACCGGCAAGGCCGCTAACTATGTTGCCGAAAAAGCAGAGAGTGATAAAGGCTGGTTGTTTCCTGTGGGGGATGAGTTAAACGAGTTGGGGTATAATCATATGTTTATGGATATGTTCAACTCCATGGAAAAAGGAGTGGCACCAAAAGAAACTTTTTATGATGGCTATGTGGTGAATTCTGTGTTAGATGCTGCTTATAAATCGGCCAAGACAAAACAATGGGAGCCTGTGAAGCTAGACATCTGGCGAGGCAAAGAAGGATTAAGCAAAGACGGCCACTTAGTGGAGTACGATGCTGATCATTATTTGGTGAAAGAAGAGATGACACACTACGGTGCCAAGAAAGTTATTCTCAAGAACAAAAAGACCGGAAAGATTTTTGAGCAGGTGGAGAGTTAACACAGACCTCAGGCTAACCTAAATGTCCTACATATTGTAGGACATTTTTTATAGATAACAGATAAAGCATGAGTGCCCGAATTCCATTTAAAGAAGCTGATAAATTAAAATTGCAAAAGGTTTACAAAAGAGAGCAGATCAAAGTCTATCTCTTTTTAGGAATAACCTTAATGGTTTCAATTGTCATTGGTATATTCCTGGTATACTTTCCTGAACGAGACTGGACATTTATTGCAACACTCTTTGCTTTATTATTTGCGATAGGTACTTCATGGACCTGGCGGGAGAATTATAAAAAGCTTCAGGATTTAAAGGCTGGCGTTAAAGAAAAAATTTCAGGAGTGATCACCAGAAAACAAATCTCCGTTCGCAGAAAAAACTTTACCTACAATGAAGACATGCTGGCAATGGCTATTCAACGTGTGGAAGAGGAAGAGGCTGGCAAGCCAATCACTCGCTATGGAGTAGTGGACAACGAAATTGACGGTGCTGCCAACCAGTGGTATGGTGTTGAGATAGATGGCAAAAGTTATAATGTTGGTGTTCGGGATTTCCTTAAAGTAAAAGAAGGTGATGCAATTGAATTAGAAATTGCTCCGCGATCGAAAGTGGTGTTATCAACAAAAGTGAAGTAGGGTAGTAATCCTTATGCAAAATTAAATATGTCGGCAAATTTATTTCCTAGGTTTTCACGAGCGTAACTTCGCTCAGCCAATAACCTAGCATTACTACTAAATTGGTGTTGCAACTCTTTATTCGAGATAATGTAAGAAATTTTTCTTACAAAATCTGCCGGTTCAAGAGGATTTACATAAACCCCACAATTGTTTTCTTCGATCTCTTCTTTAATCCAACCTCCAAAATTGATTATGATCATCTTGCCGGAGGCCAGTCCATCAAAATATTTATTAGGCGAGCCTGTTTCCAACACAGGCACTGGTTTGTAACAAATAAATGAAGCATCTGTCACATTCATAACTTCACGCACTCCTTCACGATTGGTAAAGGGTAAAAAAGTAAGGTTGTTTAATTCATGTTGGTCGGCACTCTTCTTCAAACGATCCACTTCAGCACCATCCCCACAAAGTAAAAAATGAATTGGTAAACTTGCTTTGCGGGAAGCGCGTGCACATGCTAAAAAATAATCCAACCCATTGGCTACACCTATCGCACCAATATAAGACACAACAAATTTTTCCTGCACGTTGTATTTCTTTTCCAATGCCAACTTTTTACTTTCCGGATGGTAGAAATCGCAGTCCGCCATGTTGGGAATCAAATGAATTTTCTTACCGGGTACTTTCTGTTCAATCGCTGATTGAATTGAGGGCGATAACGCTACAATAGAATACGCTGATTTATAAATTCTTTTCTCCAGTGCATATAAAGCTTGCTGGAAAAAATAGTTATTTACAAATCCCATTTGAATGGGGGCTTCGGGCCACAAATCTCCTACTTCAAAAATGTACGGAATTTTATAGCGTGCTTTTATCCGCATCGCGGCAAGCCCTACCGTAAGCGGAACTGAAATAGCATAACAATAGTCAACATCTTGAAATTGTTTCGCCAGATCAAGAACTCCATTCACATACTTTACAAATGACCAACTTCTCGCGGCAAATCCAAATCGGTTATCATAGGCAACTGGCAGGTAATGCACTTCAATCCCTTCAACATCTTCTATTTTATATGTCACTTCGTTGTGAGCTGTTATTACAATCACTTGTAGCCCTCTATCTACAAGTGCTTTGGCCAGGTAGTACGAACGAATAGCACCTCCTTTTTGTGGCGAATTAAAGTGTTGATGAAGGATGAGGATTTTCACGCTGCAAAGAAAGAAAACAGCACGAGGTTCGCCTCACTCGCATAAAGATTTTTATCAATTATAATTCAGAACTCTCATCGCAGTCCTCCCAGCATTCTTTACATGGTTGCTTTACAACCCGGTATTTATTTTTATCGCGGTCGTGAACAAACAAAGATTGACCTTCGCTATCATCCCAAAGCCACCATTGCATGAGTCCGTCCTCGGCTTGTTGCACCTGATAGACATTTGTTTCGTAAGAATCATTTACAACAAGGGAGAGTTTATCATTCTCTAAGGACCAAGACTCTATTTTTCCTCCAGTTGCATCTTGTCCCCAGCCTATAACAATCGAATCGCCTTTAATAGTGACGGTTGTGTTGTCCGCATCGCACGCATAAAATAATATCCACTCGCCTTCTTCCTGCGTTACCATGTGCCACTCGCCCGCCAAATCTTTCAATGAAAAATTAGAATCAGTTTTTTCGGTAGAGTCTGTCTCCTCATTCGAACTTGTTTGTGCGCAGGCTGCAAGCAAGGCAATTAAGAAAACGCTAGCTACGAACTTCATGTATTGGTGGTTTATAGGTCTTATAAAATTACTAAAACACATGAACTCTCAGCCTTCATAATTTTCCTATCTTACCATAAAAATTACAGCAGTTAGAAAATCTAAACCAACTTTCTAGGGCTCACTACATGGTAATCAAACTCTGCAACATAACTCATTATTACCAAAACCAGATTGCGCTCAATAATGTATCTGTAGGGTTCCACGAAAATAAAATTACAGCGATTATCGGACGCAGCGGAAGTGGAAAATCATCTTTACTTCAACTGATAAATGGCTTGATAAAACCAGATCAAGGATCAGTGCAATTGCGCAACAAATTGCTGGATTATTCAGACATTAGTAGAATCAGGTTGCAAATGGGGTATGTTGTTCAGTCAATCGGACTGTTTCCACATCTCACAGTATTTCAAAACATTTCCCTTGCTGGCCGAATCGCTGGCCAAAAAGAATCTGCAAAGAATCGGGTTTTAGAACTCATGAGCCTGGTTGGATTACCGATGGATCATATTCAAAAATATCCGAATGAGTTATCGGGTGGTGAACAACAACGGGTTGGGATATGTCGGGCGCTTTTTTTAAATCCATCAATCCTGCTCATGGACGAACCCTTTGGTGCGCTTGATCCTGTAACACGCTATGAAATACAGCAAGAAGTATTAAAACTTCAAAAAATTGAGCCTCGCACAATACTACTTGTAACCCACGATATGCGGGAAGCACAACTTTTGGCAGATTATATACTAGTTATGGAGGTTGGCGAACTTCAACAATATGACTTAAAAGAAAAGGTATTAAAAAATCCAGCGAATGAACATGTTGAAAGATTAATTAAAGCCTCGATTGCATGAAAGTCTTGTTCATTTATTTGCTAAGCCTATGCTACTTTTCATCCTATGCACAACCTATCCGGGTAGGGGCCAAGCATTTTAATGAAGGGTATATTATAAGTGAAATAATTTCGCAACTATTAGAAAGTAAAGGTTATGAAGTTACCCGAACTTTTAATTTGGGTGGCACCTTAGTGTGTTTCGAGGCATTAAGAAATAATGAAATTGATCTTTATCCTGAATATAGTGGAACCCTGGCTACAGAAATTTTGAAATCAGATGGAATGTCTCTCTCGGCTATTAAAGATCATCTTGAAGCCCAGTACAATCTTTCCATAACCAGGTCAATCGGATTTAACAACACCTATGCACTTGTTGCAAAAAAATCAGTAGCTGAAAAATTGAAGTTGAAGTCAATTTCTGACTTAAGAGATCATCCTAACTTAAAAGCAGGAGTTAGCTACGAATTTTTAAAAAGGCGCGATGGCTGGGAAAATCTTACTAAAGTTTACGAACTCCCACAACAAGGGACTGGATTAGAGCATGGGTTAGCCTATCAGGCAATACTACAAGATAAGATTGACTTAACAGACGCATACTCAACCGATGGTGAGATTCTAACAAATGAATTATTCATACTTGAAGACAACTTACATTTCTTTCCAGATTATGCTGCTATTACACTTTATAAGAAAGACCTTCCCAGTAAAGTAATTACAATCCTTACATTATTAGAAAATCGAATTGATGAAGATCGAATGCAAAAAATGAATGCTGCTGTTCTGTTTGAGCATAAATCATTTGCTGAAGTAGCCAGTAATTTTTTATTCGATGAGAAACTGATAACAAAAGAACCTCTTGCAAATTCCACAATCTCAGATATTCTAAGTAAAACCTTTAGACATCTTATCTTAACCTTTAGTGGGTTAGCCTTTGCAATTTTATTGGCAATTCCATTGGGCATTCTGCTTTATTGGCAACCACGCTTTGCAAATCTTGTGTTATACTTTGCTGGCCTACTGCAAACTATACCCTCGATAGCGCTACTTGCGGTAATGATTCCAATTTTTGGCATTGGAATGAAACCGGCAATTGTTGCTTTATTTTTGTACGCGATGCTTCCTATCCTCCGTAATACATTAATTGGTTTGCAATCTGTTGACTCCCTACTAAAAAAAGTGGCAGTTGGCATGGGGATGTCTCGCACTCAAAAATTAAGATGGCTAGAGCTACCGCTCTCTATTCCAACTGTAATGGCAGGAGTGCGCACGGCCGCAGTAATTAATGTTGGTACCGCTACTCTAGCGGCATTTATAGGAGCCGGTGGGCTGGGTGAATTCATTGTGACAGGACTTGCTTTAAACAACTCAAACTTAATTTTGATGGGAGCAATACCCGCGGCAGGATTAGCCGTAATTACAGAATTGTTTTTCGGGTTTGTTGAGAGAATAACTTTACCAAAAATTCTACACGGTCACTAAAATACTTTACTGTACAACTCCTTTTGTTTTGCTTCGGTTATATGCTCCTGTTCAAGAATTTCAAACACATTCTTTTTTATGGTATTAGCTATGTCCCCTGTGGGCAGATCGTTGCAGTCCAGCCCAAAGGGATCCTCAATTTCCTGCGCCATCAATTCAAGACCCAGCATGGCAAAGAAAATAAACATAGTTAATGGAATTGTGTAAAAGCCAAAATCTTCAAAGAGCCCAAATGGAAGCATGATTGCATACAAAGAGATATAGACTTTTATGTATACCGAATAACTAAATGGAATTGGTGTCTTTTTAATTCGTTCGCAGGCACCTAATATATCAACCAAAGCATGATGTTGAGGCTTTAGATTAATCATGTCTGCATCCGTGATTGAACCTGCGCGATAAATAATCTGAATTTTTTCAAAAATCCATGAAGCTATTTGATTGGGCTTGTGTTGTTTGCTTTCAAGTTGTTCTTTCTCTTCCTGGGTAAGATGAATCATATCTGAAACCTTCACTCCCTGGCGCAGGTGCTCATTTAGCGCCAATGAAAAGTTGGCGATATGCTTAGAGAAAAAAAATCGACTTCCTTTATCCTCTTTAGGCAACATTGCATGCAACATGATGGCAAATGACCGGCTATTGTTAACTAAGCTTCCCCATTGTTTTCTACCTTCCCACCATCGATCATAGGCTGTGTTTGTTCTAAACACTAATAGAATACTTAACACAATTCCCAACAATGAGAAAATACCAGAATGTAAACGTGGATCAATTTCTAAATAGAATAAAACCGAACAGATTAGAGTTGATATAACTCCAATCAGGAGCACACCACGTAATATTTTCTGGATTGTCCAACTGGTAGTCAAGTTCCAAATATCCCGAAACCAGTTTTTGTTTGGCTCATAATATATCATGTATATCAATTTTAGTATCCAACAATTTGTTCGTGAGGATAGCACCACGCCCAACGCTCGCCTTCCTCAGAGGAAATTATTACCGGGTGACTCGTTGTTTTAAAATGCTTGGTTGCATGCTGATTAGGCGAAGCATCACAACATAATATAACTCCACAGGTTTGGCACGTTCTAAGATGCACCCATTCACTGCCAGTCTTCACACACTCAGCACACTCATGCCGTTGAGCTAAAATAACTTTGTTCCAATCCGTAAGGTGTTGGCAAGGCTGCTTTATCATTTTGCTTTGTCAAATTTGAATACTTGATTTCATGCTCTTAATTTTCTGCTAAATATTCGTGAACAAATTTAATGGCCATGGCGCCTTCGCCAACTGCTGATGCAACACGATTCATCGCCCCGGCTCGCACATCTCCTGCTGCAAAAATTCCCGGACTACAGGTTTCGAGCAAGAACGGTTCGCGTTTCAGTTTCCA
>JBGSIM010000030.1:0-3998 GCA_041742535.1 Cyclobacteriaceae bacterium | reverse complement strand
CAGATTAAGCTCTTTTTTGCTGACTGGATTTTTACCTTGCGTTAAATAAGATGAGGTAAGCCAGCCCATATTCTCTGATATATGCAACAATTGCCTTGCGAAACTCATTTCTTCTTCTGATGGTTTGAAATCATAATTTTCTGCGGGCATCAATTCAGCCACTTTAAGTGTATAGGATTTTGCGTTCTCTAGCTTTTTTAATGCAGCCTGCTTAAACAATGAATCAACAGGCTGTCCCATTAGTGAAATTGTAAAACAATAAAAAGTGATTGAAAGGATTGTAATTATCTTCATTTGGATATAAACAAAATCTAAGATACAGCTTTATTGTGTATTGATTAACAGGGCAGCTATTCAATCAGCCAAACATCCCACTCAACGATAACACTTATAATGAAAATGGAAAATACAACTACCACCAGACCTTTATGAATCCACTCTTGTGCTAACTGCTTTATGGTAATAAGCAGGAAGATTGACGCCAGCGTGATTTGTAACACCTGCGACAGTAGACTCAACTCCAGAATAAAAATATTATATAGAATAGAGAGAACGGCAGAAATAGCGAAGATTAAAAAAACCTTGCGGCAATTTTTATAGTAAAACAGTTTCAAATCAATGACCTTTCCTTTCAAGGAAAATGGAAAGAGCATGCGTGCCAATACAAACAGATTTATCGGGTATGCAATCACGAATAAAAATGTAGGTAAACGCCAAGGTTGATACCCTTTTAGTTCATATAATAACCACCACTCTTGTATGTGCAAGAGGAGAACAAATAAAATCCAGATAAGGTGTGGCCAGTAAACTTTCACACGCTCGCTTTTATGAATAAGATCGGCAATGCCGGTTAAAATTTGCGTAATACCCAAACCAAGAATGATGGAAATGAGTACGGTCACATATTCGAATGCACTTATCATAATCTATAAATTTTATTGGCTAATAATTTCGTGGATATGTAAAATGCTTAAACGAGCCGGGTGCTAATCTTTATCTCCCCTTCAAGTGTTTTATGCACCGGGCATTTATCTGCTATCTCAAGAAGGCGGTGGCGTTGTTCTTCACTTAACGTTCCGTCAATTTCTATTAGTCGTTCAAAATGATCGATGCGCGCACCGGCTTCTGCATTTGAACAATCTTCACAATGCCGCTTGTTGTGGTTCACATGAACTTTTATTTCATGTACATCAAGATTTTTTCTATTGGCATACATGCGAAGAGTCATGGCGGTGCAGGTAGCCAGTGACGAACTCAATAATTCATAGGGAGTTGGGCCAAAGTCATTTCCACCTACGTCTTCCGGCTCATCAGCAGTGATGTAATGCTTGCCTGCTTTGATCAATGTCGTATATCCCGAATCCTTGTCCCCCACCAATGCCACCGTCTGATGTTCTGTCTCTAATTCAGCTTGTTCTTGTAACATCAGATAGCGCTGTGCCCAAGTAGAAATCATTTCGCCAACGTAGTGAGAATCATTTTTATCGGTAAGCAGGTGATCGGCTCCATCCAGTGAAACAAAACTTTTAGGATGCTTTGCCGACTGATAAAGCAGGGCTGCATTATCGATACTTACCGTTTCGTCTTGAGGTGAATGCAAAACAAGAATGGATTTATTTAACCTAGCTAATGTTGCCGTAATGGCATGACGTTCGAGGTCATCCACAAATTGCTGTTTTAGTGTGAAGGGCCTTCCTCCAATATTTACTTGAGCAACTCCGCGATCCTTTAGCTCGGTAAGCTGATTATTAAAAATGTTCTTTACATGCTCTACATCAGCAGGAGCTCCAATAGTAGCAACTGCTGTAACAGAATCAATTTGAGATGCTGCCTGAATAACAGCTGCGCCTCCTAACGAATGTCCGACCAGTAATGAAGGACTCTTAAATTCCTTTTTTAAAAAATCAGCAGCTGCCACTAAGTCACTTACATTAGCTGAAAAGGTGGTGTCAGCAAAGTCACCTTCGCTATTACCCAAACCAGTAAAATCAAAACTTAAAACGGCAAATCCACGACCAGCCAAAGTTTTTGAAATATTACGTACGGCATTTATGTTTTTTCCACAGGTGAAGCAATGAGCAAAGATAGCATAGGCGTGCGGTTGTTGATTGGCTGGCCATTCCATCTGCGCTGAAAGCTCATAACCTTGTTTATTTATAAATGCAAAGTTTCTAGTCTTCATACCATGTGTTAAAAAATAGTTCGTAAGATACTGAAGATGCAATTCAGCCTTTGAATGAAAATGTCTTTTTGTTGACAATTAGAGGGATTAAGAATAATAGTCATTGTATCCATAGAAAAACATCATTGTTTGCCATGGATAGCACTAATACCGAAAAGGACGGTATTCACCCATAAGTGTCTTATTGTAGACAAATGACCCTATATGCCTGAATGGGCAAACTTAAATAAAACAGGGTCTGTTGTCTTCCGTATTAGTTAGTTTAAATCAAAGGTAATTTAACGATATGCACCAGGATCACTATGTACACCGGGATTTAGATTGGTTAAATTTCAATGGTCGGGTACTTGATGAGTCTGCGGATGAGCATTTGCCAATTTATGAACGAATAAAATTCATGGCGATCTTCTCAGCAAACCTGGATGAATATTATCGTGTAAAGGTAGCGGCATTACACATCTGAAATACCTCAAGAAAAAACGCATAGAAAAATGGTTAACATTCAATCCACAAAGCCTGATCAGTAAGATAGGGATGATTGTGAACGAGCAACTAAACATTTTGGATACCTATGGCGACAACATATTTTACCGGAGCTGGCAAAGAATAATATCATTCTTATTGAAGACGAGCACTATCATGACGAACATCGTGAGGCGGTAAGTGATCCCTTTCAAACCGCTATCCTGAGTTATTTATCGGTTCAAATACTGACTCCTGAAAAGAAGGTTCGTATTGAAAATGGTTATGTTTACTTGGCTATACATTTTAAAAGTAAAGTAACTCACCAGGAATCTACAGATTAACAAAAATTCCATCAGAACTACCCAGGTTTATTCAAATTACCCATCCGGGAGTCAAAATATTATATCACATTTCTGAATGATATCATCCGCGCTAATATCCCTTTGATTTTTCTGGATTACATACCTGCAGATTCTTCCTACAGTATCTAAATAATTATGATGAGGATGTAGAGATTGAAGATGAATTCCGTGGCAACCTGCTTACTAAAATAAAAGAGCAACTTGAGAAGCGGAAACTGGGTGTCCCGGTCAGGCTATTGTTTGATGCAGCTATGCCTGAAAATTTATTACAAAGCATAGTATCAGCATCCAACATAGGAATCAATAACTTGGTGAAGGGAGGTCGATATCATAATCTTAATGATCTGCTTGATTACCTAATCCGGTTGGTCAAAAACTGTAAGCGAAGAAAATCTTACCACTTAAAGTGGGATGCCTTGAAGGAGACATATCCATTGCCAGCGCAATAAATTAGAATTTATTTTTTATCCCAAGGTTGAACGTTATTAAGTTAAATCGGTGGGAAGAGGTCTCAGTCACTACTGGGATATACGTGTAGAATGATTCCACGTAGATAATAAAGAGAGACTTCTTTTCATTTAAGTCAGAACCTTTTATGGGGCTTAAGATAAATTCAATACCAGCGCCACCAATGGTGCTAAAATAACCTTTCACCAATAGACTGGTGTCAACATAGCCATCGATCTCATTGACCTCTACACCTGGTTTAGAAAGAAATGAAACACCGATTCCGGCAAATGCGTAGGGTGTCAACCTGCCTATATTTTTATAATACCCTCCTGAAAAGGACAGTGATACCAGATTATTGCTACCCGACAATGCGTACTCTTTACCATTGCTTATTTGACTGATCGTTCCCCGTTCAAAGGCAAAGCTGGAGAAATCAAACATGCCGCGCAGCAGCAATCCAGATTTATACCTGTATTCCATTGCTGTATTCAAATCAAACCCTATTGAGCGCTCTGAACCATAGGGCCCTATTGGGATAG
>JBGSIM010000029.1:0-34275 GCA_041742535.1 Cyclobacteriaceae bacterium | reverse complement strand
GCAGGCATGAACTTCAAACGGATGATCAACAAGTGGAAAATAAATCCAAGCGTCTTTTTGACCCAACTTTTTGAAACACTTTCCTTAGTCTTCAAAAATCAAACTCTACTCAAAACGAGTTTTTAAGGGACGACTAATTATTTCAGCACCAACTCAACCAACTCTTTTTCCACGTTCCAATCGCGGGCGAGTTTAAACATGGCGGTGGCTTCCATTTCGGTTACATAGCCCTTTACATTGTTAGATTGCCAAACCATATCAATCAGGCTAACCCGTTTTTCTTTTGGATAATCTCCAATAATATGGCTTAGAAAATCCCGTGCACGGTCAAAGGCTGTAATGTAATCTTCAGCAACAAAATCCAGTGCCCAGGTAAGTTCTTCGGAAGCATCTAATTCTTGAGATGCTTTCTCCAAATCTTTCTTCTCGGGTTCATCAAGCCCATGATAGTAGTAAATCACGGATTTCAAAAGCAGGTAAACTCGTTTTTCTTCTGAGGTCATTTTGTTGTTAAAATAGCAAATCCCGCGTAATCAATTGTTATCTGCCGAAACAAAAAGATCGGATGCTATCCGGTCGGCCAATAGTTTTCCTGCTCGAGTAAGTGTAATAGTATCGCCTAACTCAATCAGGTTGCGGGTAGTAAGTTGATTTAAATAAGATTTGTTTTGAGATGCCAGATCATAACCAAATTGTTCCTTAAGATAATTTAAGTCGCAACCCCATTCGGTACGCAGCGAAGTGAAAAGATATTCATTGATTTTATTTTCATTGGTTAGCTCTTCTCGCTCAAAAGGCACAATGCCTTTTTGAATACTCTTTACATAGAGATGATTATTGCTTATGTTAAACTGTCGTGTTGCTCCATTATAAGAATGAGCGCTTGGCCCCAAACCCAAATACTTTTTCCCTTTCCAATAACTGGTGTTGTGTTTTGATTGAAAGCCAGGTAAACAGTAATTGGAAATTTCATAATGATGGAAACCCTCCTGCGTAAGTGACTCCATCACTAGTTCAAATTGTTGGGCAGATTGATCATCTTCCATTGCATGAAGTTTGCCCTTGCTAGCCCAGCGGCCGAACACGGTTTTTTCTTCCACTGTTAAGGAATAGGCTGAAATGTGATTTGGGTGTAAACTTAACGCTGTTGCTAGATTTTTTTGTAAAGTTTCCTCATCCTGGCCGGGTATCGAGTAAATTAAATCAATGCTAATGTTTTTAATCCCTGCCTTTCGAGCATTCTCCACACAGCTTAACGCTTCGGTTGCAGTATGAGCGCGGTTAAGAAATTTTAAGACAGTTTCATCAAAAGACTGAATCCCTATGCTTAGTCTGTTGACGCCTGCGGATTTCATCTCACTTAATTTTTTAGGATTAAGATCATCTGGGTTAGCTTCCAAAGTCACCTCAACATCCGCAGTAACCTGATAATTTTTTTGAATGGATGTAAAAAGGATATCAAGCTCATAAGCATCAAGCAAAGACGGAGTTCCGCCACCAAGATAAATTGTTTCGACTGGCTCACTTTTAAGATATTCTTTTTGCAGAGTCAATTCAGCAGATAGTTGATTTACTAGTTCCGCCTTAAGACTTTGGTTAGTAGAAAAATGAAAGTCGCAGTAATGACATGCCTGCTTGCAAAACGGAATATGAAAATAAAGCCCAGCCATTTGCCTCAAAGATAGTTGGGAGTTTCCATTACTCTGTTAATCTGATATTTTTGTGTTCCAGACATGAAGAGGATTCTCACTTTTTTTATTGCGCTCCTTTTTTCCCTTCCGGGGATTTCGCAGCGGATGATCACGCAAGATCTTAGTCAGGATTGGCAGGTTCAGCGTCAGGAAAAACTTGAAAAGTATTCGGGACAGAAAAGCAAAACGATTTTCTTTGCTTTAGACAGGAAGTCACTTGGAAGTAGTTTGGTGATTCAAGATCGGGAACCCTTCTCACTTTTTATCAATGGAAAACTTAGTGGCCGATATCATGAGAAACTTAACCTGCGAGTAGATAGTTTGTGGACTTTGTATCAAGGAAAACTGTTTATAGGAATTCATCAGGAACAACCCATTTACTTGCTACAAACTTTTCTTCTTTCACAAATAAATCAAGCCGATCTTGACAATCTTCCGAGGCAAGGAAATTTCTTTTCTGATTTTGTCATTATTGCCTCGCTTGTCCTACTCGTTGCCCTTATTGGTCTGCTTCGTGTTAATGCAAGCCTTACATTGGATTACTTAAATGTTATGAAATTATTTTCATTGCAAGATCGGGATGAGTCTACCGTAGCAAGCAGGATTGGGGCCAGCATAAATTTATTTTTCTTTGTGCTGATAGGCTTCTTCTTAGGGCTTCTTCTGTTGATCACTTTCAATATAGCCCCTGATCGTGTTCCTCTGGCCGGAAATTTTATTTTCAATTCTACCCTGCAGGCATTTTTGCACTGGATAATTCTATCTGCAATAATTTTAGCTTTGTTGGTGGTGAAACTCGTTTTGATCGCAAGCTTTTCACTGCTGTTTGGCTTACGCGACAGCGTACGTTTTCAGTTTTTTAATTTCGTGCGCCTGCTTTTTGTTACGGCTGGATTGATGGCGTGTATTGCAGTTGTTTATTTTATTTTCCATTTGCAAAGCGCTAATTTATTTTACGGCCTGCTTACCATGGGTGGTTTTTTTATCGTTATCGGAATTCTTTTTTTATTTCTTAAATTATTGGCTCGCACCTCGCTCCCTGTTTTTCATTTATTTTCGTACCTTTGCGCAACTGAAATAATTCCTTTAATGGTTTTAGGAAGCGTGTTATTGTTTTAAGCCGAAGCGTGTAGATATGACAGAAACTGCAACTGACAGAATGCGAAAAGTAAAAAGCATTTTGGTCACACAGGAGGAACCCACCGATGTTAATTCACCATATCTTAAGCTCTCAGAGCGTTATAATGTTAAGATAGATTTTAGGCCTTTTATACAAGTCGAAGCTGTTCCCGTAAAAGAATTCAGAAAGCAAAAAGTCGACATCCTGCAACACACTGCGGTAATCTTTACAAGTCGCCACTCAGTTGATCATTTTTTCCAAATCTGTCTGGAGTTAAAATTAGAGATGCCAGCCGATATGAAATATTTCTGCATCTCAGACCAAACCTCTAATTACCTGCAGAAGTATATCGTGATAAGAAAGAGAAAAATCTTTACCGGATTAAAGGATACCAAAGATTTACTTGAGATTATTAAGAAGCATAAGAACGAGAAATTCATTTTTCCGTGCTCAGACATCCGAAAAAATGATATCCCTGATTTTCTTACCGATAATGGATTTCATTTTACAGAGGCACTTATGTATCAAACTGTTGCCGCTAACCTGAGCGATTTGAAAAATGTGTATTACGACATCCTTGCCTTTTTTAGTCCATCCGGTATTAACTCACTACTTATCAATTTCCCAGATTTTGTTCAAAACAATACGCGCATAGCAGCATTTGGGCCGACCACGGCTAAAGCTGTTAAGGATGCAAACTTTGTTTTGGATATAGAGGCGCCACTTCCCAATGCCCCCTCTATGACAGGAGCTTTGGAACTTTACATAAAGGCTGCCAACGGAGTTAAATAACTATTTAAGCCTTACCTGATTACAAGGACTCATATTTTATTACACTTTAATTACATTTGATTGAAAGTGTGACAAGAATTGATTTATCTTTAAGTCCTGTTCAATAAGAAAGCGTGAAGAAAGTTTATTTTTTAATTTTCCTGGCCGGAATATTTTTTAGTGCGCAAGGTCAGCAAGACCCTCAGTTTACACATTACATGTTCAATACATTGTATTATAATCCAGCCTATGCAGGAGTGGAGGGAATTACTAAGTTTACGGCTATTCATCGCACGCAATGGTTAGGGTATCAGCCTACCTATGGGGATGGAGGCGCTCCAACTACCCAAATCGTTAGCATGTCGGCTCCAATAAATAAGATTAATAGTGGGTTTGGCGGGTATGTAGTTAACGATCGGCTTGGACCGCAAAACAATTTGGAAGCTCAAGCTTCATACGCATATCATCTTGCATTGAAAGGAAGTAAATTAAGTTTCGGAATTAAGACTGGAATCTATTCCCAAACAATTGACTTTGATAAGTACAGAGCCATTGATCCGAATGATCCTTTATTAAAAAGTACAGGAAAGGAATCTCAGGTTAGACCTGACTTAGCCATGGGTGTTTTTTTGCAGCGTGAAAAATATTATGCTGGCGTTAGCTTTAATCACCTGATAAAGTCAGAATTTGATTTTGGACTTAGCCAACGTAATGCCCTTCAAACACATATGTATGTAACTGGTGGGTATTATTATCAGGTCAATTTTGATCTCCGGTTTCAGTTTTCTACCCTGATAAAGTCGGATTTTACAAAAACAACCTTTGATCTTGGCGGATTAGCATACTATAAAGATACGATGTGGGGAGGTTTAGCGTTTAGGCAATCAGAAGCTGCTATCATAATGTTAGGCTATAGTATATTAAAGGATAAGTCATTGAAATTAGGATATGGATTGGACTATATTATTAAGGATCAACAGGCTAAACAGCCAACTTCACATGAATTTTTATTAATGTATGAACTTCCTGTGAACCCGGCTATAGGTAAAAAGGTAGTTAGAACCCCTCGTTACCGTCACTAATCGGATAATAATTTTGGTTTTTTTAATATTTTATTGAATTTGGTGTCCTTGTAGTTTAAAAAAAAGGTTAAAAAGAATAACTTTCGGGTCTGTATGGTTGGCTTTACTAAAACCAGAAGACTATATCTAATGTTAAAGAGTATGAAGAAAAGTGTTTCGCTAAAGGTTCTGTACTATGCTTTATTCCTGAGTGCCGGATCATTTCTTGGAGGTTGCGGCTTGCTAGGGATTGGCGGCAATAAGGGAGGTGATGCTCAGGGTGAAGTAGTTGGGCAATCCACGCTCGAGCGAAGAGAGGGCTGGTCTATGGTTATTCCTTACGGGATGGTTCCAATTCCTGCAGGTACCTTTCACATGGGTCAGGCCGATGAAGATCCGGCATCAACTCAGATTAACTTCAATAAGCAGATCACTATCGGACCTCTATTCATGGACGAGACCGAAATCACCAATGATGAATATCTTCAATTCACTACATTCTTTTTAGATCCTAACGGAGCAGAAGGACTTACAAACTTTGATCAGATTGGTCAAAATGAATTCATGGAAAAATATTATCCTGATACTACTGCCTGGATGAAAGACTTTTCCCACCATATGGGTGACCCTTTAGTTGATTACTACTGGCAGCATCCAGGCTACCAGGATTATCCGGTGGTTGGTGTTAGCTGGGAAGCGGCTAACTTCTTTGGAAAATGGAGATCGGCATTCCTTAATGAATGGCGTCAGGTCAATGGTGGTCAGCCGCCAATGCCTTCTTTCCGTTTGCCTTCAGAGGCTGAGTGGGAATATGCCGCCCGCGGTGGACGTGACATGGCAAAGTATCCTTGGGGTAACCCGTATATCCGTAACTCGAAGGGATGTATGCTTGCCAACTTTAAACCAGGCAGAGGAAATTTCTATGATGATGGGTTTGCATATACTGCACCTGTTGGAATTTATTTCCCGAATGACTACGGCTTAGTAGATATGGCAGGTAACGTATCCGAGTGGTGTTTGGATGATTTCAATCCTGCCTCGGTTCCTACCGTTTGGGATCTTAACCCTCAATACATTGACAAGAATGCCTACGATCGCGAAGGTAATTCAAAGGAAAAATATAATGCTCGAAAAGTAGTGCGTGGTGGTTCGTGGAAAGACGTTGCCTACTATCTCGAGACAGGAACCAGAACATATGAGTATAAGGATTCAACACGTGCTTATATCGGCTTTCGCTGTGCGATGACCAACTTAGGCCGTTCATCCGGTACCGAATTTCAATAATTAAAAACCTCTGGTTATATTTATAAAAAATCAGAATAAAACTTAAACCTCAACGAACCATGGCAAAGAAAAAAGGCGGATTTGTTAATTTATTGTATACAACCATAATGCCCAAAATATATGGTATTGGGGCAGCCGTTGTAATCATTGGTGCATTGTTTAAAATTGAACACATGGAAGGAGCCAGCTTGATGCTAATTGCTGGTTTGAGTATTGAGGCCGCCATCTTCTTTCTAAGTGCCTTTGAACCTAAACACGAAGAGCCAGATTGGTCAAAAGTATATCCAGAGCTTTCTGAAGAATATGAAGGACCAGTGAATCCTACTGCAACTCGTATTAGTAATCGCCCTGCTGCAGGAGATTCTCCTCTATTGAAAATTGATGAGATGTTGAAAACTGCAAAGGTTGATCAAAATCTATTAGATAATTTAGGAAAGGGTCTTACTAATTTGGCTACCTCTGCTTCGCAGATGAGCAACCTTTCCAATGCAGCAGTTGCAACAAACGAATATGCTAAAAATGTTCAAACTGCTTCTTCATCTCTTATGGAAATGAATAAGTCATATGGAACAGCCATGAAAGCGGTAACAGCGATGGCAGATGCATCTAAAGACACAAGTGATTACCATTCACAAGTGCAAAAGGTAACTAAAAACCTTACTGCTTTGAATGCACTTTATGAAATGGAATTGAAGGATGCGGATACACACGTTAAGAGCATGAACAAGTTCTACGAAAGCTTAACAGGTGCAATGCAAGGCCTTTCGAAAGTAGGTGAAAACACAACCAAGTTTACTTCAGAGTTAGGTAGTCTTACAGCCAATGTTACTGCCTTAAATAAGGTATATGGTGGTATGCTTACTGCAATGAAGGGCAGCAATTAATTGGTTTTAATTTTTAGTACGATTTTTTTAACCTAAAAGATAATAAACCATGGCAGGCGGTAAGGAAACACCCAGGCAAAAAATGATTGGTATGATGTACATGGTGCTTACAGCGTTGTTAGCACTTAACGTAAGTAATGCCGTTCTTGAAAAATTTGCCATCATTGATGAAACATTGGTTAAATTGGTTACCGAAAATCAAAAAACTAATGAGAATAAATTGACAGGAATCTTGGCTTCTACTGGTCAAGATGCACCCGTTGTTGCTGCGCGTGAAAAAGCAAAAAAGGTTCGTGACCTAACTAAGTCTACTCTTACTTACCTGGAAGAATTAAAAGGTAAGATGCGCACGGAGGCAGATGGTAAGGCTATAGAGGGTGAGGAGTTAGTAACTAACACACACCGTGCTGAAGAGTTAATGTTGGACAGCAGAAAGCCTGAAACGGGTATGGAATATGAGAAGAGACTGAACCAACATGTAATTGAGCTAAATAAAATTGTTGAACCAAAAGAGCCGTATGGAAAGTTAACTCGTACAGCAAAGGATTACGAGGAATTTAAAGATAACACGAATCAATTGGATAAAAACTTCCTTCAATTTTCGTTTGAGGGTACACCTACAATGGGTGCAATAGCAACGGTAAGTCAAATGCAAACTGAAATTCTTGAGTATGAAGCTGAGGCATTGGATGCTTTGTTAGCAATTGCCGAGGGTCAGGTATTTAAGGCAGATAAAGTTGTACCAATGGTGAGAGCTGAGTCGAATACGTTAGTTGCTGGGCAAGAGTACAGTGCTGACTTATTTATTGCGGCAGCTTCTGATGTTCCAGCAGAAATGTTTATGAATGATAAGCCACTTGAGGTATCAAAGGATCCGGTTACAGGCATTAACATGGGTAAAATCAAATTTAGAACGAGTGGAGGTACCTATGATAAGAATGGGTTAGCAGATCAATCATTTCATGTGAAGATCAATATTAAAGGTAAGCCTTATGAAGAAGTTATACGATATAAAGTGGCAAAGCCTGTAGCTAAGTTTGAATCGGAAAGTGCAAGTACCTTGTATTTGGATTGTGGTAACGAAATGACAGTTAGCGTTCAAGGTTTAGCTGAATCATCAGGTATTTCATTGAGCGTTCCAGCAGGTCAAGGTAAAGTAGTTAGTCAAGGACCCGGAAAATTTGTGTTGATACCAACGCGCCCTCAGATGGATGTCAGTGTAAAGGTTAATGGGTCTCAGATTGAAGTTAAACAATTCAAGGCGAAGCAAGTTCCTAGCCCGGTGGCTAAATTGATGGTGGGTAATGGTGAGTATGATGTGAAGAGAGGAATCCCTCCAGGAACATCTATTGCTCGCTTAATACCAGATATTTCGGATGATACATTCAAGCGCCAAAATGCTAAAGATGCCGGTTACCGTGTTACCAGCATGACGCTACAGATTACTGGTAAAACTCCTATTACCTTAAATTCTGGAACTATTGAGATAAACAAGTATGGATTAAGACCAGGTGATAGTTTTTCAATCTTTAACGTTCAGGTAGTTCGCTCAACTTGGGATCCCAATGATGGAGATAACAAACCAGTTAATGCAAAATTGGAAGGCTCTTACGTGATGGGTAAATAAAATAAAAATGAAAGTAGTTAGTATTTTTCTTCTGTCTATTGGCTTAGTAACTGGAGCTTTTGCTCAGCAGGATACGGTGTACAATCCGAACTCTACGGAAAGAATACCGTATTATGAGCAACTATATCGCTGGAGAGTTTGGAGGACGGTTGATTTGAATGAGAAGCAAAATGCTGGATTTAAATCTGCGCAATCAGATATCGCCAAATTTTTGATTAAGAGCATTCAAAACGGTACACTCGTTGCTTATGATGATTCATTAAAGAACGTTAGAAAGCCTGAAGAAATTCTAGTAAGTAATCAGGCCCTTGTAGAGCCTCCTTATGATAATACAAAATCTTATTTTACTAACGAGACTGCTAGTTTTGGAGGAAAGAACTATGAATCCATTAGAAACGATAATAAGGGAAATTCGCCTAATGATAATTCATGGTGGCAGTTAACTATAAATCAGACTGAATACTATACGGCTGGTCAAATTGTTGCTATATCGGTTATTGAGGACGTCATTTTTGATAAGAGGAGATCTCGTCTTTATTATGATATTATGTCAATAGGTGTTTGGGCTCAAAAGGCTGGTTCAACCGATATTAACCCTATTGCATTTATCCAATACAAGGACTTCTTTAATCTTGTTGAAAAACAGTCGCACAGTAAAGACATGAAGGAGCGCGACAAAGTGCTTTGGAGAAATCGTTATAATCCAGCTGAAAACAGAACATTTACAGATGCATTTAAACTGAGATTATTCCACGGGATAATTGATAAAGTTGAAAATCCGGATGATCGTTCTATCCAACAAATTTATGAGAGAAATGGACGAAGCTATGGAGAATCTGTTTTTGCTCGTTGGGAGGAAGAAATGAAGATGATGGAGAAAGAGCATAATCTCTGGGAATATTAATCCTTCTTAAAATTATATAAAGCCCCGCGTCTCGCGGGGCTTTTTTATTTTACGCCTATGATATCAGTAAGAAGAGGGAAGCGCGATGACCTACCTCGGGTTTTAGAACTAGTTAAAGAACTTGCCGAGTTTGAGCGTGCTGCCCATGAAGTTTCCAACACAGTTTCCAAAATGGAGGAAGATGGATTTGGCGCTAATCCTGTATATGGTTTTTTTGTAGCGGAGGACGAAGGTGTTATTCAAGGTATCTCTTTATACTATTATCGGTACTCAACCTGGAAGGGTAAGCGACTCTATCTTGAGGATATTGTTGTTACAGAATCTCAGCGCGGAAAAGGAATGGGGAAGATGTTATTTGATACTACAATGAAATTAGCGCTGGATGAAGGTTGCACAGGAATGATGTGGCAGGTGCTAGAATGGAACTCTCCAGCTATTGATTTTTATAAAAAGTACAATGCTCATTTGGATGGCGAATGGATAAACTGCAACCTGGAAGCTTCTCAGATCAGAGATGCTTTAAATCTAGATTAGGCCTCATCAAGTAATGTGTTAAACGCTGCATGCTGATCTCTAAAATGAATACGATGTGACTCTACAATTGAAGGAGCAAATTCATTTAAATATTTCACTACGTGGTCAATAGTATCAGCAAAGCATTGGAGACTGTATGACACTGAAGTCTCATCATCGTGTGTTAACACTTTGTAGAACTTGTAATCCAGGAACAAATTAGTTTCCATCATTGCTGGAATGTAATTCTCTTTTATCCAGGCGATCCATTCTGTTTCAATTTTCTTATCTATTCCAAAAGTGACATTATACAGTAACATGTGTTTGTTTATTTGTTAGGGATTAGTCAATACTATTTACATAGTCTTGCAAGTAACTAAATTCTTCTGTTAACGTCCCGTTCTCAGTGACGGTTCCGCGCTTAATAATATCTTCAACATCTTTACGGAGAAGTGGCTTTAAAATGCGATCAATAAGATCGCGTCCAAATTCTTGTGAAGCACTGCGAGGAAGTTCACAAGGTAAATTGTCAACTGCCATGCTCGTCACATAGTGTTCGTTACTAAATGGTGGAAAAACGGAATCAGTTTTTGGATCGTAATCGTAAATTGGATCGGGGATGGTGCTGGCCCGCTTGGTGCTTGGTATAGAACCATTTATATCGCAGGTAATATCAGCAACTACTCTGATTTTAAATTTTGGATCCAGCATTTCTTCTTTGCTAAATAGAACGGGTGCTTTCGGATTCCAATACGCACCACCCAACAAAATATGAGCAACGTGTGTATATTTTGAAAACAAAGAGGAGTATCTCTCTGGATAACTATGAAATTCTTCACGGTTGAAATGACCACCCGCTTTTCTTGTATGATAATCAGCACTGCTTAATTGAGTATATACTGGCTCGTTATATTCTTTAACAAGAAAATCCTCAGCATTTACTTTTCGAATTCCCGCGGTGTCCAACGTCTCCATGGCTCCTTTACCCACGCGCCCTGCACCCGTAAGAATTATTTTAACGGGAGGTAGGTTTACTTTTCGTAATTCAAGTTTCAGATCATTCACATCAAAGCAGTCGTATGCTCTTCGCAATGAAAAGAGATTGTATCGTTTTCCGTAGGTGAGTAATCCATTGTAGGCACCAACAATTCCGGCAAACCGTCCAAAGGCAACTAACCTGTTCCCTTGTGCGTCCTTTAATCCTTCGTAATCAATCAAGCGGATATTTTTTTTAAGGATCGCCTGAAGTAAACCACGATTATAGGGCTGCTTTTTAATCGTGTGTGAAAAAAAAAGATAGGTTTTATTAGCAATCAATTCATTGATGGGGACTTCTTTTATACCCATTAAAATATCACAATCGCTAACATCAGAAACTACCTCAAGGTCTAATGCCTGATACTCCGCATCGCTAAAGCATCGTACAGCACTTTGTTGGCATACCACTTTAACATGATCAAATCGTTGTTGAATTTCTTCAACTTGCGCTGGCGTAAAGGCAACCCGTTTGTCGGGTGGTACTTTGCCTTCGCAGAGTAAACCAATTTTAATGCTATTCATGTACTTAATTGATAAGAATACAAGATACTCAGCTTTTATCTTTTATTTTAATGAGCTCATTCTTTTAAATTACATCATACCTTTATATTATGAAAGGACACATTTTATTGGCAGCAGGTTGGGGTGTGTATTTATCACTGCATAGTATTCTTGCAACAGATTATTTCAAAAACTTTATAAAAAATATTACTAAAACGGGATTTAAATTCTATCGATTAATTTATTCGATTTTCTCTACCCTTGGTTTATTAATGCTATTGGTAATGAACGGACTTATTCAGACAAGTTATCTGTTAAACCCTTTAGGGGTAACCCGCTATCTTAGTCTTATGTTGGCAACGCTGGGCGTGATTGTCATCAGCCGTGCCTTTAGAGAATATTCGCTCATCACTTTTATTGGAGTTAAAGAAGAGAGCAAACAGTTTAAACGTTCTGGAATCTTAAATAGAGTCCGTCATCCAATTTATAGTGGAACTATTTTGGTAGCGATTGGATTTTTATTGTTCAATCCAACTGTTGCAACATTGGTTTCAACATGCTGCATATTCGTTTATCTACCCATTGGAATTTATTTAGAGGAAAAGAAGTTGCTCCTTCAATTTGGGGACCAATATCATACCTATATAAGGGAAGTGCCATCCCTCATTCCAAGAATTAGATTCTAACTTTCAAGAAGACCGCCTAATATCGAACCTGCCTCTTTTCTTGAATTTCGCCCATAAGGAGAAAGCGCCTGAACTAATTTTCTGATAGGCATGGATTGCAACCACACTTTGCCAGTGCCTCTTAAGGTTGCTAAAAATATTCCTTCACCACCAAATACCATAGATTTTAAACTACCGGAAGTTTCAACATCAAAATCTATATTCGATTCGAAAGCAACTACGCAACCAGTGTCTACACGTAATGTTTCATTATTTAGAGTCCGTTCTATTACTGTTCCGCCTGCATGAACAAACGCTTTTCCATCACCCTGTAATTTTTGAAGAATGAAACCTTCGCCACCCACAAGGCCAGCACCAATTTTTCGATTGAAGACAATAGATAATTTTGTACCAAAAGCCGCGCACAAAAAACCGTCTTTCTGAACAATCAATTCATTGTTAGGACACGCAGATAGCTCAACTGGAATTACAGTACCCGGATAAGGTGCTGAGAACCCAACTTTTGCTTTTTTATTTCCACGATTTGTGAAATGAGTTAGAAAGAGAGATTCACCCGAAAGCAAACGACTCCCTGCAGAAAGTAGTTTGTCAAACATACTTTGACTGGTGTTTGATCCATCTCCCATTTTTGTTTCAAATAAAATACCGTCTTCCATAAATAACATGGCGCCTGCTTCGGCAATTACAGTTTCCATGGGATCTAATTCAACTTCTACAATTTGAATACTCTCCCCTTTTATTTGATAATCGATTACATGTGAAGTTGGCATAGTACAAGTAGTTATTTGATGTACTTAAATACGGGATATTCCAAAGGTTGGTTATCTTTTTTACTTCTTTGGATATACTCATCCAGGAAATTCCAGGTTAAAAGTCCATCATCTGATTGAGGTTCTAATAAATAGAAAATGAGATTGGCTAATGATTGATTCATCTCCACGCGATAATCACCTTTTTTAAAAGATCGTGAAACAGCAACAAATTTTCCTTCCACATCAGCCATGGTATGACCCTCAAATTCCCGTGACGATTTATTAAATTTTTCTATTTGAAACACTTCTCCTTTCAGAGATTGTGATTTTGTTAACTTCTCTACTTTCACTCCGTGTTGAATCAGGTTTTCGGCAAGTTTTGAAAATGCTGCAGGAATTAAATAGGCAGTCGGCACAGTGCTTTCGATCGTTGGCTCGAATTTGGCATAGTAAGTAACGTCTTTGAAGGTTGAGATTTTTCCAGTGCGCACATATTCCAGTTTGCCATCCGACTTTTTCTTTTGTATGAAATCATACGAAAGAAATTCGTCAAACTTTCTTAGGGAAACCATTTTAAATCGAACTCCCTTTTTGGTTTTGCTAGCTTCTGTCATGGAGGCAATTGTTTCAACTTCAGCTTGCTTGTTTATTTTCACAATCTCATTTGCATGTAAATTGGTATAATTCAAGATTTCCGTAACAAAAGCGTAGGTTGAAAAAATACGATCGTAAAAACGCTCATGGGCAAAAGCTTCACTTAAGATTGCCATACGGTTGCGAAGACCAAACTGATTTACCAGATACCGCGGGTGGTGATTATAGGTATAGAAATTTTTTGGAGGCCAACCTTCGCGCAAAGAGTAATCCCCGAAAGGACCTAAGTCAAGATTGTGTTTTTCTTTTATGGTTTGAGTAATGGCGGGCAACATTGTATTGTTTACAAACTCATACGTAGCCGGGTGACCGCTGCTTAAATAGCTTGGCGCCCAGGTAAGCGAGTAAGCATGCCAGGTTCCATTGGTAGTGTGCAAATCAACAAACACTTGTGGATCCCATGGGAGGAGCACGGAAGAAAAAATTGCCTGAGTTTCCAAGGCTTCCATCTTCATACCATCGCGATTTAAATCAAGGCCCTGACTATTTTCACGAATACCAACTTCTAACGGACTGTCTTCTTGAGAGGGGCGTCTCCCCTTTTCCATTTTGTCATTGCTATCGGCATTATAGATAGGAGCAAAGAGTATGATTTGATTGTCCAACAAATTCATTTTGTCGCCTAACAAAATATCTCGCATCAACATCATGATCACTTCTTTGCCTTCTACTTCGCCAGCATGTATGTTCCCTTGAATGTAAACTACTTGTTTGCCGGAAGATCGCGCTTCAGCAGCGGTTTTTATTTTGTCTTTGGAAAGTATAGCCACAGGAATGTCCTTTCCCTCTAAGCTTTTGCCCATTGAGAACACATGGATTAAATCTGACGTACTTTGAATAGCGGTTAGAAAACTGATTACATCTGCATAAGAAGATGTTTTTACAAAGTTTGATTTTTCAGGAGTGATTAGTAGATCTTCATCCCAAACTTGCTGAGCGATGGAAATGTTTGAAATAATGATCCCCACAAAAAGGAAAATACTCTTACTTAAAGACATAATTTTGTCCAGGTTAAATTTGAAAACAGAAGTGATATTATTTTTTCTTTTTCTTTGATTTCGCTTCTTCTTTTTCAAGATGCTCATCGCGCTCAATCAATTTTTTGTCATCTACATTGTCATCCAAAAACTCATTCAGTTTTTCAATGGCCATGTTGGATTTCAATTCCCCAAACTGATCAATAGAAATTTCGAATCCGGTTAATTCTTTATGCACCCGGGGTTTGCCTTGCTTCTTGCTGGGTTTGTCGGTTTTCTTGGCCATAGTTAAACTGGTTTTTTCAACGTATTCAATGCGTGTTGTATTCGGCTCACTACTTCCTGGCTTCCTAAAACTTCCATCGTCATCATTAAATCAGGACCTGATGCCCCACCGGTTATCGAAACACGAAGTGCTTGTAGAATTTTTCCGGTGCCAATTCCTAAGGTAGCAGTAACTGTTTCTAATGTTGATTTAGCAACTTCAGCAGTAAGACTATCGAGTTTACTTATTTCCTGACTATAAGCAGTTAAAACATTTACAGCATCCGCATTCCACTTTTTGGTAATCACTTGTTCATCGTAGGAAGTAGGTGCATTGAAAAAGAATTGCCCCTGTAACCAAAAATCTTGCGTGAAGGTTACCCGCTCTTTCATAACTCCACAAATCTGTGCTGCTTTCTCTTTCGAGCACTCAATGTTTTCAGATTTCAATGAATCAAGAAGATATACTGAAAGCTCTTCGTTAGATTTTGCTTTCAAATATTGTTGATTGAACCATTGCGCTTTTTGAATATCAAATTTGGCTCCTGCTTTTCCGATTCTTTCAATAGAAAATGAATCAATCAATTCCTCCATCGAAAATATTTCTTGTTCGGTACCCGGATTCCAACCTAAGAATGCTAAAAAGTTGATGAGTGCTTCAGGTAGATAGCCCGATTCGCGAAAACCTTTGGCCAGTTCGCCTGAGGTTGGATCAATCCAGTTGAGTGGAAATATAGGGAAGCCCATTTGATCAGCATCGCGCTTACTAAGTTTACCATTACCATCCGGCTTAAGTAGTAATGGGAGGTGAGCAAATTGAGGCATTTCTTTTTCCCAACCTAAATAGCGGTACAATAAAACATGCAGCGGTGCAGACGGCAACCATTCCTCACCACGAATTACATGTGAAATTTTCATCAGGTAATCATCCACAACATTAGCAAGATGGTAGGTGGGCATGCCATCTGATTTCATCAGTACTTTATCATCGACTTGTGATGAATCTACTTTTACATCACCACGAATTAAGTCTTGTAAATGAATCTCTCCTTCGGCTGGTACTTTCAAACGAATAACATATGCTTCTCCGGCTGCTATCTTTTTCTTTGTTTCTTCTTTCGAAAGAACAAGTGAATTATTCATGGTCATTCGGGTGCCTGCACTGTATTGTTGATTAGATGAGCCAGCAGCTTTTAACCGATTGCGCATTGCTTCCAACTCATCACTCGTATCAAAAGCATAATATGCATGACCAGAGTTGATCAGCTTTTGGGCATACTCTTTATAAATAAGTTTTCTTTCTGATTGGCGATAAGGTTCATGTGCACCACCAACGGTTACGCCTTCATCTATTTTTATTCCAACCCAATCCAACGATTGTTTAATGTATTCTTCAGCTCCGGGTACAAAACGGGTTTGATCGGTATCTTCTATCCGCAAAATCATGGTGCCTTTATGCTTTCGGGCAAGCAAATAATTATACAAGGCTGTGCGCACTCCGCCAATATGCAATGCCCCGGTTGGACTGGGGGCAAATCGTACTCTAACTTCTCTCATCAAATTTTATTAAGGAAGTTCAAAGGTAATTAGAAAATGAACCACATAGACACATAGAACTGTAATATCAGTTTAGATTTAGCCAGATCCACCTATATTAATACTGATAATTTTAGGTTCTGGATAACATCAGTTTATCAGTTCATTCCAGAGCCAATTCTATTGGTCTTTTCTATCTATGTGCCTATGTGTTTAATGTGAATCTACTTCACGGCAATACAAGAAATCTCCACATTCACATCTTTTGGAAGTCGACTTACTTCAACTGTTTCGCGGGCAGGGGGATTGACGGTAAACTTTTTTCCATACGCCTCATTAACCACTGGAAATTGACCCATGTCTTTCAAGAAGATGGAACACTTTACTACATGCGAAAAATCCATCCCGGATACGGAAAGTATCTCGCTGATATTTTTCAATACCATGTTGGTTTCTTCGGTAATATTATCGGTAAGAATTTTTCCGGTAGCTTTATCAATGGCAATCTGCCCTGAAACAAAAAGCATGGAACCTACTTTGATGGCCTGACTGTATGGCCCAATGGGTTCAGGAGCATTAGCTGAGTAAATAACTTCTTTTGACATAGTTGTATTACTTTTGATCAAATATCAGAAAATCCGGATGAATATTTTAGTGATCGGTACACAACTTAATCTTACTGAGGCAAAACAAAAGTTTGGTGATGCGCATCATTGGCAATTTGTAACATCGCATCAACAGATTAATACGCTTCTTGATTCAGTAGAATTGATTTTTGATTTTATACCCGAGCAGATAACTGATCTTTCTATATACAGAAAAGCAACTGGAACTATTTTTTTTAACACCGCTTTGATTACACTCAAATCAATCTTTGGAAACAGTAGATCAGAAAGCTTCCAGGCTTTTGGCTTTTGTGGATTGCCTACGTTCTTAAATCGTGATCTACTGGAAGTAACTACGCGTAATGATGATCAAGTAGCACTGGAAGAAGTTTGTAAAAGGCTGGACACAAATTTTGCGTGTGTGGCCGATCGGGTGGGATTAGTAACGCCACGCATTATTTGCATGATCATCAACGAAGCCTATTGTACGGTAGAAGAAGGGACTGCCACGCGCGAAGATATTGACTTAGCTATGAAACTTGGTACAAACTATCCATACGGGCCATTTGAATGGTGTAAAAAAATTGGAGCACAACACGTATGTGAGTTATTAGAAGCAGTGCACAACGATACAAAAGACGAGCGATATTTAATTTGCGAGTTATTGAAGCAAGAGACTGGTAAATAGTCTCTAATTCTTTTCAATGGTTTGATAGCGCCTGGTATCAAACTTCATTTTTACTTTCAAGGGGTCGCTATCCTTTACAAGAATTGTTTTAGGCACCAAACCAACAAAGGTAAATTGTAAGAGTGGTTTTGAATTTCGGGCGATAATTTCAAATTCACCCAGGTGATTGGTTACAACCTTATTGACTAAACTATCTGTTTTTTGTTCAGTAACTACTACGCCATGAATTGGGCCATCCCGATCATATACAACACCTTTTACCACTACTTGCGCAAATGTGCCTGATGTTGTCAAAAGACCAAAAATGAAAAAGAATGTTCGCATGCGTTGTTTCAATATTATAAATTTTGAAATACATTTTAATGCCTTTTTAAAGGATAATTTTACCAATTATCTACAATAACGAACGAAGGCTGTCTTTACTATGTTTTCAGCCATTATAAATTGTCACTAACTTGTATAAATTTTAAGTCAATGATCGAATTAATTAGGCAACCATGGCCCTGGTATGTAGCAGGAGCAATTATTGGTCTTACAGTTCCAGCGCTGTTGTTATTGGGGAACAAACATCTTGGAATTTCATCGTCTCTTCGGCATTTATGTGCGGCCTGTTTTCCGGCCAACATTACTTTCTTTAAATACGATTGGAAACGAGAAATCTGGAATTTGTTTTTTGTGGGAGGGGTACTGATTGGCAGTTTTTTAGCTGTACAATTTCTAAGCGATCCAGTTGGAGTTTTGATTTCGGAAAAGACCGTTACCGATTTACAAGCACTGAATGTGCAGGTTGATGGTAACTTAATGCCGGCTTCAATCTTCAGTTTTCAAAATCTTTTTACACTCCAAGGTTTAGTCTTCTTTGTAGTGGGCGGATTTATGGTAGGCTTTGGAACACGGTATGCCGGGGGTTGTACCAGTGGCCATACGATCATGGGCATTTCAAATCTGCAGTGGCCCTCAGTAGTGGCAAGTTGTTTTTTTATGCTGGGCGGATTTGTGATGGTGCAAGTAATTTTTCCATGGTTGATGAAAGTGCTTTAAGAAAGAATTATGCAAAAAACAACTGATGAATTTATTGATGCCGTTGAGATAAGTCAACCGGTAGTGTGTGATGCCCCCAATGATCAGATCGCAAAAGAAACTTTAATCGGATCAAACATAAAGTACCTTGTTGTAGGCATTATGTTTGGAATCGTATTTGTGAAAGCAGAAATCATTTCGTGGTACCGCATTCAGGAAATGTTTCGACTGCACTCATTTCACATGTATGGCGTAATTGGCACCGCAGTAGTGGTAGGAATTATTTCCGTTTGGATCATAAAAAAGTTCAAGATCAAAACCATTCAAGGTGAAGAAGTGGTATTTCATAAGAAGCAATTTCATTGGGGGACTGTGATTGGCGGCCTTATGTTTGGACTAGGTTGGGCAATTACGGGTGCTTGCCCAGGACCACTCTTTGCGCAAATAGGAAGTGGGTTCTTAGTTGTTATAGTTACCTTACTAAGTGCGATTGCGGGCACGTGGGTATATGGCCTTGTTCAAGAAAAATTACCACACTGAAAAAACAAGCCGGTGAATAGCAATCCCGAACATGATCAACCCCTGCATTCGTTAATTCGTATTGTACTAACGGTAACGGTGATTGTGCTTGTTGGCCTGGGTGGAATTTGTGTTATTCTTGCAGTGGGGCCTGAGAAATTTCTTACGAAGGAAAAACAAAAAGAAGAATTAGTATTGGTTGATGATCTATGGAAGGCACCTGATGTTGCAACCATTCCAAACACCGAAGCAGGTGACTTAATTAAATATGGAAGAGAGTTAATTTCCTTCACATCCAAATATCTCGGTCCAAAGGGAACAGTTATGTCAATAAGCAATGGCATGAATTGTCAAAACTGCCATTTGGATGCAGGCACCCGACCATTTGGTAATAACTACAGTGCAGTAGCCTCTACCTATCCACGAATGCGAGCTCGTTCAGGGACTATTGAAAACATTGAAAAGCGGGTGAATGATTGCATCGAACGTAGCCTAAATGGACACGCCCTTGAAAATGATAGTCATGAGATGAAAGCAATAGTAGCCTATATTCAATGGGTAGGCAAAGATGTGCCAAAAGGGGAATCACCTAAAGGGGTGGGATTAATGAAGGTTGCTTTTTTAGATCGACCTGCCAGTGTTGAAAACGGAAAAGTGGTTTATGATAAAACCTGTGTGGTGTGTCATGGAAAAAATGGTGAGGGTATTGCACTAGTGGATTCAACGGGTTGGCAATATCCACCCTTATGGGGAAACAATAGTTATAATTTCGGTGCTGGACTGTTTCGTCTTTCGCGGTTTGCCGGATATGTAAAAGCGAACATGCCGTTTGGCGCAACGTACGATGCGCCTCAACTTACCGATGAACAAGCATGGGATGTAGCTGCCTATGTAAACTCACTGCCGCGGCCGACAAAAGATTTAAGTACGGATTGGCCCGACATTTCAAAGAAACCAATTGATCATCCGTTTGGTCCGTATGCCGATGAGTTTACGGAAGAACAACATAAGTTAGGTCCGTTTAAACCCATAGAGGAGAAACAAAAAGTGAGTTCACTAAAGTAAATTATGAGATTGCTCTTCAGTATAATTTTCATTCTTCAATTTCTACTGGCAGAGGCTCAAACACAAAGCGGTGCATTTAATCTTACGTTAAAAACGTTACTGTCGCATTCTGTAAAAGAAGTAACCGTGCCCAATGCTGTTGCAGCCAACGCATTGTTTATTGATGCGCGCGAATTGAATGAATATAATGTGAGTCATATTAAAAATGCGTTGTTTGTTGGCTACGAGAATTTTAATTATGATTCATTGGCCTCGGTTAAGAAAGACCAAAAAATAATTGTGTATTGTTCTGTTGGTTATCGAAGTGAGAAGGTATCAGAAAAATTAATACATACTGGCTTCACTGATGTTTCAAATCTGGTAGGCGGAATTTTTGAATGGGTGAATCAGGGCAATTCGGTGATTGATAATAATGGAGATACAACTCTGAATGTTCATGCGTATAACAAAACCTGGGGGGTGTGGCTAAACAAAGGAAACAAAGTATATAATCCAAAATAGAATGTCTAAACAAAATCATGAATCTACGTGTAGTTGTAATCAATGTGCCACTTCATCCTCGAGGCGCGACTTCTTGAAATCAGCCGCATTGCTAACCGGTGGATTATCAGTGATGGGAACAACCGTTGCAGGTGCAGCGGCAAATCCTGATAGTAAACACGTGCATGAGATGGCTAAGAGTAAAGCTGTAGCAGAAGGCAAAGCCTCGCGATTTACGATTCTCTACACAGCTGACATTCATGGACAAATATTAACGCATGATGAATTTTTTCTTGAGCAAGGAAAACCAGTTTATAAGAAGCGTGGTGGAATGGCTGTGCTTAAAACCATGCTTCATTCCTTAAAGGCCGACAATCCGGAGAACACTTTAATACTTGATGCGGGTGATTGCTTTCAAGGAAGTGGAATAGTTGCACTTACGAAAGGTGCGGCTATGGTGCCATTGATGAATAACATTGGGTACGATGTTGTGTTGCCTGGTAATTGGGAAGTTGCGTATGGAAAAGAAATGATGCGCAAAGATTTAGGTGCGTATGATGCTGATAAGATTTGTGCCAACATGTATCACGACACCGATGATGAATTAAACGGTGAATTAATTTTCCAACCGTATTGGACGAAAATGATTGGCGGAATAAAAATTGGGTTTATTGGTTACAATGATCCGCTTACTCCGAAACGTCAATCACCTGCTTATAGTTATGGTATTACTTTTACCAAGCCTGAAGAAAATGTTGCCAGCTACATTCGCTTGCTACGCGATTATGAAAAATGCAGCATGGTATTTTTAGTTACCCACATGGGGCTCGCACAACAAGTTCATCTTGCCAATCAATCGTATGTAGAAGGTGCTGATTATATTTTAGGTGCCGATACGCATGAACGGGTACGAAAACCGATTGAAGGCAAACATAGTAAGGTTACTGAGCCGGGTGCTTTTGGTTCGTTTGTTTCCAAACTTGATTTTGTACTTGAGAATGGAGTGGTTAAAGATCAACATTACGATTTGTTGGATGTCGATCCCGAAAGGTATAAACCCGATGCCGAGATGGAAGCGTTAGTAAAACAAGTTCGTGAACCACATCGCGAAACACTCGACAAAGTGATTGGCAAAACCAAGAACACGTTGGTTCGCTACTATGTGATTGAAACACCGATGGACAACATGATTACGGATGCCATCATGTGGAAAACAAAACCTGACATAGCACTCTCTAATGGATTTCGTTTTTGTCCGCCTTTAGTTCCTGATCCAGCAACGGGCTATGCAGAAATCACGAACGATTATCTCTGGAGCATGCTCCCGGTGGATACCCATGCACGACAAGCAAATGTTACAGGTAAGCAAATTTGGGACTGGATGGAGAAAGAATTGCATAATGTTTTTTCTAGTGATCCGGCATATCGTTTTGGTGGTTGGGTAATTCGGTTTAAAGGAATGGAAGTAAATTTTACAATGCACAACGAATTGGGCAAGCGTGTGAATTGGATAAAAGTAAAGGGCAAGCAAATTAATTTAACAAAGTCGTATTCGGTTGTTGCGTGTGAGCGCGAAGGTGATCCGGAAGAAGTGCTTTGTCGCATCGATCAGGTTTCTGCACCGCACAATCTTGATACAACACTGCATGAATTGATGCGCGAGTATTTGGCAAAATTCTCACCGGTTGCTCCTAAGGTAGAAGGTAGAATTACAGCTACTGATGCACCTGCTAATTTGCTATCGCAATTGGAAGGGTATGATTATGAGTTTAGGTAATCCTTTGAAGGCGTCAAGACATCTTAAAGGTGTTAGACGCTTGGAACTCTAGTGCAACATCAGTCCTTAAAACTCCAGTAAGTTAATAGAGTTTTGCTCTAAAATAATCTGATTATGTGATCAAAGTCACCGATTAACTTTTAACAGTTAGTTATCTTTGCAGTGTTGTTTTTGCGCACGCCTAGATAATAGTGTAAAAAGATAACCTTGAGTAAAAAGTTAAAATCTAAAGCAGATTCTATGTTTTTTCAGCACGTATATGATAAGTCGTTAGCACAGGCAAGTTATTTTATTGGATGCCAGAAGGAGGGAGTAGCTATTGTAATTGATGCGAAGCGCGATGTAGATACCTACCTCGAAATAGCGAAGCAAAACAAAATGAAAATCACGCATATTACGGAAACGCATATCCATGCTGATTTTCTTGCCGGCTCGCGCGAGTTGGCAAACCTTACCGGAGCGCAAATGTATTTGTCGGATGAAGGCGGTGAAGGTTGGTTGTATGAATTTCCGCACGTTGGTTTGAAGGATGGAAGTATTATTAAAGTAGGAAACTTATCCCTGAAAGTATTACATACACCTGGCCACACACCAGAGAGCATCAGTTTTTTATTAACCGATCATCCGGCCAGTGAAGAACCCGTGATGTTATTTACCGGTGATTTTGTTTTTGTGGGGGATGTAGGCAGACCTGATTTATTAGAGAAGGCTGCAGGCTTTGTTGGAACAAAAGAAGCCGGGGCAAAAGAAATGTATAAATCGATCGCCAAGTTTAATGCGTTGGCAGATTATATTCAGGTATGGCCTGGCCATGGTGCGGGTTCTGCTTGTGGAAAAGCATTGGGTGCTGTGCCCAGTACAACCGTTGGGTATGAGAAGGTACGCAACTGGGCTTTTCAATATCCAAAAGATGAAAATGGTTTCGTGAAATATTTATTGGAGGATCAACCTGAGCCACCAAAATATTTTGCGATGATGAAAAAGCTGAACAAGGTAGATCGTCCGTTGCTTACCGAAGTTCCTAAACAAAAGAAATTAAGTGCTGATGAATTTAAGGTAGCTTTTGAAAAAGGAATTAAGTTAATTGATGCACGCAACAAAGTTGATTTTGCAAACGGATTTATTCCGGGCAGTATTAACATTCAAGGCAACAATGCCTTCGCTACCTGGATGGGTTGGTTCATTAATTATGAAGAACCTTTTATGTTAGTAGCCAGTGAATCGCAAATCGAAGATCTTACCCGAAAACTCATGCGCATTGGAATGGATAACGTGTTTGGATACATTGATGATGTAACACCATGGATAACGTTAGGAAATAAACTTGAGCGCGGTAATGTAATTGATCTGAATGAATTTAAAGACTTGTATAAAAACAACAACATTCAATTGGTAGATGTGCGCGGTGAATCAGAATTTAAAGCAGGTCATATAAAAGGTGCCGACAATATTTTTGTGGGTACGTTGGAAAGCAATCTCACCAAATTCAAAAAAGACAAGCAAGTAGTCATTCAATGTCAGTCTGGTGATCGCACTGCCATTGCTTATTCGGTGTTGGCTAAGCATGGGTTTAAGAACGTGAAGAACTATGGAGGTGGAATGAATGAGTGGGTGAACACCGGCAACCCCGTGGTGTCTGAAAATTAAGCATGCGACTTTTTACCGATTGGAAATTTTTAGCATTGGCATGTGCTACCTTAGGGTTGGCTCCCTTTTTTCCTGAGCCACATATTTGGGGAAAACTGAAGTGGATTGAAGGAGGTGCGGTGGGTATGCAACCGATGGATTGGTTTGATACATTACTTCACGGCACGCCATGGATGTTGCTACTCATCTTCTTACTAAGAAAAATAAAAGAGTTGCTTACCAAGCCCACGCAATCTTAAATGACCCGGTAGTATTAGGATTAAAGCTTGATCAATCCTTTTCGCATCCCCTCCATTACCATTCCCGTTCTGCTTACCACATTCAGCTTGGCAAATAATGCTTCGCGAAAGCCATCTACAGTCCGTTCGCTTACCTTCATGTGGGTGCTTATTTGTTTGTAGGTAAGATCGGTGCCAGCCAGGCGTAAAAACTCAAGTTCTTTATCGGTATAGGAAGTGGCAAATTCGTTTTGGTTTTCGATCACCAACTTGCCCAGGTTGCTGTTATTGATTTCCGAATTGTAATAATTTTTATAATATACTTCGCGCAACGCATATTCCAATACTTCAGGAGCCGTGTCTTTGAGCAAGTACGAACAACAGCCCACGCGTATCATCCCCATAATCACATGCTCTTTGTCGTTCATCGAAAGCGCCACTAACCGCACGGAAGGATGAGTTTGCTTTAGCCAACGCGCAGTCTCCACGCCATTCATTATGGGCATCTCCACATCAATCAACATTATATCCGGTACGGTAGAGAGTTTCGAAAATTTTTCCTGTAGTTCTTTTCCATTGCCTGCGTCAACCACTACTTCAAACCCCAAGCTATTCAACATCAGGGTTACTGATTTGCGAAAGAGTTGATGATCATCGACAAGGCCTATCCTGATTTTCATGCGTGTGTTGGTATTTCAAGACGTACTTGTGTGCCCGGGGTAAGAGCATTCCATTGCGCAGTTCCGCCCAGCAAAGCAGCCCGGTGTTTAATATTGGTAATACCAAAACCTTCTTTGGTAAGATCAAATCCTTTTCCATCATCTTCTACCCGCACAATCAGGTGTCCATCAAGTTGCTCAGCATAAATGCGAATGTGTGTTGCTTCTCCATGCTTCAATGAATTTTGAAACGCTTCCTGAACAATTCGAAACAACACCAACTGTCTATCCTTGGTCATGGTGAGTTGAGCAGGATGTTGCACCGTCATGGTGATGCTATGCGAGGCATTAATGCGGGCGGCTTCGGCATTCAGGTTTTCGATAAAACTAAATTGCTCCAGCCATTCACTACTGAGGGATTTACTAAGGGTTCGCAATTCCTGAATGGCTTGCCCCAGGGTTTCGTTGGCGGTATGTAAGGTTTCTTCCGGGGGCGATACTTTTCGTTGGGCAACCCCTACCAACATTTTGGCGCTATTCAGCAACTGCCCAATGTTATCGTGAATTTCTTTGCTTAGCATGTTTAGCGTTTGCTCCTGGGTTTCGAGGCGGGTCTTCAACAATTCTTCGGTGTATTGGCCTTGCAGCTCTTTTTTCTCGTAGATAAAGCGCAATTGTTTTTTCTGATAAATAAGAATGAGGATGATGATGCCAATGGCTACTAACAAAAAGAAGCCACAACCAATAACAATAAGAGTTACTTCCTGCGATAGACTATTCATAAATAAAGCCAAAGTGCTCCCTAAAATAGGGATAACATTAAGAACTCGCTAAAGGCAGGTAAGTTAATTGTGGTTTTAGAAAGAATTGATGCAGAGTAAAGATTACACTTTCTTAGCCTTACCTCTATAAAATATCCAAACAACCGCCAACTTTTTTGCCATCAACCGTGGTGGCTTCTTCAATGCTAACTACACACACTACCTTGCTGGGCTTGGTGTCTAACAATTTTTGGATGCAATCTTCTATTAGAATTAAGTTTCAACTATTTGTAAATGTCTCTTCATTTTTCCTCACAATCCAAATTACCCCAATCCATATCATCAAGTTAGTAATAAATAATAAAACGTTATGAGCCTCCCACAATAAGGTGAGTATGACTCTATTCTCATATGAATAATGCTCGGATGGAAGAATTTTTTTTGTAAGGTTGTTATACGTTAAAAAGATGCCAAAAGCCCCTAGATGGTAAACTAATAGTGAGCAGACAAACCAAAAGTCGAAATTGAATATTAAAGGTTCTTCATTTACATGAGTCAATAATTGGTAGAAGTAAACAAAAGCAAGGAGTATTAAACAAATAGAAACTACTACATAACCCATGCTAGGGAATAACTTAACACCCCTGGCAAAGAACTGTTCAAATAAGTAGTACACAATGGTGATAAATGCAGGGAGTAGTATCAGCCATTTCTTTTCAGTTGATTTCAATAAGTAAAAGAAATATAAACTGATGCTCACACCGCTTAGTAGATAAAGATAACTATATAGTTGGGTATTAGGTCTAACAAACACAACGCATAAGTGAATTGCAAACCCTAAAAGATAGTAGGCTACAAGTATTCTATATTCAATTTTACTATCTTTTTTTTGCAATAAAAACACTATAGCAATAAAAGAAATTAGAAACGAAAGTGGCTCAAGTAAGAATGAAATCAAGTAATTTACTTTCATCTAACCATCGAGTTTGGCTCGTCAATAAATTGAACTACTTCCGTTAAATAGAAGCTTAAGTCACTTTTAATTTTCAACACAAGGTGGCACAGGGCATCCCTTAATCTCAAACCCATCATCTTTATATTGCTGATCCGGTCCATGACCAATAATCGTTAACGCGCCTACTTTTTTGCCATCAGTTTCTTCACGCTCATTTTATATACCTTTAAAACCGCGTAACTTGTTATCAAAGCTCCTACAAATAGAATTAAATTATGAATCAACCAAAGATCGCCAAGCATGACGCTTAGCTCGCGTTTATCATCACCAGCAGCAAAGTATTGTTGAGTAAAATAATTATAACTTAGAAAGATTGCAAATGATCCAAGGTGATGCATCAATTGGATACAAACAAACCAAAAGTCAAAATTATAAGAAAGTTTACCTTCTGTAACGTTACTCATAAGCTGTTGCAAATAAAGAAATATCAATAGTACTATTCCTGTAGATGTAATCACATAACCGATGCTATCGAAGTATCTTTCATCAAGGTTGGAGAAGTAATAGACTAATGGGGTCAAGCCAGTGATGATTGCAATAATTTTTTTCCACCATGAATCTAGGAGCGAGAGAAAATAGTACGACAGCCCAACACCCGTTATAGGGTATAAGAGATTGTAATAGTAATTATTTGAAGTGTCACCTTGCAATCTTAGTGAAGCTCTGGTGAGGAGAATGGTTGCAACTAGATAATAAATTGAAACAATCCAATAGTGTGATCGACCGTCAACCTTGCGAGTATAGAAAAAAAATGCTACTGCATAAATTATAAATGCAACAGGCTCTGATGATTGCCAGAGAAAAAACTTCATCTTACTATTACTTAAGTTGCAGGACACGGAGGCCAGGGGCATCCCTTAATCTCAAATCCATCATCTTTAAATTGCTGATCCGGCCCACGCCCAATAATTTTTAGCGCGCCTACTTTTTTACCATCCACGGTGGTTTCTTCTTCAATGCTAACTACACACACCACTTTGCCAGGCTTGGTGTCTAACAATTTTTGCATGTCGGCTGTTTCAAAAATAAACTTAAATGCCTCTACCGTGGTTGCCATATTTTTTGGGTTAGAGATTAAAAAATATACTCGCGTTCAAAGATGGTTAATTCATCTTAAACATGACACGGGGTTTTCCCCCTTTTTATACCGGGGATTTCCCCCTGATTTCGGGGGAAAATACCCTTGATTTTTATCTGCTCACCATGCCACCTTAGCGGTATGCTAAGCCAGTCTCCCCAAACCCCCGAAGTTTTTATACACAGACGCGTGTCAATGGCCTTAATCATTGACATCCTTCGTGCCAGCCGGGAGATTTTTTATTTCTCGATGACACTCAATAAACTCCCCCTCAGCGAGCGACATGCATTGGCCGATACACTAACCTATGTAGGTGGAGTAGTAAAAGACACATTCGATAAACTTACAGTCGGAGATTTTCCCGATGGCAATTGCGCTCAACTCGAATTATTGAGTCAGGAACTGTATCACCACTTACATCCTGTGCTAGGTATCAACCATGCCCGTTCGCTTTCTGAAAAACTGAATCAAACGCATCGTATGAAAGGCTTACATAGTGAACTGATCCTGGGCATCATTGAGCAACGCGAATTGGTGTTGTTGGATGAAGCGGCCAATCATTTTAGCGACACAGCCCAACTTCTTAATAAATGATTTTATGATCAGCGATCTTTTAAGTATCGGTACCGAAATTCGAGGCCTGGCACATCACCTTGAGGCGAGAAGTAGTTTTGAACGAATTCATTTGGCCGACTTGCTGGAGCATATCGGGCAGGTACTAAAAGACACCGGAGTCAAACTGAGTCTTGGGCAACACCCTGGCAACCATCGCCAAATGGAATTACTGAGTGAAGAACTTTATTTTAAACTAGCGTTTGTGGTAGGTGAAGTGAAAGCCCAAACAATTTCGAAGCACTTGATGCAAACGCAACGCGTTGAGTTGTTGTGCAGCGAAGTTGCAACCGGCTTTGGTGCTCACGAACATGCCTTGTTAGAAGAAGCAGCTAGTCATTTTTTAGATACCTCCAGGTATTTACGAATGAATTGAATCCTCCAACCGGGTGAGCAATGAATGAAACACTTATCAGAAACAACAAGGCAATTAAGAATCAACTCATCCCGGCTGACTGCCAAAAGTTAATTCTCAGCAACCTGTTGCTTCACCCTCGCAGAAGGGAGCATCTCATAATAGAGGAGGAAAAGTTTTTATGGAAAAATCTTCAAGAAGCATTTCCTGATGAGTTAAAAAATCCACTGAGCACTTTACGTGTTAAGGCGTTTATGCAGCGCAGAAAAATTGCCATGATGGATTTAAGTTCACCGGGCAACCTGTTGGAAGCCATTGCCGAATCCAACATCACTGAAATTTTATTCACGGGTTCATTTAGTCCTGCTAGTGTGTTCTGTCGCTTTTACGAATCAATGCTGGGGCAACAGGTTACGCGCACCATTCGCCAGCAGCGCGGAACCTTGTTAGATGCTTCATTCTTTGGTCGCCCGGTTTGGCTTACAGTATTATACTCAGCCTCGGGCAATGCCAATGTGGGCATCGCGCGCTCGCAACAATTTCAGGCAGTACGTCATGAGCTGGATGATGATCGCCCGGTGCATGATTTTCGCATTCGTTCGTATCGCGAAAAATTTGAATTGTCAGCAAGGGGCAAAAGATAATTTCAATTAAAGTGTGACTATGAACCGCGATCACCAACTTCAGTACTGCAAAGTATGTATCCATAAACAGTTCGATCCACAACAAGGAGTGATCTGTGTGCTTACGGGCAAGCAAGCTGATTTTGAAAGTTATTGCCCTACGTTTAAAACAATAGATGGAACATCTCCTGAATTCCATCACTATGCTGATAAAGCTGCGTTTGATCCCGAACGTGTGTTGGCCAGCAGTACAAAACGTTTTTTGAACATGATCATTGACTACATCGCGTTTTATCTATTGGCTATCGTGTTTGTTTTTATGAGTGCGCTGGTAGGAGCCATGTTTTTTCCGGTGGAAGCAGAAGACTTGTTTGATGAAGGCAGTAGCACAAACCAACTTTGGATGTATGTGATCATTTATATGAGCTACGTCTTTTATTACACCACCTTGGAAGCTGCTTCTGGCCGCACGATTGGCAAGTTGATTACAGGCACCCGTGTGGTAGATAAGGATGGCAAGGTACCCGCGCTGGGAACTATCTTTCGTAGATCGCTTTCGCGCATTGTACCTTTTGAAGCCTTTTCTTTTTTGGGTAACGCCCGTGGTTGGCACGATGCCTGGACCGATACGTGGGTGGTGGAGAAGAAGTGAATTGATATGAGATTTATATAGTACTTGTATGTGCTTTGTTAAGCAGGTGTTCATCGACTTCTAAAACAAATTGAATTGTAATTGAACCTCAGTAACTTGTTTCATCTTATTTATAACCTATGAAAATCGCTAAACTATTTTTGCTCGGCTTGGCAGTGGTACTTTTCTCGTGTGGCAAGGATGATGATCCAACACCAACTGCCGATGGCCTCATTGGCGCATGGTCAATCACGGCTCTTGAATATGGGGGATCAACCATCACAACAGTCTCAGGCATCAAAATTACTTCTGATTTTACAGGAGTTGGAAAAGATATGAACATGACGGTGACCTTTAACCAAAACCCTAATACAGTTACTAGCCAAGGAAGTTATACCATTGCGTTAACTACTGTCACCCTCGGGCAAAGCATTACTGAAGACGTTACGTTTAATGATTTTTTTGGTGATGGAACGTGGGTACTCAATGGCAAAACTTTAACCGTTACCAGTGCTGGTGTTGCACAAGAAGCAACTATTATTAGCCAGTCCAGTACCAAACTTATAATAGCAATAGACACAGAACAAACCCAGGATTTGGGCGGGGCGGGAAGTTTTGTAACAAAGGTGAAAGGCTCCTATACGCTTACAAAGAAATAGCTTCTAGTGTGTGTGGTCAATATAATCACTAAACCACTACTGGTTATACAATCCAGAGCGGCTAAAGAATTTGTGTAACAATATTAGTGAGAACAAATAAGTTGAGTACACCTCATCACTAACTTACTTTAAGCGAAGGATCCCTAACGAATTGGAGATCCTTCTCCGCTCTGGCGGATCAGGATTGCTCTTGTTTGCGATTGCCTTATGTCAAGCATCGTCTCTCGCAGAGGACGATGCGTGAACTAATCCATCACATCGTCCCGAAACGGAGACGATGTTAGAAAGGATGACACTCAGATTTTCCAAAATCCAGAGCGACTAAAAATATAGTAACAATCATCTATGAGAATGGAGTAAGTAAATACTCTTCATCACTAACTCACTTTGAGCGAAGGATCCCTTAACGACTGGAGATCCTTCTCCGCCAACTGGCGAATCAGGATTTCTCTTGTTATTGTTTGTTGATTGCCTCATGTCAAGCATCGTCTCTCGCAGAGGACGATGCGTGAACTAATCCATCACATCGTCCCGAAACGGAGACGATGTTCGACAGTGGAAGAAGTGAGGGTTATTTTTTAAGAACAGGATACTTCGAACTCAAATAATCAACGAGCTCTTTAAACTCAGTTCGATAATCTGTATTGGTGAGGGTAAGCTTCTTTTCCCCTTTAAGGATTAATATGAGTGTTTTTCTTTGTTGTCCTCGAATATTATAACTCAACACCCGCCACCTAACTAATTGTTCCAGATCAACTGAAAAAGCATTGCGAAAGGGTTGTTCTATAATGAGCTGATCAAAAACTAATTTAAATCGTATGTGCGTCCATAGCGTAAATCCGATAGCGGTAAGTCCAAGAGTGGTTATAATGGAAAAAAATAATGAGCCTCCATAAGTTAATTCAAAGAAGGCCAATGATCCGAAGAAAAACGTAAAGACTAATAAAATGTTAATTCGAGTATCCATGTTGGGTGTTCTCTAACTTAATCCTAAAAGAACAGAATAGTAAGCAATCTAATGCAGGATTGTTTTCAAACATCCTCTCTGATTGATGGCGATGCACTAATGTAAATACGATTAGAAACTCTGATCAAAACAGGGTTTTAGAGATTTAGAAAACGGATAGATTCTACTTTGCAGAAGCATGTAATAAATTCTTCATTTTCGATCTGTTGTTACCTGTACTACAATTACCAAAAGCTGATGTGCAATCGTGTAATTCCCACTTTCAATAAACAAATTCAATAGTCCTGATTCATCAAGCTTTTAAAATTGGAATGAAAAGCAGCATTTCATACCTACCTTTGGATTATGAAATCGCACAACCTGCAGGTGAAGCAAAGCATTATAAGGATTAGTCTCATTTCATGGATGTTGGTTTTAACTAGTGTAGTTTATGCGCATGAGAATAGTTTCCATACAGATACATTAGGTGTTGATCGTGAATCAACTCAGGAAGAGTTGATAGATCGTGATGGCAATCAATATAAAACAGTAAAAATTGGCACTCAGGTCTGGATGGCAGAAAACCTGAAATCTGCAACCTTAAATGATGGATTGCCAATGGTAAAAGTGATTGATAAAGGGATTTGGAAAACGACAACCGCTCCGGCTTTTTGTTTTTATGATGATAGCGAAACAAATAAGAAACTTTATGGTGCACTCTATAATTGGTACAGTGTCGAAACAAATAAACTTTGTCCGGTGGGTTGGCATGTTCCTACCGTGGAAGATTTTGATGAACTGAATAAGGTGATTAATTGCAACGGAGAATCAGGAGGCTGTGCTTCTCTTTTGCCGGGCGGTAGTTCCAAATTCAATGCGCAGTTAGGTGGTTTTAATGACCCCAATCATTATTACGGAGCAAACAACTATGCAGGGCTGGGTGCGGGCGGTCATTACTGGACTGCCTCGCAACGAGATTCCATGAGTGTTGTTATCTACCTCTCATCGGAGGTTTACCGTTTGGGAAAGGATCCTAAGAATGTAGGAAACTCTGTTCGTTGCTTAAAAGACTAAGTGCAATGCAAAATTCGCTCAACATTCAAGATCAACTAAGCAGCAATGATTTATTCGCTGCCTTTAAAATACAATTGGCAAAAGATTTTGAGCAAAGTAATTTTCCGTCTGAGTTTGTAACTGCGCTTGAGCCAACATACAGCAGTATCCTTAAAAAGATTTCGTTTGAGCTTGAACGCAATGTAAATATCAAATTAATGCAATTGCTACATAGAATTGATATTAGCGAAGCGCAATTAAAAAAGTATGTGGCCGAGCGCACCAATGAATCTTATTTTAATGTGATTGCAGAGTTAATTATTAAACGAGAATTGCAAAAGGTAGTGATAAAACGTTTTTATAAGGATCAGTAAACCACCGTCATAATTTCCCTCAAACTATTGGCACTCATATTTGAACTCAAACAAATCAACCCTGATCCCAAAGTCCATAGTAAATTGATCCATAATTCCATTGCCTACCAAATAGTCATAGGATAACGTGGTGCCAATGGCTCCATCTTTATCTTTATAGATCAGTTCGGTTGTCACATTCTCATTGCCAAAAAGATATTGAGGCGTGTTGTAGTAGCGCTCCAGGAAAAGAAACTTTAAATCAACGGTTGTTGATATCGATTTAGTTTTGATCTCAATCGATCCGGTGAATTGATCCTGTGTATCATAATAGGAAACCAGGTATTGAAAATCGCCCGAAGTGAGCTGTATTGTAATATAAAATACCTCAAACGGATCAGCTTCTCCATCTTTATAAGATTCGTAATCAACCCGGTTGATTTCATTATCGGCATTATAGCTGATGGTTCTCTCGGCTCGTGCTTGAGTGAATCCACTTTTTACGATATGCCGGGTCAGGCGATCATTCTCATACTCAAACTCAAAAGAGGTTAGCAAAGCGGATGTGTTTCTTTTTTCGGCAAGCACAAGTTGATTTTTATCGTTGTAGAAATAATTCATCGAATAGAAATACTGAGGTGTGCCATCAATAAAGACGGACTTTTTCATTTGGCTCATTACCTCATCAGTGTATATAAAATCATATTGTAATTTCTCGCCCCCATTTTGGTAATCCTGCGATTCGATAGCCTGAATGACTTTACAGGTTGAATCTGGGTCTTCTGTACACGAAATCAGACAGATGATAGCGAGCAAAATAATAATACGGGTTTTCATAGTTTACAGCTTAGGGTATACGAGTAAAACGCGGGAGAATGAAAAAGATACACTGAGTCTCTACCGGGACGCATGATTAAGTAATTTGTAAATTAAACCCATGAAAACCCTCTTCACCCACATTCAACAATATTGTCAGCTAAGCAATCCTGCACTGAAAAGTTTAGGCATAGTGTTGCAAAAAGTTGAATTACAAAAGGGTGACTTTTTAATCACGGAAGGCAAAGTCTGCAACCACGTTTACTTTCTTGAGCAAGGGTGTCTGCGGGGCTTTTATAATTTAGATGGAAAAGAAATCAGTTATTGGTTTGCTTTCGAAAATAATTTTGTGACTTCGTTCTTCAGTTTTATTACACGCAAGCCAGGTGTAGAGAACATTCAGTTGATGGAAGATTGCACGCTTTGGGCAAT